>JBOGJQ010000140.1:0-19211 GCA_050745405.1 Thermoanaerobaculia bacterium | reverse complement strand
CCCCTGATCCCTCGCTACGCTTGGGATGACACGCCCGCTTCTTGCACATAGAATCCGTCCATCGCAGGAGGGCCCTATGGTTCGCACGCTGGTCGTTTCTCTCGTTCTCGTTCTCGCGCCGCTGGCGGCGTTCGCCCAGCCGAGCCCGGCGGACGTTCAGGAGGAGATCGCGGCGGCGGAGGCCGCGATGCGCGAGGCCGAGGCCGCGGGTGCCGCGGTGTACGCGACCTCGCTCTACAACGAGGCGCAGCAGCGGCTCGCGTCCGCGCGGCAGAACGCGACGGCGAGCAGCAGTGACGTCCGGTCGGCGGCGCAGCTCGACGCCCTCGAGGCGCGCCTCGCGGCCGAGGCGGCCGAAGCGAAGGCGGCCTGGGTCGGCCAGGCGCGCGAGGCGAACGACCTCCGCGAAGACATCGGCCGCTTCGGCGGCGACATGCCGGTCGCGGTCATCGTCGAGCCGGCGGACATGTCTCTCTCGCGCGGCACGACCGCCCGCGAGCACGTCGCCTACGCGGAGGCGCTCGTCGGCCAGGCGAAGGGTGCGGGCGTCGCCGGATCGGATCCCGACGCGATCCGCCGCGCCGAGGAGCTGCTCGAAAGCGCGCGGCGCATCGCGCGCGCGAACGAGAACAGCGACACGGCCTCCTTCCTCGCGTACCAGGCCGAAATGCTCGCGCGCGAGGCGTGGTACGAAATGCGGCAGCGCGAGGTCGAGGGATTGCTTCCCGGCATCCGCCTCGAGCGGACGCGCCTCGCGCAGGTCGCGAGCGAACGGCAGGCGGCGCAGGAGCGGGAGGAACGGCAGCGTCTCCAAACGGAAGCGGCGCAACTGCGCGAGCAGCTCGAGCGTGAGCGCCAGAGCCGCGAAGTCGAACGGGCGGAGCTCGAGCGCCTCCGCGCGGAGCTGGAAGCGAATCAGCGCCGGATCCGCGAGCAGCTCGAGGCCGACCGCGCGGCGCGCATCCAGGCCGAGCAGGACCTGCAGCGGCTCGCCGAAGCGTACGAGCGCGCCATCGCCGAAAACCTCGGCGCCGCCGAGGTCGCGGCGCTGCGGCGCCAGATCGAGGATCAGCAGGCGGCGATCCAAGCGATCACCGAGCGGGAGCGGACGAGCGAGCGGACGATGGCCGAGCAGCTCCGGCAGCTTCGCGAGGATCTCGCCGCCGAGCGTCTGCGCGGCATGACGAGCGCCGACGAGCTCGCCGCGCGCGAGGACGAGCTCAACCGACGCGCCGCGGAGCTCGAACGGTTGCGCGTCGAGCGCGAGGACGCGGTGATCCGTCTGAATCGCATGGAAGAGGTGCTGCGGGCGCAGATCGCCGAGAACGAGGCGCGGCTCCGCGCCGCCGAAGAGCGCGCCGCGGAGGCCGAGCGCGCTCTCCAGGAGCAGCGCGAGCGGATCCAGCAGATGGAGCAGCGCCTCGCCGAGATCGCCGAGACCCGCCGCGACGAGCGCGGCTTCATCGTCACGCTCCCCGGCATTTTCTTCGACACCGGCAAGTCGCAGCTCAAGCCCGGCGCGCTCGACACGCTCCGGCGCATCGCCGAGGAGCTCCGCCAGAACGCCGCGCTCACGCTCCTCGTCGAGGGGCACACCGACAGCGTCGGGAGCGAGGAGATGAACCAGCAGCTCTCCGAGGCGCGCGCCGCGTCGGTCCGCGACTTCCTCGCCGAGAACGGGATCGACGCGGCGCGGATCACGACGGTCGGCCGCGGGGAATCCTCACCCGTCGCGAGCAACGACACGGCCGCGGGACGGCAGCAGAACCGGCGCGTCGAGGTCGTGATCCAGCAGGCGAGAGAGTGACGCGCCGGCCGGCTACCCGGCCGCCCTCATGATGTCGATGACGACCGGCCGGATGCCGTTCAGGACGAACTGCACGCCGATCGCGCCGAGCAGCAGGGCCATGATCTTCGTGAAGACCATACGCCCCCGCTCTCCCATGACGCGCGACAGAGGCGTGGCCAGGAGCAGCACGAGCCACGAGAGGATCCCCACCACGACGATCGCCGCGATGACCGCGAGCCGCTTCTCGAGGCCCGGGTAGAGGTTCACCAGAAGCATCGTCGAGGTGATCGCCCCGGGGCCGCAGAGCATCGGGATCGCGAGCGGCACGATCGCCACGCCGATCGGATCGGCGTGATCCGCATCCACGGGCTCGACCGTGACTTCCTCGGGGCCGCGCGGCCGGAGATTGCGGAAGCGGCGCTCGTCGTCGACGAGCGTCCTTAGGGCGTTCGTGAAGAAGATGATGCCGCCCATGATCTGAAACGCCGGCAGGGTGATGCCGAAAAAGTGGAAGATCACGTTCCCCGCCACGAGAAAGAAGACGAGAAAGCCCATCGTGGCGACGCCGGCGATGAGCGCCACGTCGCGCCGGCGCCGCCGCAGCGCGCCGTCCGTGAGCGCGAGGAACGGCGGCACCACGGCGAGAGGATTCACCATCGTGATCAGCGCGACGAAGGCGGTGAGCGAGACCTCCCAGAGCGTCATCGTCTACGTCCCTTTGCGAAAAGCCTTCCGGCCGAAGTAAACGACGCCGATCAGGCCGATCGCCATTGCCGTCCCGAGAAGTACCCAATTGCCCGTGCGGAACGCGCGCGCGTACCGCCACCCGTTGAACGCCATCACGCCCGCCATGGCCAGATAGAGCACCGCGCGAAAGACGTACCACGCCCGCGGCATGGGACGCGGCCGGACCGAGTCGCTCCAGAGGATCCAGAGCATCAGCGTGATCGCCGCGACGGGAAAGAGGAATCCGGCCGTGTCGGACATCGGCGCGAATTGTACGATTTCGGTTGTCGGTTGTCGGTTGTGCGCTCGTCATCCCGAGCGGAGCGAGGGATCAGGGACGGGTGGGGAACCCCTGACCGCCGAACTCAGGTCGGCGGGAGACGAAGAATCGCCGCCCCCCGAACGACGACGCCGCGTCACGCGCGTCCCGCCCGACCCTGATCCCTCGCTAAACGCTCGGGATGACGGCCGGACAACCGACAACGGACAACCGACAACCGACTACCGACCGGATACGACCCCGTCCATCGCCTCTTCGTCGTACCCGAACGACACCTTGCCGCCGCGGAGCACGATCGGGCGCCGGATCAGGTTCACGTCCTCGAGCATCAGGTCGATCACCTGCTTTTTCGTCAGCTTTCGCGATCCGAGGTCCCGCTCCTTGTACGCGGGGCTGCGGCGGTTGAGGAACTCCTCGGGGTGCTCGGCATCGATGATCTTCTCGAGCAGTGCGCGGGAGGGGGGATCCTTCGCCAGATCGTGTCGGACGAGCTCGACGTCCTTACCTTCCAGGTAAGTCACTGCCTTGCGGCAGCTCGTTCACGTCGGTTTGAGCCAGATGTCGACGGGACTTTTCATTCGACCTCTCCCGATTCGATGATGATCGCTTCGATCATATCCTGAACGACCGGCGTGCACGTCCCGCCGCAGTAGCCGGTCGTCGCCGAGGTCCGCGCGGCGATCTGCGCGATCGTGCGGCACCCGTCGCGAATCGCCTTCTCGATCGTCCGGTATTTGATGTTGTTGCACCGGCAGATCGTCTTGAGGCCTCGGATCGCGGGATGGAGGCTCTGGAGTTCGTCGTTCACGTCGCGGCGTGGAACAGGATCGCTCGATTCAGACTTCCACGGCCTCGTCGCCGTCGATGTCGATGTACCAGAGGAGGCCGTCGCACGCCTCGCCGGTGAGGTCGCGCACGGCATCGCAGTAGCCGCGGATCTGGATCCGGTCGCGCTCGAGCCGCGTCTTGGATGAGCGGCCGCTCTTGTAGTCGACCGCGGTCCAGCGGCCGTCGCTCCGGACGAGGCGGTCGATCCGTCCTTCGGACAGTCCGCCGGGGCCGGGGACGTGGATCGTCATCTCGCGCGCGACGAGCTCCGCGCCGCGGAGGCGCGCGAAGGTCGGCGAGCGCTGGATCGACGCGAGCCGCCGCCGGACGAGCTCCGCCGCCTTCGAATCCGCGCCCGCTTCGGCGACGATGCGCCCGACGAGCGGATCGAGACTGTCCGGCGAGCCGTCCCAAACCTCGAGGACGCGGTGGAGGAGGATGCCCGCGCTCCGCTGCCGCAGACCCGCGGCGCGGGCGATCAGCTCGCCGCGATCGGCCGAAGGCCCTTCGGTCTTGTCTTCGACGCGATCCTCTCGTGGGAGCGTGGCGATGCGCGGCTCGACGAGGCGCTGCGGCGCGATCGCCGCGGCCGACGGCGGGGGAGCGAGCTCGAACGCGAGGCGCACGTCGCGTCCGCCGACGGCGCGGACGTCTTCGCGCTCTCCCGGTTCCTGCGGAAAGTGCGCGTTCATCCCCTTCGGATCGAAGCCGAAGATCCGGAGAAACGGTTTGTAGAACGACTGCCTCGGGACGGCATCGGGATCGACGACGAACACCACGTCGTGCCGCGCGCGCGTCACGGCGACGTAGAAGAGGCGGTCGACCTCGGCTTCGTTGCGCTCCTTCTGCACGTCCGTCGGACGACGGTTGCCCGTGACCGGGAAAAGAGTGCCCGCGGTCGTCACGTTGCCCTTGAGATAGAGACGGCCGGTCGTGTTGAGCGTGAAAGCGGCGAGTCCGTCGCCGGCCGTCGATGCGGCGAGGTTCGGGAGGATGACCGTGCCGAACTCTAGCCCCTTCGAGGCGTGGACGGTCAGGATCCGGACACCCGGCTCGCGGTCGTCGAGGATCGCCGGCTCGCCCGCGGACCGCGCATCGCGGCGGCGGAGCATCTCTTCGACGAAGAGCGCGAGCGAGCCGCCGACCTCGCGGTCGAACTCGCGCGCGAGCTCGCGGAAGGCGTCGAGGTCGGCGAGCGCCGGACCGGAATGGCGGAAGAGGCGCTGGACCGTCTCGATCTCGCTCTCCGCGAGGATGGCCTCGACGGTCTCGAGAATGCTCGCCGTGCGCGCGCCGCGGCGCCAGGACGCGAGCGTCGCGCGGAAGCGTCCCCACGGCGAATCGGGATCGAACGGTGCTCGCGAAAGAAAGCGGACCGACTCGGCGGCGATCTCCGTGTCCGTCAGCGCGAAGTACGGCCCGCGCGCGGCGCTCACCTCGGCGCCTCGGTCGAAGGGCATCGCGATCGCGCGCAGCACGGCGAGCAGGTCGATTGCCGTCCGCCGCTCGAGGATCGACGCGTCGCGCGGCAGAACGTACGGCACGCCCGCGCGGTCGAGCGCCTCGAGGATCGGCTCGACATCCGTCATCTTCCGGAGAAGGATCGCGACCTCGTCGAGACGACCGCCTTCGCGGGCGCGGCGCTGCAGCCACGATGCGATCGCCGTGGCCTCTTTCTCGGACGACGTTTCGCCTTCGGGATGCGCGCGAAGAATGCGGACGTGCGCGCGGGACTCCGATCCGCCGGGCGTCAGTCCCGCCACCAGATCGGTGTATCCGGGGCGGTAGACCTCTTCGTCGCTCGCCAACGAGAACAGCTCGGCGAACATCGTGTTCAGCGCGTCGACGAGCGCGGGATCGCTGCGGTACTGCTCGGTGAGCTTCGGCGTCTCGGCGCCCGCGGCGACGAACTTGTCGAGCATCGCCCGGTACGTTTCCGGATCGGCGCGCCGGAACGAGTAGATCGACTGCTTCGGATCGCCGACGAGGACGACGCGGCCCGGCGCGAGGTTCCCCGCGTCGTCCTGCGCGAGGCGCTCGACGATGCGCGCCTGGAGCCGGTCGGTATCCTGGAACTCGTCGACGAAGAGAAAATCGAAACGCCGCCGCAGCTGCTTCGCCAAGCCGGCGTCTTCGAGAAGCCGCGCCGTACGTATCAGAAGGTCGTCGAAATCGAGCACGCCCCGGCGCTCCTTTTCGACGTCGATGCGCTCGATGAAACGGCGGGCGAGATTCACGATGGCCTCGGCCGCCGCGTCGCCGGCGAGGAGGTCGTACAGGTTGTCGGCCTTGTCGGCGCCGCGGAGGACGCGGAGCGGCCCCGTCAGCTCGTCGAATTCCTTCTTACGCGGGAGGTTCGCCGTCCGGAGCCATGGCGCGACGGGCGCGAGCCAGCGAATCCAGGCATCGCGGCCCGAGGGAACCGTGGACGCGTCGCGGAGGTGACGCAGGATGCGGAGGACGGCCTCGTCGCCGATCCGCTCGACGACCGGTTCCGGAACCGCGCGGACCTGCAGGACGGCCTCGCGCGCCAGCGGCTCGATGTCGGTGAACGTGCCGAGCCGGATTTCGGCGTCGAAAATCCCGGCGCGGCGCTCCATGAGATCGACGACGAGATAGCGGATCTGTTCGACGCTCTCCAGATGCTCGAGCGCCGTCTCCCACTCGCGCGCTTGCTCGCGTTCCGGCTCTCCTCCCGTCTCCTCGGCGACCCACGCGAGCCACACGTCGTCGATCAGGCGCGCGCGCTCGAATCCCTCGACGATCCGGAACGACGGATCGACGCCCGCCTCGAACGGGAACTGCGCGAGGATCGTCTGGCAGAACGAGTGGATCGTCTGCGAGCGGAGGCGATCGAGCTGCTCGATGTGGCGATCGCACGCGCTCCGCCACGCGTCGGTTTTCCCGGCCGGGACGGCGAGCACTTTCCGCGAGGCGCCGGACGGCCAGCCCGGCGTGCCGCTTTCGAACGACGCGCGCAGATCGACGAGCGCGTCGCGGATCCGCTCCGCGATCTCTCCCGCGGCCTTCTCGGTGAACGTGATGAGAACGATCCGGTCGGGCGCCTGCGCCGGATCGTCGAGAAGGATCCGGAGCCCCTCGCGGACGATCCGCGTCGTCTTCCCCGTCCCCGCTCCCGCCTCGATGAAGAGATTGCGGCGGCCGGAGTCGAATACGAGCGGCGCCTGCGTCACGGCTGCGCCTCCGTCTCGATCGTCTCGAGCATGCGCAGCGCCGACTCGAATCGACGAGAGGCCCACGCTTCTTCCGGCGTGTGCCGCGTCCGGCACCAGTTCGCGACCGCGCACCACCGGCAGTGGTCGGCGCGCGGGTCACCCGTGATCGCGGGGAAGCGACCCGCGAGAATCGCGCGCGCGAAAACGCCGAGGGTCGCGGCGACGTCGTCGTGGTACTCCGACAGCGCGAACGAGAAGCGGTCTCCTTTCTCGCGCGAGGCGATCGGCTTGATCGCCGCATCGACCTTCTCCGGCGGGACATCGAAGATGCGCGCGGCGGCGAGGGCGTAGAGGGCGAGCTGCAGCGCGTGGCCTCGCCGGATCTTCTCGCCGAGTCCCTTGTAGAAGTTTCCCTTGCCGCGTTTGTAGTCGACGATGCGGAGGCGATCGTCCGGGCCGCGGTCGACGCGATCGATCCGCCCGCGCAGGCGGACGTCGTGGCCCTCGACCGGAAGCGGGACCGGCAGGATCTCGGGAGGCGCGTCCTCGCGGCCGATGCCGAACATGAGCTCGAACTTCCACGGGCGAAGACCCGTGGCCGCGAGCTCGGCGAGGTCGCCCGCGAGAAACTCCTCGAGGTTCCGCAGCGCGAGCCGCCGTTCGACGCGCCGGAGAAGAGGGCTTGGCGCGGGATAGCGCCGCTCGTACTCCTCGAAGGCCTCCGCCACGATCTCTTCGAGACGGGCGCGGAGGTGCGGCTCGAGCGCCGGCGTATCCTGCGCCCGCGCGATCTCGTCCTCGGGCAGCTCGCGATAGAAGCGCTCGAGGATCTCGTGCTCGAGGGTCCCCTTCTTCCGCGCCGTGATCTCGAGCTCGATCTCCGGTTCCTCGACCTCGCCGATTCCGAGCACGGTCTGCAGAAAGAAGCGCTGGGGACACTCGCCGAACGTCTGGAGCCTTCCAGGAGAGAGAGCGGCGAGGCGGCCGGCGAGAATGCCGCGGAGCGCGTCGTCGATCTCGACGAAGCCGTCGAACTCCGATCGCGTGCCGCTGCGCACGCCAAGGCGGATCTGGCGGTGGAGGCGTTCGGGAAGCGCGTTCGCCGCCGCGACGGCGTCCGCGCGAATCGCCGCGAGAGGGCGCCTGCGGCGAAACGGCGCGGCATGTCTCTCGACCCACGCGTCGAAGCTCCCGACGATCTCCTTTCTCTCTTCCGCCGCAGTGACGCTCTCGAGCGCGAGGCGCTTGAGGAACATCGACGGACGGAACGCCCGCCCCGACGCGTCGGCCGCGGCGTACGAGAAATGAATCCGCTCCGTCGCGCCGTCGCGGAGAATCCGGAAAAGGAGGCGCTCCTCGAGATTGCCGTCGTCGATCTCGCGCACGCCGAGGCGGCGACGCTCGCGATTCGAGAAGAGAAGATCCTCCGAGCGCCGCTGTGGAAAAATCTCCTGCTGCATCGCGACCGCGAAGACGTGCCGGAAGCTCCGGCCGCGGAAGCTCATCAGGTCGCCGACCCACACCCTCTCCCCGCCGGCCGGCGCGTCTTCGAGATCGGGTGCCGCTTCGAGGAGCCCGACGAGGCGCTCCGGCGGAATCGCCGATCCCGCGGGATCGATCCGCCGCAGCGTCTCGGCGATGTCGACGAGCCGTTCGAGCGCGGCGAGGTCCGTATCGGAGTCAACGCGGAACTTCTGCGTGAGATCGACGAGCCATCCGGCCCACGCGGCGCCCCGCTTCGGCTGCTCGGTCCCGCCGCTGAGGCCTTCGAGCGCGGCGACGGCTTCGGCGTACGTCGAAAGGCGCTCGCGGAGATGCTCGTCCGATTCGGGGAGGATCCTTCTGATCGACGCCGAGGTTCCGGCGGCGAGCTCGGCGCGGCGCGCGGTCTCGTCGAGATCCGCGGCGGTGACTCGTTCCGGAAGGATCCCGCGCCGCCACGGCACTGAGGCGAGCTCGACGACGAGCTCGCGGTGAAAGCGCTCGCGCCGGACGCGCAGAAGGTCGCGGACCGCGCGCGCGAAGGGGTGCGAGACGAACGGACGGCCGCGCCGGGGGACGGCGGGGACGCCGAGCTCGCTCGCCGCCTGGCGGACGACCGCGGCGAGGCGGTCGTCCATCGAGCGGGCGACGATCGCGATGTGACCGGGACGGACGCCCTCGTCGATCAGCGCGCCCGCCTTGGCGACGGCGTCTCGGATCTCGTCGATCTGGCTCGCGGCGCGGGCGATGTCGAACGGCGCGTCTTCGGGGAGGGTCACATCTTCCTTCTTCTGAGAAAAAGGAAAGATGTGACCCTCCCCGAGCCGGCCGAGACGCTCGATGCTGTCGACGAAGCGCTTCGCGAACCGGTACTCGTCGGGGACGGCTCCGCCGGGACGAGGGATCGGGATCCAGATCGAGTCGAGGGCTCCGGCGCGATGGAGCGCGAAGAGGAGGCGTTCCTGAACGGCGGTCGCGTCGTAGAAACCGAAAACGATCTGAGACGGGACCTCGGCGGCCCCGCCGTCGAGAGCGCGGGCGGCGGAGACGAAGAGGTCGGCGGGATCGACGGCGCCGATTTTCTGGATGGCGCCCTCGAAGCGCCGCCACGCCGAGGCGAGGGCGGCGCCAAGGTCGCGGTCGGCGCCTCGGGCCGATTCGCGGGCGAAGTCGGCGAGGGTGCGGTCGGCGTCGCGGAGATCGCGCCAGCTCCGGAGGAGGAGGGGGGCGAGACCCTCTACGGCCTGTAGAGGCTGTCGCGCGACCGCGGCCGCTCCCGCCATCGCCAGGCGCTGCTCGGCGTCGCTCGCCACGCGCGGGTATTCGCCCGCGCGGTGGAGGACGCTCGCCGCGAAACGATCCAGCGTTCGCATTTCGACCCCGGCGACCGGGCCGCCGGTCAGAGCGACGAGCGCCGCCGCGATGGCCTCGGCCGCCGCGCGCGACGCGACCACGACTTCCACCGGCTCCCGCAGCAGGGCGGCCATCCCCCCGGCCGTGATCCGCTTCGCCCGCGCATCGTGAATCCGCCGTGCCACCGGGCCGACGAGATCGCGGTACCGGCCGAATCGGAGCTCGAGAACGGGGGAGGACATGGGGGAGAGGGTTGATTATAGTCAGCAGCGATGCCCCGCCCCGAGCCGAGAGTTGTCGTCGTGAAGCGCCACACGACCGTGCTGCTTCTCGTCCTGACGACTGCCGCCATCATCGCCCTGACCATCTGGGCCTCGGGGAAGGCCTACACGAAGGTCGACCCGGAGCCGTTCCGGGAGCTTCGCCTGCTCCAGCAGAAATTGAGCGAGGGGCCGGTCCGGACCGAGACGATCGTGGCGCTGACCATGCCGATCATCCTGAATCTGCTGCTCTTCGTGCCTTGGGGCTTCTTCATGTTTCTCACCCTCGACCACCCCGGCCGGGCGACGCTGCAAAGTTATCTGCTGACCGTTCTCCTCGCGATGGCATTCAGTTCGCTGGTAGAGGCGTGGCAGTACTTTCTCCCGACCCGCGTGACGGACGTGAACGACATCATCTGGAATGGCGCGGGGGCTCTGGTGGGAGGCGCGTACGGGCACGCGCGGAAGCGGATCCGCCTGGCGTTCGAGTGAGCGAAAGCGGCAGCGAGGTGACGGGGTGATTCTGATCGTGGAAGACGACCCGCAGGTGGCGCGGCTCATCAACCTGGTCCTGCAGCGGCACGGATTCGAGGGGGAAATCGTGGCCGACGGGAAGAGTGCGCTCGAGAAGATCCGGCAGAACCGGCCGCAGGCGATCTTCGCCGATCTATCGATCCGAGGGATGAGCGGCGAGGCGCTCTGCTCGACGCTGAAGCGGGACGACGCGACCCGCGGGATCCCGTTCATCATCCTCTCCGGCGATCGCGACATCGCCGAGAAAGCGGGTCAATGCGGGGCCGACGACCATCTCGGCAAACCTTTTGAATTCGAGGATTTGATTCGCCTCGTGAAGAAACATGCCGACTCGCGTTGAAAGCCCCCCGCCCGAGACCCTTCTCGAGCACGATCCCATCGAGCGGCTCGTCGCGAAGCTGCGCGAGGAGGGGTTCGAGCCTGTAGCCGAGGACGAGGAGCACGGCGAGCGGATCTACAAGCGGCCGGAGAAGGTCCTCTTCGCGTCGGGCGAGACGGTGTTCCATCTGATCGATTTCCCGCAGGCGGACGAGAAGACCGTCGGCCAGGCGATCGAGACGATCGCGAACCTCTATCGTGCGCGCGGTGCCGGGCAGAAGGCGCTGTCGGTGTTTCAGACGCGGACCGTGTACGTCTGCATCGTCGTCCAGGAAGAGACGCTGCACTACGAGAGTCTCGGCCGGTGGGTGACGATCGCGGGCGGGGCGATCCTGATCCCGGTCGTGGTCGTTCCGGAGATCAATCAGGTCGTCTACCCGCTCGTCAGTGGCGAGCGCCGGGCGGGAACGACGCAGCCGCGGATCGAGTACCTGCAGTACCTTCTCGGCGAACGCCGCGAGCCGGTCGCGATGCACCAGCAGACGATCCGGACGTTCTGGTTTTCCGCCGCGATCGTCGCGGTGCTCGTCGTCGGCGCTCTCGCCTCGCTCTTCTTTTCGTGAAGATTTAGACTCTTGCGGTGGCGATCCCGCATCCGCAAGCCATCCACCGCGCGCTCAGCGAGACGGTCGTCGGGCAGGAAGAGGCCCTGCGCGAGGTCTCGGTGGCGATCGTCAAACACCTCGGCGGCCATCCCGCGCCCAACATTCTGATCGTCGGCAACTCCGGAACGGGGAAGACGACGCTGATGAAGGCGGTCGAGCGCTGGCTCGGGTCGTCGGAGGAGACGGCGCACCTCGCGAACCTCGTGCGGATCAACGCGAACGTTCTGGCCGAGGAGCACGGCGGGTACGGGCGGACGATCCTGACGCGGCTGTGGAACCACGCGCGGCACAAGCTGGGGCGCGAGGCGCCGGTCGAGGCGATCGTGCGCTCGGTGGAGCGGGGGATCGTCTTCATCGACGAGGTCGACAAGATTCGCGCGCACGTCGGGCCGACGCCGAACGTGCGGGGAATCGTCGCGCAGGAAGCGCTTCTGACGCTGATGGAGAATGAGAACGTCGAGTTCGACTCGCCGGAGGGCACGCACCTCGTCATGAATACGTCGGGGATGCTCTTCGTCGCCGGCGGGGCATTCGAGGAGCTGTACGACGCGGTGCTCCGGCGCGCGCTGACCGGGACGGACGGGACGCCGCTGCGGAGCGTGGTCGTCGTCTCGACCTCGGGTGAGGTGCGCGAGGAGCTGCCGTTCCATCTGCGCGACCATCTGCGGTACGACGATCTTTTTCAGTACGGGATGGCGCCGCAGTTCATTTCGCGGTTCGAGTCGATCGTCGTGCTGAACGATCTCGTCGAAGAGCAGCTCGCCCGGATTTTCGTCGAGCCGGAGGGATCGATCTTCCGCGTCTCGCGCGCGTACTTCCGGCAGTTCGATATCGACCTGCAGATCACGCGCGGTGCGATCCGCGCGATCGCCTGGGAGGCGAGCCGGCAGAAGCGGCTCGGCGCGCGCGCGCTCAAGGAGATCTTCCGCAAAGTGATCCGCGACCTCGAATTCGCCCCCGACGCCCCACCCGCCCCCGACGGCCGTCGCATCCTCACGATCGACGAAGACCGCGTCCGCCGCGCCCTGCGCTAGCGCGCCTGCGCCTCGATAGTTCGACAGGGTCACATCTTTTCTTTCCTCTACATCTTTTCTTTCCTCTATAGGGTCAGATCTTTGCTTTTTCGAAGAAAAGAGAAAATGTGACCCTCTCGATCTGAAAAGAGAAGTTGTGACCCTTTCGATCTTCTTTTTTCTCCCCTTCTCTACGGATCGTAGGTGAAGTGGTCGATTTGTTTCCGTTCCGAGGAGTTCGGATGCCGCAAAGCTCCTCGGAATGGCAACTCGCGAAGAAAGGGCTTGCAGCCGAGGTACCCTCGGTCGCGTCATGGCGCGTCCTCTGCGACTCGATCATCCCGGGGCCTTGTGGCACCTGACCTCGCGCGGCAACGAGAAGCGCATGATCTTCATGGATGACGAAGACCGGATGATGTTCCTCTCTCTGCTCGCGACGACCGTGATGCGCTTCCGGTGGTTGCTGCACGAGTTCGTCCTCATGGGCAACCACTACCACCTGGTCGCCGAGATGGTCGAAGCGAACGTCTCGCGCGGGATGCAGTGGCTGAACGGGCAGTATGCGCGGTACTTCAATCGCCGGTATGGGCGGTGCGGACATCTGTTTCAGGGGCGATTCAAGGGGAAGCTGGTCGACAGTGACGAGTACCTGCTCGAGGTGTGCCGGTACGTAGTACTCAACCCGGTGCGGGCGGGGCTGGTCGGAAGCGCCGGCGAGTGGGCGTGGAGCAGCTACCGGGCGAAGGCCGGCCTGGAGGAAGCGCCGGCGTGGCTCGTGGTCGAGCCGACGCTGGCGCGATTCGGGCGGGAGAGGAAGCAGGCCCAGAAGACGTGGCAGGAGTTCGTTACGACGCGGGAGCCGGTGCCGTGCCCGTGGGAGAAGCTGACGGGACAGATCTTTCTCGGCGGGCCGATGTTCGTCGAGCGGATGCAGGCGATGATCGACGAGGCGCCGCGGAGCACCGAGCATCCGAAGGCGCAGCGGAACCCGGGGCGGCCGTCGATGCACAAGATTCTGCGGACGGTGGCGCGGGAACACGGGACGACGGCGAGCGCGCTGCGGCGGGGGCGGGGCGGGAGGGGGCGAATGGTCGCGGCGCATGCTGGATGGCACGAAGGGCGGCTGCGGCTCCGCGAGATCGCCGAACCGCTCGGGCTGCGAAGCGCGGGCTACGTTTCGACGCTGATCCGCCGCTGCGCGGCACGAGCGGCGAGCGACGGCGAGCTCGCGGCGCTTCTCGCCTCATGTCGTGCCGCGTTGGCCCAGCCACCCCCGATCAGCCGCCTCGGCGGCTTCGACAAGAAATACTGAATTGGTTCCGGCTGACGCGGTACCACCGTCGGTGAGTGACGGCTTGTCGTCATCGAGCGGTGTCGAGACCAGCGGCCGACAAGAAGCTCCCTTCCTTCGTCATTCCTGAGAGCCGCTTCGCAGGCAATCCCAAAGAGACGGTCATTTCGCCCGAACGGCGGATGGCCAAACGGTGGTTAAAGCAACCGAAGCAACCGGAAGCAGCTGAAGCAACCGCTAAGGCGCTAAGGGGGTCACATCTTCTCTCTTCGTCTTTGTAAGAGAGAAAAACAAAGATATGACCCTGGGGGTTGGGGGGTTCCGAGAGAAAAACAAAGATGTGACCCTGGGGGTAGGGTTCGGGGTAGGGTTCTGAGGGTTCTGGGAGGCTCCGCCGGAATTTCCCGGAGGCGGGCGGTGCTTGCGGCGGTCGTGGCGGAAGCTTCGTTTCTCGGCAAGCTCAAGCGTGGCCTTTTCATGACTCATACGGAGATCATCGAGAAGGTCAAGGACTCCATGCGTCCGGACATCGGGGTCGACCAGTCGGTCCTCGATGCCCTCGAGGAGGGGCTGCTCGGGGCCGACGTCGGCGCCGAGCTGAGCATGGAGGTCATGGAGCGGCTCGAGGCGCGCGTCAAAGACGAGCGGATCCGCACGGTCGAGGAGCTCACCGGCGCTCTGCGCGAGGAGACGCGCGCTCTCGTTCCGGTGATTCCGGCCGGCGGCATCGATCTCGACGGCGCCCGCCCCTTCGTCATCCTCGTCGTCGGTGTCAACGGAACGGGCAAAACGACGACGATCGCCAAGCTCGCGCAGCGATGGAAATCCGAAGGGAAGAGCGTGATCGTCGGAGCCGCCGACACGTTCCGCGCCGCCGCGATCGATCAGCTTCAGACCTGGGCCGACCGCGTCGGCGTACCGGTCGTGAAGCACCGCCCGGGCTCCGATCCCGGCGCCGTCGCGCACGATGCGGTCAACGCCGCGAAGTCGCGCCAGGCCGACGTGCTCCTCATCGACACGGCCGGCCGCCTCCACAACAAGCGCCACCTCATGGCGGAGCTCGCGAAAATCCGCCGCGTCATCGAACGGGAAATGCCCGGCGCGCCGCACGAGACGCTCCTCGTCATCGACGGGACGACGGGCCAGAACGGGCTCAGTCAGGCCGAGGCCTTCCTTCAGGCGGCGAACGTGACCGGCATCGTCATCACGAAGCTCGACGGTACCGCGAAGGGCGGCGTCATTCTCTCCATCATGCGCCGGCTGAAGATCCCCGTCCGTTACGTCGGCGTCGGCGAGGCCGCCGACGATCTCATTCCGTTCGACGCCGAGAGCTATCTCGACACGCTCTTCGAAGCATCATGACTCGCCCGAGTCCGAGTCGACGCCGGCGGTGACGGCGCAGTAGACCTCGCGCGCCTTTTCCCGATCGAGGCCGGAGTACACCTCTCCCTCGGGCCACACGACCATGTTCGGGCCGTAGTCGCAGAGATCGAGACACGAGACGCGGCAGACGCGAACCGTCGCTTTCCGTCCCATCGCCTTGTTGAGGGCCTTCAGCTCGCGCTGAATGACCTCGCCGCGCTCCTCGCCGCGCGCTTCGTCGTTGCACCGCCCGCCGATGCAGACGAGGACGTGCTTGCTATGGGGGAACTTCATCGTGGACGCTCCCGCGCTCATGCGGCCGGGAGGACGAAGCGGCGCCCGAGGTCGACCATGTGCTTGAGATCCTTCGGCGTCCCGGCCTCGGCATAGAGGCGCGCGACCGGCTCGGTTCCGGAGAGACGGAAGAGGATCCAGCGCTGCGGGTCGAATTCGATCTTCACGCCGTCGATCTTCTTGACGCGCTCGATCCGGAGGCCGTCGATCTCCTTCGGCGGCCGCCTGAGCTTCGCTTCGAGGCTCTCGCGCAGGTGCGGCGTGAGCTTGATGTCCACCCGCTTCGAGTAGTAACAGCCGAACTCCGCGTACATTTCCGCAATGAGCTCGTCGACGGTCTTCCCGGTCCGCGCGACCATCTCGACGACGAGCAGACACGCGAGAATCCCGTCCTTCTCGGGAAGGTGATCGCGGATCGAGAGCCCGGCGCTCTCCTCTCCGCCGATCGCGATCTTGTCCTCGAGAATGAGCTCGGCGATGTACTTGAACCCGACCGGCGTCTCGTAGATCGGCACGTCGAGCTTCCGCGCGATCGCGTCGACGAGGTGCGTCGTCGCGACCGACCGCGCGATCCCGCCCTCGAGGCGCCGGTCCCGCTTCAGATAGAGCGCAAGCAGCGCGATGACGAGGTTTGCGGGGACGAAACGGTCGTTTCGATCGATGATGCCGAACCGGTCGGCGTCACCGTCCGTCGCCACGCCCAGCGCGAATCCCTCGGTCGAGACGGTCTTCCGCAGCTCTGCGAGGTTCTTCTGGTTGCACTCGGGCGAGAAACCGCCGAAGTACGGATCGCGGTAGTTGTGGATGGACTTGACCGCGATCCCGGTCTCCAGGAGGAAATAGTCGAGGTACTCGCGCGAGGTGCCGTACAGACAATCGACCGCGACGCGGAGGCCGCTGCGCCGGATGACGTCGACGTCGATCTTCTCGCGCAATTCCGCGAGGTACCGCTCCTTCGGGTCGATGTCGCGAATCAGCTCGGTCCTCTCGTAGACGTCGAACCGTTCCTTCTTCTCCTCGAGCGCATGGATCTCCCGCTCGATCGCCTCGGTCACGGCCGGCGGCGCCGGCGCCCCGGTCTCCGTCGAGAACTTCAGGCCGTTGTACTCGGGCGGATTGTGCGAGGCGGTGAAGTTGATCGCCCCCGCCGCGTTCCGGCGGATCGTCTCGAAGGCGATCGTCGGCGTCGGCGTGTCCCGGTTGCACAGGAACGCCTCCATGCCGTTGAAGGCGACGATCCGCGCCGCCTCCGCCGCGAATTTCTCGGAGAGGAATCGCGTGTCGTAGCCGATGACCACGCCGCGCCGGTCGGGCTCCGCGCGCTTGAGGTAATTGACGATCCCCTGGCTCGCCAGCCGGACGTGCTCGAACGTGAAGTCCTCGCCGATCACGCCGCGCCAGCCCGAGGTCCCGAACCTGATCATGGATACCGTGGCTCCTGTTTGCCCCACTGCCGCTGCCGCCTTATATCAGATGTCGCACCGTGCCGACCGCCCCTTCCCCGACGCGTGCACGCTTCCGGCCATGGCCTGTTTTCCGCATAATCGAGCTCAGTCATGCCCGCCGGCGATCGCGCGAAGGTCCTCATAGCAGACGACGATCCGAACGTGATCGAGCTCCTCCGGTTCTACCTCCGGCCGCTCGAAGCCGACATCCTCACCGCGACCGACGGCGAGCAGGCCCTGGCCCTCGCGCAGGAACATCTGCCCCAGGTCGTTCTTCTCGACGTCCTCATGCCGAAGAAGAACGGGTGGGAGGTCTGTCAGGCCCTCAAGGCGGTCGGCCGGACGGCGAACGTCTGCGTCGTCCTCGTCACGGGCAAGGGCGACGTGAAGGACCGTCTGACCGGGCTCCAGGTCGGCGCCGACGAGTACCTCGTCAAGCCGTTCGACCGGCAGGAGGTCGTCACGCGCGTCGGCCGCCTGCTGCACGGGCCGGCGGCGGCCCGCGCACAGACCAAAGGTTTGCCGGGCGACCGCGAGTCGCTCCTGTTCGACAAGGCGACGCGCCTGCCGACGGTGACGCTTCTGACCGGTCGCCTCAAAGAGCTTCTCATCGAGGACGGTCACGTCGGGATCATCTACGCCGACATCGAGCAGTTCGAAGCGATCGAGGCGGAGTACGGCTGGGCGTACTTCGACGAGCTGATCCGCAAAACGGGCGAAGTCATCCGGACGGTGGCCGGCGAGGAGCTTCCCGGCAGCGACGTCGCGACCTCGCGTGTCGGGGCCTCGAGTTTCTTCGTCTTTCTGCGGAAGAAGCTCCTCGACGAGGGAGGCGGGATCGACATGCAGGCGCAGCGGCTTCACGCGCGCCTCGTCACCGCGTTCCAGCGCCGCTTCCCGCAGGTGCTCGCCGGGCGGCTCGGCTTCTTCGTCGGCGCGACGATCGTCGAGTACCAGCCGCAGATCCGTCTCGAGCGCCAGCTCTACCACGGCATGGAAAAAGCGTCGGCCGCGGTGCGCGACGCCGAGGCGCAGCGGAAGCGGCAGCTCCAGCGCGAGCTGCGCGAGATCATCCGCCGGAAGCGCGTCTCGACTCTGTTCCAGCCGATCGTCCGGTCGGCGGACCGCTCGATCTTCGGCTACGAGATCCTGACGCGTGGTCCGAAGAACTCGTCGTTCATCAACTCGGACATGCTCTTCTCGTTCGCGCGGGAGAGCGGCCTCGCGTGGGAGCTCGAGGCGCTCGCGCTCGAAAGCTCTCTCGGCCGCCTCCGGTCTCTCGAGCTCGAGGACAAGAAGTTTCTCGTCAACCTCGAGGCGGAGATGTTCGAGCTCTCCGAGTTCAAGGTCCACGACGTCGTCTCGTTCTTCGGCGAGAAGCGGGGACATTTCGTCTTCGAGATCACCGAGCGCGCGGCGATCGAGGATTACGACGCGTTCCGCACGCTGCTCGAGGAGTTCCGGAGCCAGGACATCGAGATCGCGATCGACGACGCCGGCTCGGGGTACGCCTCGCTCGAGGCGATCGCGTCCCTCTCGCCCGACTATCTCAAGGTGACGAAGGGGCTGGTCTCGACGCTCGCCCAAGAGCCGATCAAGCAGGACCTGATGCGGCTTCTGGTCGACCTCGCGCACAAGATCGACGCGAAGACGATCGCCGAGGGGATCGAGACGGGCGAGGAGTACGACGCCTGCCGCGAGCTCGGCGTCGACCTGCTCCAGGGATACTACCTGGCGCGGCCCCAGGAGAATCTGGTCCAGGAGCTCGCGTCGGCGTAACAGGAGGAGATTCCATGCTGAACCGTTTCGAGCCGCAGGCGCGATCTTCCGGATCATGGCGGGATTCATGTTCGCGATGCACGGGACGCAGAAATATCTCGGCTGGCCGCCGAGCGAGGGTGGGGGAGGGGGAGGCCTCCCGCCGCTCATGATGGTCGCGGGCGTGATCGAGCTGGTCGGCGGTCTGATGATCCTTTTCGGGATTTTCGCCTCGGTCGCGGCATTCATCGCCAGCGGCGAGATGGCCGTGGCGTACTTCATGGTCCACATCCCGCAACACTGGAACCCGCTGAACCACGGGGAGAATGCGGCTCTCTACGCGTTCGCATTCCTTTACGTCGCCACGCGCGGGTCGGGCATCTGGAGCCTCGACGCGCTGCGGACGCGGCCGCGCGCGGAATAATCGGCGCCGCCGAACCCTTGAAAGCTGACGCCGCGGCCGGAAACGGCCGTGTTCTCCCGGGTCACATTGTGGGGCTGTAGCTCAGTTTGGGAGAGCGCCTGAATCGCACTCAGGAGGTCGTCGGTTCGATCCCGATCAGCTCCACCACTTCTCATGACGTCCACTCTCCGCCAGCAGACCGCCGCCGCGCGCTCCGTGCTCCTCGAGCTCCAC
>JBOGJQ010000139.1:0-2260 GCA_050745405.1 Thermoanaerobaculia bacterium | reverse complement strand
GCTCGGGCGGGGGCGGGGGCGGGGGGTGGTGAGCCCGCTTCGCCTAAATTTTGCATAAAGCCCGCGCGAATGGCGGCCACTCCCCCACTCGCACAGGAAGACCTCGTCTCCCTGATCAGCGAAATCGACGAGTACGCCATCTTTCTCCTCGCTCCCGACGGGGAGATCCGCTCCTGGAATCCGGGCGCCGCGCGCATCTTCGGCTACGACGCCGGCGAGATCGTCGGGCGCAATTTCTCCACCTTCTACGCCGACCAGGATCTCGCCGCGAAGAAACCGGAGACCGAGCTCGAGATCGCCGCGCGCGACGGACGCGTCGAGGACGAGGGGTGGCGCACCCGCAAGGACGGCTCGCGGTTCTGGGCGAATACGGTCATCACCGCCCTCCACGCCGACGACGGATCGGTCCGCGGCTTCTCGAAGATCACCCGCGATCTGACCGAGCGCGTCGCGGCCGAGGAGAAGCTCCGCCGGAGCGAGGAGACGCTCCGCCTCCTGGTGCAGTCGGTCAAGGACTACGCGATCTTCATGCTCGACCCGGAGGGGAACGTCGCGACGTGGAACACGGGAGCGCAGCGGTTCAAGGGGTGGAAACCGGAGGAGATCATCGGACGCCACTTCTCCGCGTTCTATCCTGCCGAGGACATCGCGTCGGGCAAGCCGAAGCGGGAGCTCGAGCTCGCGAAGCGCTACGGCAGCGTCGAGGACGAAGGATGGCGCATCCGGAAAGACGGCACGCGGTTCTGGGGCAACGTCGTGATCACCGCGATCTATGGGCCCCAGGGCGATCTGCGCGGCTTCGCGAAGGTGACGCGCGACCTGACCGACAGAAGGACGGCCGATGAAGCGCGGCGGGCGCTGCTCGAGCAGCGGGAGGCGCGCGTCCGCGCGGAGGAAGAGAAGCGGTCTGCCGAGGCGGCCTCGCTCGCGGCGCAGGAGGCGAACCGCGCGAAAGACGCGTTCCTCATGACGCTCTCGCACCAGCTCCGCACGCCGATGACCGCGATTCTCGGATGGGCGCGGCTCCTTCCCACTCTCGACCATGGCGACGAGGGCTTCCAGAGCGCCGTCGAGGCGATCAGCCATTCGGCCGAGATGCAGGCGCAGCTCATCGACGACCTGCTCGACGTCTCGCGCATCCTCGCCGGCAAGCTCCAGCTCAAGGTCGAGTCGTCCGACCTCGCGTCGATCATCCGCGCCGCGGCCGACACCGTCCGCACCGCGGCGGCGGGCAAGTCGATCGCGCTCGAATTCGACCTGCCGCCGAACCTCGGTCGCGCCGAGGTCGACCGCACGCGCATTCACCAGGTCATCTGGAACCTGCTGAGCAACGCCGTGAAGTTCACCCCGCCCGGAGGAAGCATCACGGTGACCGCGGAGCGTCTCCCGACGACGGCGCGGATCGCGATCAAGGACACCGGCGAGGGGATCGACGCCGCGTTCCTTCGTCACCTGTTCGAGCCGTTCCGTCAGGCGGAAGGTCCGGTGACGCGGCAGCACGGCGGCCTCGGGCTCGGCCTCTCGATCGCGCGGTATCTCGTCGAATCGCACGGCGGAACGCTCACGGCTTCGAGCGAGGGGATCGGGAAGGGGGCGACGTTCGTCCTCGAGCTTCCGATCGGCAGCGCGACCGATGCGGACCAGACGCAGGCGCGGCACGTCTACCGGATCCCGCGCCGCCTCGTCGGGATCGACGCGATCGTCGTCGAGGACGATCCGGCGGGGCGGGACTTCCTGAAGGCGGCGCTCGTTCAGGCCGGGGCGAGTGTCCGCGCGGTCGGCTCCGTAGCCGAGGCGCGACGCCTCGCCGCCGAGAAGCGTCCCGATCTCGTGATCACCGACATCGGCCTGCCCGGCGAGGACGGCTACTCGCTCGTCCGCTCGCTGCGCGCCGATCCGGCGACGGCCGACGTGAAGATCGCCGTCGTCACCGCGTTCGCCGGAGAACGGGAGCGCTCCGCAGGCCTCGAGCTCGACCGCTTCTTCATCAAACCAGTCGACCCGTTCCGTCTCGTCGAGGAGCTCGGGACGATGTTTGATGCTGGTAGCTAGGAGCTGGAGCTGGTCGCTCGTCGCTGGTTCGTTCGACATACCACAGCGCCGTCATCCTGAGCGAGGTGGGGCGGGAGGGCGTGAGCGAAGGATCTCCTCAGCCGGGTCTCAATGCGGGCGTCGCGAGCCCGAGTCGCAGCTGAGGAGATCCGGAGCCTGCCCTGAGGAGCGGCAGCGACGAAGTGTCGCTTCGCTCCTCAGGATGACG
>JBOGJQ010000138.1:0-5250 GCA_050745405.1 Thermoanaerobaculia bacterium | reverse complement strand
CTTGTGCACGTCCATCCCGGCACCTTCCCGCCAACCTGTTCGTTTGAGAGCTTTCAGATTGGCTGAAGCCACCTGGATGGACAACTCTTTTGTGAGAACAACGTCCTGGGACATCACAACTAGCTACTCCATCACTACTTTCATCTGAATCAGTCCGATGCGGAGCCGGTCGCCGTGATGGATCGGGACGGGGACGCCGGTGGGGATGCGCTCGTCGTTGACGAACGTGCCGTTCACGGTGCCGACGTCCTCGAGGACGGCCCAGCCGTCGCCGTGGCGGACGATCTTCGCGTGGCGCCGGGAGACGGAGCGCTGCGTGTCGACGGAGGTGAGGTCGACGTCGGGCATGATGCCGGTGACGGGGTCGGCGCGGCCGATGGTCGCTTCCGCGGCGTTCGTATTGAAGAAAAAAGCGTTGCCGGTCGCGACGTCGACGAGGCGGTGGCGGCGGATCGCGGTCGATCCGGTCTGGACCGGCTGCGGCTCGGGCGCGGGGGGATGCTCGATGTCGAAGCGCTGGTCGCCGGCGAACTGCTGCAGGAGGAGGTTCGCGTCGCGGAGGCGGCTCGAGTACTTCCGCATGATCCGGACGGAGATCTCCGGGTTCTTGCGGATCATCTCGTCGAAGCGGCTGCCGTTGATGGCGACGAGCCTGGTGGCGACCACGGCGCGGGCGTCGGCGCTGCGGGGGACGTTCTCGAGGACGGCCATCTCGCCGAAGAAGTCGCCCTTCTCGAGGCGGGAGAGGACGCGATCCTCGCCGCCGAGGCGCTTGCGGATCTCGATCGTCCCGTCCTGGATGATGAACATCTCGGTGCCGAGATCGCCTTCGCGGAAGACGTACTCGCCGGCGGGGATCGAGACGACCGTCTCGCCCCGCGCCGGGCTCTGCCCTCCCGTCGTTTTGAAGACCGCTTTCATGGCTGCGTCGCGGAGCGGCGGACGACCGGCTCCGGCACGGTGAACGTTCCCGCGTCGGCGTCGAGCACCGCGCGCGCACCAATGGGGAGGAGCAGATTGTCGCCGTGATGCCCGAAGGGGAGATCGCGGACCACGGGAATGCCGGCGGACGAGAAGAATTCGCGAAGCAGCGCGGCGAGCTGTTCGTCCTCGCCGCAATCCTTCAGCCGGCCGACCATGACACCTTGGACCGTTCGCAATCTACCAGACAGCCTGAGGGTGGTCAACATACGGTCGATGCGATAGATCGGCTCGTCGACATCTTCCCAGAACCAGATGCCGCCGTCGATCCAGAAGTCGTAGGGCGTGCCGAGAAGCGCGGCGGTGAGCGAGAGACAGCCGCCGAAGAGAATCCCGTCGGCGCGCCCTCCGGTGACGACCTGCGCCGGCGCGAAGCGCCACGTCAGAGGCGCCTCGCCGTCGAGCATCGCCTCGAACCAGCGGCTCGTCTCCGGGGACATCCCCTCGTAGATGTCGAAGTTCAGCATGGGGCCGTGGAAGGTGGAGAGTCCGATCGCGCGGGCGACCGCCTGGTGAACGGCGGTGAGGTCGCTGTAGCCGATGAGAGGGCGCGGGTGCGCGGCGAGAGGCGCCCAGTCGATCTCGTCGAGGATGCGCATCGCGCCGTAGCCTCCCCGCGCGAACATGAGCGCGTCGACCTCGGGGTCGCGGAGGGCGCGATCGAGCTCCGCGAGGCGGACCTCGTCGGGCCCGGCGAGATACGTTCTCTCCCGATCGTAGAGATTCGGGGCGAGCTTGACGCGATATCCCTTCTGCTCGAGGAGGCGTCCGGCCGCGAGAATGCGCTCGGGCTGCGAGGGAGACGAGACGGCGAGGACGGCGATCGTGCCGCCGGGCGGGAGGGGGTTGGGAGGGGCGAGGCGCTGCACGGCGCGGAGTGTACAAGACGATAGGACGTATAGGACGAATAGGACGTATAAGCAGGACGGCCGAGATCCTCGCCAGTCCTATACGTCCTATAGGTCCTATACGTCCTATTCGTCCTAGTGGGAAAAATCGTGGAGCGGACCTGTAAGCCGAATTCTGTTCTCCCGAAGGAGTGAAGATCATTCCTCTGTCCCTCGCGTTGCCGCGGGGATCGAGCGACCTACCCGGAAGCTCGAGCGGAGGCGGGCGTCTCCATCGCTTCCCTATTTGGTCTTGCTCGGCAGGGGGTTTGCCATGCCATCGCGGTCACCCGCGATGCGGTGCGCTCTTACCGCACCATTTCACCCTTACCGTCTCCGGAGAGACGGCGGTATGTTTTCTGTTGCACTTTCCGTCGCGTCACCGCGCCTGGACGTTATCCAGCCTGCTGCCCACACGAGTTCGGACTTTCCTCCCCGGCCTTGCGGCCGCGGCGATCCTCCGGTCCGCTCCACGATGGTACTTAGAACAGCATGGCTCGTTGGGGAAATCCTCGGAATAGGACGTATAGGACCTATAGGACGTATGGGACGAATAGGACCGTCAACAGCGCCTGTCCTATACGTCCTATACGTCCTATACGTCCTATGCGTCCCATACGTCCTATCAAAATGATTCACGTAAATTCCCAATTCTAAAGCCCTTAGGAAAATTGTCGGCGCGCCGACAAATCAAAGATTCCTGTTCCGCGGATCGGCGAACCAGCTCTCCCAGTCCTCCCCCGGCGCGCCCCGCTCCTCCCCTTCCGGCAGCTCCGCGAGAGCGCGCGCGAACGCGCGCGCATCCTCGATCGTCACGTTCCGTCTCCGGCATCGCGCGGCGAGTCCGAGGTCCGACGTGACGATGGTGAAGGCGTCTTTCCCGAGGCGCTCGGTCTCTTCGACGATGGCGTCGTCCGCCGCGCGCGGGTGCGTGAACCGCGCGGTGACGCTGCCGAGCCCCGTCGCGAATCCGGCGGGAGACGCGCCGTCGAAAAAGCAGACGATCCGCGCGCGATGGTGCCGCGCGTACGCGGCGAGCTGGCGGAGAAGTGCGCGCTTCGCATCGACGTTCTCGCGCTCCATCCGGAGCGCCCCGAGAAGATTGCTTCCGTCGACGAGGAGGCGCATGCGCTCAACGCGCGGGCGCGCTCCGGCGGCCGCGCCGCGCGAGCCAGATCATCGCGGCGACGAGCACGACGGCGACGACCGCGAGGACGACGAACGGCAGAAACACCGCGACCACCGCCTGGACGACGGCGAACACATCCTCGCCGAGCGACAGAATCGGGTTCGCGGCGCCTCCCGTCGTCGCGGTGCTCGCCGCGCGCACGCTCGACTTCAGCACGTGACTCCCGAGCGCCGCGCTTCCTCCGAGGATCGACGCGGCCACGGCGATCTCGGTCGGCATCTCCGTCGCCGAGGAGAACGCGACGACCGCGCCGGCGAGCGGCCGGATGAACGTGTGCACCGCGTCCCAAGCGTGATCGATCACCGGGACCTTGTCCGCCACGAACTCGATCGCGTAGAGCACGCCGAGCGCGATGAGCACCGGCGTCGACGAGAAGAACTCCGCGAGATCGCCGCTGAACATCTGCGGATAGAACCGCGCGAGCAGACCGTACACGAGGAACGTCGCGTAGGCGTTCACCCCGGCGCCCACGCCGAGCCCGAGCGCCGTCGACAGCGTCGCGATCGTCTCCATCATCGCAGCACCTCCCGCGGCTGAACGATCACGGGCGAGCTTCCCCGAAGCTCGGCCGGGATCTCGCCAATCGCCGCCTGCGCCGCCTCCCGCGTCGCGTATCGTCCCCAGAAAACCCGGAAGCACGGCTGCCCCCGATACGAGATCGGCGCGAACCACACCCGCTCCCCCGCCGCGATCGCGCGCGTCACCGACTCGGTCTGACAGACGATCTCGAACTGCACCGCGTACGCCACGTTGCGCCCCGTGCGCGCGTAGTCCTCCGCCAGGGCCTGGTACTGCCGGCGCAGCGGATCGCTCGGCTCGACAACCGGCGCGGCCGGCTCCGCCGCCGCCGCGGTCCCCGTCGCGGGCAGCGGCGACATGTCGATCGGATCCTCGATCGTGTCGGCCGGCGCGGCGGCGTCAGCCGTCTCGGTGACCGCCGGCCGCATCGGCGTGGCGGGCGACTCGTCCGCATTCGCGACGCCGGTCGAGGCCCACCAGCGATACCCGCCCCACGCACCGAGTGCGAGCACGACGAGCAGCGAGACCAGGAGAAGCATCGAATTGCGCCCCGAACGCCGCCGCAGAAACGGGTCGTCCGCGGCGGGAATGGCGGCCCGCTCTTCCTCGAACGATCCGCCTTCCGGCTCCCACGCCGGCTGAGCTTCGATCTCCGGCTCCAGTCTCGGAGCTTCCTCCGCCGGGATCATCGAAGCCGGCACGGCGCCGAAATCGGACGACGGAAGCGGCTCGACGGCGGTGTCGAAAATGGCATCCTCAGCGGCGGCACGGCCCAATGAAAGCTCATCCATTACTTGAACTTTGCGCTGAGCCACGAGCCCGAGGGTCTCGAGCGCGACGAGTAGCTTATAGACGGCGAACGCTTCGAGCTGGGTCGCCGCGGCGATCTCGGCGGCGGTCCGCTCGCCGTCGATCTGCCGGACGATCGCATCGGCATCCTCGTTGAGCGCGAGCTTTCCGTAACGCTCGTCGAATTGCGGCGTCTTGTACAGAACCGCCTCGCCGCCGTCGAGCGCCTGCTCGATGCGGCTCCGGTCCGGCTCGGTCACGATGAGCTCGAGGAGGATCTGCGGGAGATAGAAGAGCGTCCCCTCCTCTCTCTTCGGCAGATAGTCCTGCACGATCTGGAACGAGCCGGCGTTCCACGCGAGGACCGAACGGATGATGCCGACGACCTGGACGCGGCGCGCCCACGTCAGCTCCTTGCGGGCGATGAACCCGAGGGCGAGGAGGGCGTCGCCGAGGGTCTCGTTCTCCTTACGGCGGCCGAGGGCCTGCCGGACGTGGTCGCGCGTGACCTTGCCGGCGCGCAGGAGGATCTCGTCGATGCTGTCGCTCCGGTCGTTCGTGCTCGCGGAGAGGACGTCGCCTTCCTTGAAATAGAGGATCTTGATGATCCCGTCGTTCTCGAACCGGATGGCGCCGGTGAACCGCGCCTCCGCCAACTCGATGAGGTGCGGCAGGAGCCGGAGCTCCGTCAGATCGCCTTCGAGCTTCATAATCCAGATTGTAGTAGCTAGTAGCTCGTAGCTAGTAGCTCGTAGCTCGTAGCTAGTTGTGATGTCCCAGGACGTTGTTCTCACAAAAGAGTTGTCCATCCAGGTGGCTTCAGCCAATCTGAAAGCTCTCAAACGAACAGGTTGGCGGGAAGGTGCCGGGATGGACGTGCACAAG
>JBOGJQ010000137.1:0-1269 GCA_050745405.1 Thermoanaerobaculia bacterium | reverse complement strand
CACCAAGGGAGTGGAGCTCCGCGGCGTCGTCGTCCGCGACACCGGCGAGCCGGTCGCCGATGCGTCGGTGAATGCCATGTCGCCCGCGGCGCCGTTCTCGCGCGGCGCCCGGACCGATGCGGGAGGGAACTTCGTGCTCGGCGGGCTCGCGCCCGGGACGTACTCCGTCGTCGCACGCTACGAATCGCTGAACGAAACCGTTCGTGACGTCGACCCGGCGACGGCGGGCGTTCTCCGCATCGTCCTGAAGTCCGGCGGCATCGTCACGGGTCGCGTCCTCGGACTCGACGACGCCGAGCTCGCGGTGACGATGATCTTGGTGCGCGGCTCCGGCGCCGGAACGCAGGGGAGCGTCCGCCACGACGGCACGTTCCGCGTCGAGGGTGCGCCGGTGGGGCCCGTGGAGGTGGTGGCGATGGTCCGCGGCGTCGCCGGGATGCGGAGCAGCATCCCGAAGAACGTGGACGTCACCGCGGGGGCCGAGGCGTGGGTCGAGATCGATTTCCAGACAGGGAACGAGGTAACGGGCCGCGTCACGCGGAACGGCGAGCCGGTCGAGGGCGCTCGCGTCATGTTTTCGCCGAGAGATCGGGACGCGCAATCCCAGGGCGCGACGATCAGCGGGACGGGAGGCGAGTACGCGGTCTCCGGCCTTCTCGACGGCACGTACGACGTGCGCGTGTTCGACATGGGATCGTCGACGCCGTTCATGACGGAGTACGAGGTGCGCGGGAGCGGCCGGTTCGACATTCAGCTACGCGCAGGATCCGTGACCGGACGGGTCGTCGACGCGTCGACGCTCGAGCCGGTCGAGGGAGCGTCGGTGACGCTCGATGCGACCGAGGGGCGGCAACGCTTCCCCGGCGTCATCCGCAGCGATTCCGCGGGGCGATTCATCCTCGACGGCGTCGCGACCGGGCAGTACCGCCTTCGCGTTCTGAAGGAGGGATTCGCGCAGGAGACGCAGGACGTGACGGTCGTCGACGGCGAGCGGTCGGAGGTCGAAGTGCGGCTGCAGACGTCGCCCGGCGCCGAGCTGCGGATCGTCGACGCGCGCGACGGCCGTCCGCTCTCGGCGTTTCTGTCGGTCGCCGACGCGACGGGACAGGTCGTGTACGAGGAGTATCTGCGGGTGGAGGGCGGCGCGCACACGATCCCGCTGCCGCCGGGATCGTACCGCGCGATCGTCACCGCGGGCGGCTACGCGCCGGTGACGTTCGATCTTCCGGCGCCGTCGGGAGAGCGGACGATCGGTCTCGGCCGCGGCGG
>JBOGJQ010000136.1:0-6186 GCA_050745405.1 Thermoanaerobaculia bacterium | reverse complement strand
TCCCCAGGCACCTCGAGTGCGGATAGAAGAAGCCGAGACGGTTCGCTGAAGCTGACCCGCCACCCACCCAACAGTAACCACGATCCGGGAGGTCTTGACACGGCCTACTCATAGAAGATCCCTCGCTGCCGCTCGGGATGACAGCTCGGGCGAGCGTCGTGAATCGAACTACCTGTGCCTCCAACGCGGTTTCCGCTTCTCGACGAACGCGACGAGGCCCTCGTTCGCGTCCTCCGTCTTCATCAGCTCCTCGAGATAGAGCTTTTCCACGGCGATGAGGCGGTCCTCGAAATCCGGCGCGGATGCGAGCCGGAACGCGCGCTTCGCGAAACGGAGCGACGACGCGCTGTGACGGACGATGCGCGCGAGCCATTCTTCCGACTTCGCCTCGAAGTCGGCCGCGGCGAAAACAGCATTGACCATCCCGAGCCGCTGCGCCTGCGCGGCGTCGATCGGATCGCCCGCGAGCATGAGCTCCAGACCACGCCGTTGCGCGATCTGATGCGAAAGCTGCCACGCAGCGACGGGAGGAAACACGCCGAGGGCGATCTCGGGCTGGCCGAAACGCGACGAGTCGGATGCGAGGACGAAGTCGCACGCGAGGGCGAGCTCGCAGCCGCCGCCGAGACAGGCGCCGCGGACTTTCGCGACCGTGACGCTCTCGATGCGATACAGCAGCCGGAGCGCGTCGTGAAACGCCGAGAGCATCCGGCCCACGCGATCGTCGAGATGGTCCTGGACGCTCGCGCCGGCGGAGAAAGCCTTCTCGCCGGCCGCTTCGATGACCACCAGGGGACGGTCGTCCGCGAGACCACCGAAGGCATCGCGCAACTCCTCGAGCATCGCGACGTCGAGGATGTTGCGAGGCGGAACGTCGAGAAAGATCCGGTGCCGGTCAGGCGTGGTTTCGACGCGGATTTTCGCCATGGCCGGATGGTACATCGGTACGCACGAGCGCCAGCGCCTTCCGCACCCACGATGGGTGCGGCACGCTCGACAGTTCCGCCGGGTCGAGCCATACCGCCTCGGCCGGCGCGTCGGCGACGGCGCCGCCGGCCTCGCCCGTCCACACGTCGAACTCGACGATGCTCTTCATGATCGCGTGCCGGAACGATCCGAGGTGCTCGCCGCGCGCGAAGCGGGCGCCGCCGGGAAGGAGGACCATGCCGTTCGAGCGCTCGACGAGGATGCGTCCGCTCCCGTCGCGGACGATGAAGAGATCTTCGTTCCGGCGCACCGCGCGAGCCTCGCGCTTCCGCACGGGATACCGCTCCGGATCCCCCGCCCGCCGCGCCCGGCAGAGCGAAGCGACCGGGCACTCGCCGCATCGCGGCGAGCGCGGCCGGCACACCATCGCGCCGAGCTCCATCAGGCCCTGGTTCAGGCTTCGCGGCGAGGCAGCGCGACGGACCAGAGCCTCCGCCCACGCCCACTCGCGCTCGCTGAGAGCCGCGCCTCCGCGTGGCATGTCGAGCGCTTCGACGCGCGCCGCGAGACGCTCTACGTTCCCGTCGACCACCGGCGCCGGACGATCGAACGCGATCGAGGCGATCGCGCCCGCCGTGTACCGCCCGATTCCGGGCACCTCGAGAAGACGCTCCGGATCGTCCGGCAGGTCCCCACCGTTCGAAACGATCCACCGCGCCCCCGCGTGCAGCATCCGCGCGCGGCGGTAATAGCCGAGGCCGGACCACTGCGCGAGGACCTCGCCCTCCTCGGCGGCCGCCAGCGCCCGGAGATCGGGAAATCGAGCGACGAACCGATCGAAGTACGGAACGACCACTTCCATTCGCGTCTGCTGGAGCATCACTTCCGCGACCCAGATCTCGTACGGCTCGTATCGCCGGCGCCACGGAAGATCGCGCCGCTCCGCCCGGAACCACGCCTCCACCCGCTCGGAAAGGGCGCGTATCCTGCTGGAGGGAAACATTGGACGGTTCACGCGGGAGGCGATATCGTATCAACCCTCGCAGAATGGCACCGGGCGGGAGGGCATGAATTTTGGAAGCAGACTCTTCCGGAAGCGAGCGACCGTCGAATGGCTGACCAGAAGATTTCGGGAACGGAAGAACAGGGCAAGTACGTCTACTGCATCATCCGGACGGACACGCCGCGGAGCTTCGGGAAGATAGGGATCGGCGGCCGCGGCGACGACGTTTACACCGTGCACTACAAGGAGTTCGCGGGCGTCGTCTCGAACTGTCCCCTGATCATCTTCGACCCCACTCGCGAGAACGCCCTCGCGCACGAGCACGTCAACGAAGTCGTGATGCGCGACTTCACCGTCCTTCCGATGAGCTTCGGCACCGTCTTCCGGACCGAGGACGACATCAAGGCGTTCCTTCAGGGAACGTACGAGGCGCTCGTCGAGGTTCTCGAGAAGATGGAAGGAAAGATCGAGTTCGGTCTCAAAGTGAACTGGGACAAGGACGAGATCATCCGCGAGATCGAGCGGGAGAACGAGGAGATCCGGCGCCTCAAGTCCGAGATCGAGTCCCAGCCCTCGGGGTCGTACTTCTCGAAAATGCAGCTCGGCCGCGTGGTCGAGTCCGCCCTGCAGGAAAGAGCGGACGGTTACGTCAAGGAAATCTACGAGGGGCTGCGGAACGCGGCGGTCGCGTCGCGCTCGAACAAGCCCATCGGCGACCGTATGATCATGAACGCCGCGTTTCTCGTCGAGCGCGACAAGACGCGCGTGTTCGACGAGCAGATCTCCGATATCGCGAAAAAGTACGAGAACAAGCTCTCGTTCCTCTACACGGGCCCGTGGCCGCCGTACAACTTCGTGAACATCCGTCTGCGCCTGGAGCGCGCGGAGCGCTGAGTGCTCCTCATCGACGATCTCCTGCTGCTGCCGCTGAAGGCACCCGTCGCCGGCTTCCGGTGGATCATGAAACAGGTCCAGACGATGGCCGACAGCGAGCTGATGGACGATCAGGTCTGGAAGGAGCGCCTCATCGAGCTGCAGATGAAGCTCGAGCTCGGCGAGATCAGCGAAGAGGACTACACGGCCGAGGAGGCCGTCGTGTTCCAGCGGCTGCGGGAGATCCGGATGGCGCGCGAGGAGATGACGCGCCGGATGGAAGCCGAGGCGGCCGAGGACGAGGAAGACACCGGCATCTCCATTCACACCGGATACGGTGAATGAGCGCCGGCGCGGAGCCGGAATCGTTCGCGACACTGGCGGGCGAGCTGGCCCGCGCTCTCGAGGGTCTCGCCTCGCGGCGCGTTCTGCTGTTCGGCGGTAAGGGTGGCGTCGGGAAGACGACGCTCGCCTCCCTCGCCGCGATTCACGCCGCGAACGCCGGCCCCGTAATCCTCTTCTCGACCGATCCCGCTTCGAATCTCCACGATCTTTTCGGCAAGGACGCCGGGATCCCGAACCTGACCGTCGAGACCGTCGACGCTCCGGCGCTCTGGCGCGCGTTTCTGGACGAGAACCTCGAACGATTCGTCGAGCTCGGCGACCGCGGGACGTATCTCGATCGCGAGGAGATCCGGAAGCTGTTCGAGCTGTCGGTGCCCGGGATCGACGAGCTGATGGGATGGCTGCGGATCGGCGAGCTTGCCGAGCAGAATCCGGACGCCCGCGTCGTGGTCGACACGGCGCCGACGGGACACACGCTGAGGCTCCTCTCGTCGCCCTCGCATTTCGAGCATTTCTCGAGAGCCCTGGACGAGATGCAGGCGAAGCATCGCGCTCTGGTCGAGCAGCTCGCGCGGCGGACCGCGCACGACGCGCTCGACGAGTTCGTCGCGCGCTTCCGCGGCTCGATCGACAGACGGCGGGCACTGCTGACGGATCGCGCGAGGGCCGCGTTCGTTCCCGTCTTCCTCGCCGAGCCCTGGGTGGTCGCGCAGACGGAGCGCCTCGTCGCCGAGTTGCGCGCCGCATCGATCGACGTTCCCTTCGCCGTTCTGAATCACGCCGCACACGACTGCGACTGCGACGCGTGCCGGCGCCGCCTCGAGTCCGAGCGACAGGCGCGCGCGCGCATGCCGGCGGCGGTCGTCCGCGCTCCCCGCTCGTGCGTGCCGCTCGACGACGTCTCCGCCCTCCGCGCGTTCCTCGCGGGGGAGGACCGGCGCAGCGCGGAGCCCGCATCCGGCCCCGCGGTGGAATCGAGGACCCTCTCCCTTCCCGCCGCGGCGAAGCTCGTCTTTTTCGCGGGGAAGGGCGGCGTGGGGAAGACGACCGTGGCGAGCTCGGTCGCGCTGCAGCTCGCGGACCGCGGCGGCACGGCCGTCCTGATCTCGGTCGATCCCGCCCACTCGATCCGCGACGTCTTCGACGCGATCGATCCGCCGCCGAACCTCCGGGTCGAGACGATCGACACGAAGGGCCAGTGGAACCGGCTCCGCGCGCGTGTCGGCGACGCGATCGAGAGCGCGATCGCCGGCCTCACGGCGCCGAACGTCTCGATCTCGCACGACAGCGAGGTCCTCCGCGAGCTCGTCGAGATCGCGCCGCCGGGTGCGGACGAGATCTTCGCGATCATGCGCCTCGCCTCGCTCCTCGACGATCCGGCCGTCGGGAAGGTCATCGTCGACACCGCTCCGACGGGACACTTCCTGCGCCTCCTCGAGCTACCCGCGACCGCCGGTGCCTGGGCGCGCGAGCTGATGCGGCTCCTGCTCCGCTACAAGGACCTCGTCCCGACCAGCGTTCTCGGCGAAGAGCTGCTCAACGCCTCGAAGGCCCTGAAGCGCATCGAAGGGGCGATCCGGTCCGACGCGGCGGCCGTGGTGATCGTCTCGCGAGCGGAAAGACTCGTCGTCGCCGAGACGCGACGCCTCGAGGAGGAGCTTAGCCGCCGCGGCGTCGCGATCGCGGGGATCGTCGTCAACGCGCTCACTCCCGCGACGGAGTGCTCGTGTGACCGCTCGCGCCGCGCCGCCGAGATCGAGGTCGCCTCCACACTCGGGTCGTTCACCGCCGCCGACCGAGCCGTGCCGCCGCCGACGACGGTCGATTCATTGCGCCGTCTGATTCCGTTGGAGTAACGTGCCGCCGTGGCGGAGATCCTCTATCTCTATGCGATCGCGGCCCGCGGAGAGCTCACGGCACCGCCGGCTGCAGGCGTCGATGGCCGCGGCCGGTTCGCGATCGTCGAGCAGGGACGCCTCGCCGCGCTCGCCGGCCGCGTCGACTCGAACGAGTTCTCGCAGGAGTCGATCGACGCGCGCGCGTCGGATCTCGACTGGATCGGGGCGATCGGCTGGCGGCATCAGGAGGTCGTGAACGCCGTGCGCGAGACCACCGACGTCGTCCCGGTCCGCGCCTTCACTCTCTTCTCGTCGGAGACCACACTGCGCGATCACCTCCGCGAGCGCGAGGCCGCGCTCGTCGAGGTCCTCGACAGGATCCGCGGCCGCGACGAATGGACGCTGCAGGTCGAGTTCGACGGCGACCGATGGCCCGCCGCCGTCGAGCGCCGCTCGCCCGCCCTGGCGCAGCTCCGCGCGGAGGCGGAATCGGCACCGGAGGGACGAGCGTACCTCCTGCGAAAGAAGATCGAGGACGCGAGACGGAGCGCCGGGCGGGAGGAGGAAGACCGCATCGTGGCGGAGCTCGAAGAGCGCGCTCGCGAGGAGTTCGCGAGCCCGCTCGTGGTCGAACGGCGGCAGACCCGGGCGGGGGCGTTCCCGCAGATCAACATCCTTCTCGACCGCAGCGCGGCGGATCGCGTGCGCGAGTTCGCCGGCGGCCTCTCCCGTGCATGGGAGAGCGACGGAGTGACCATCCGCCTGACCGGACCGTGGCCTCCGTATACCTTCGTCGGGAGCGAGCCGTGACCGAAGACCGCGATCTTTCGCTCGTCGAGACGCTCGACCACCTTCTCGACCGCGGCGTCGTCATCGCCGGCGAGGCGGTGATCTCGATCGGCGACGTCGACCTCCTCTATCTCGGGCTCAATATCGTTCTCGCGAACGTCGATACCTTGATCAGGGCGGCCTCCCGCCCGCCGGGGGGGACCGAGCCGCAGATTACCGCAGATTAACGCAGATTTTTTTTGCCTTTAATCTGCGTCGATCTGCGTAATCTGCGGTTCCCGTTTCTGAGGTTGCCCCGGTTCGGTGGACAGGTTGGTATTAGCGTCAGGCAGTCTCCCGCTTGACGCGTTCGTAGCTGACGGGTGAATGGTAGCCGATCCCGGAATGGCGACGGTGCGGGTTGTACCAGCC
>JBOGJQ010000135.1:0-11897 GCA_050745405.1 Thermoanaerobaculia bacterium | reverse complement strand
TCCCCAGGCACCTCGAGTGCGGATAGAAGAAGCCGAGACGGTTCGCTGAAGCTGACCCGCCACCCACCCAACAGTAACCACGATCCGGGAGGTCTTGACACGGCCTACTCATAGAAGATCCCTCGCTTCGCTCGGGATGACAGTTTGGTCACGATGAATGGCCGCCGGACCAACGACCAACGACCAACGACCAACGACCAACGAAAGGTCGCAACTTCCGACAGTCTCGAGCGTACTCCATGGCATCCCCCCTGCACTGAGGGAGGATGGGTGGCTCGCCACCGGGAAAGGAACGGAACATGGAACTCGCTCTGGTCGCAGCCTCGGCTCTTGCGGCCTTCGGCGCGGCCGCAGCGATCGCCGGCATCATCCGGCGGAAGCCAGCCGTCGCGCGGTCGGTCGCCACTCGCAAGCAGCGCCGCAGAAGGTGAACGCGTTCGCCTCCTGTGTGTACCGATCCGAACGGCCGCGGTCCCTCCGCGGCCGTTGTTCGTGATACACATCGCGGCATGGACAAAGCCTCTCATTACGCCGAGGCCGAGCGCACCATTCTCGCGGTGCTGGAAGACGAGGGCGGATTCGCGCTCGACGCCATCGCCCGCATGGCCACGGCCGCCTCGGTCCTCGCGCAGGCCTTCGAGACGTTCTTCTGGACGGGTTTTTACCGGCTGCTCGGCGAGCGGCTCGTCGTGGGGCCGTACATCGGTTCGGTCGGATGCCTGCAGATCGCAATGGGCGAAGGCGTCTGCGGAACGGCGGCCGCGCGCCGTCAGACGCTCATCGTTCCCGACGTTTCGCAATTCCCGGGACACATCGCATGCGACCCACGGTCGCGGTCCGAGATCGTCGTGCCGGTGTTCGACGGCGGACGCGATCTGATCGCGGTGCTCGACGTCGACTCCGACCGCCTCGATGCGTTCGACGAAACGGATCGTGACGGGCTCGAGCGGATCTGCGCGCGCGTCTTCGCGCGCTCCTGAGAAACGATCAGGACAGCAGCTCGAGGAGCGACTGGAGCTCCTCGCGCACCGAGCGGAGGACGTCTTTCTCCTTCGGCGCGCGGCGGCGTTTCGGCGGCGCGCTCGCCCGAGCGGTCGCGGAGGCGGCCGCCGGCGTTTCGCCGTCGCTCTCGAGCTTCTTCTTCGCGCCCGCGATCGTGAACCCCTCGTCGTACAGGAGCGCCTTGATGCGCAGGATGACGTCGATCTCGCGCTGCGTGTAGAGACGCTGACCGCCCCCGCTCTTTCCCGGCGCGAGCGGCGGAAACTCGGTCTCCCAGTAGCGGAGAACATACGGCTGCACGCCGGCGATCCGGCACACTTCGCCGATCTTGAATTTCTTCTCGTTGCCCATCGTCGCGTCGCCCGCCAGGGCAGATTCATTATAGAGGGGCGGAGCGGGAGGCCCGCCGCGAGCGGAGCCGCAGCAGGATGCCGGCGGCGGCGAGCGCCGCGAAGGCGACGAGGGAGATCGCGGCGCCCACCCAGAACGACCGCGGCGCGTAGTAGACGCGGATCGACGCGTGGCCGGGCGGCACGATGAACCCCATGAACCCCGCGTTGACCTTGATCGTCTTGAGCTGCTCGGCCCCGTTCCGCACGACGCGCCAGCCCGGCCAGTCGGGCTGACTGCTCACGATCAGCGTCCACCGCGACGCATCGATTTCCATCTCGAACACGTCGCCCGCCGCGCGCGTCAGGCGCACGGTCGTCTTCGGGACGTCCGGCGGGCGCGGCGTCAGGATGTCCGCGTGGGCGTAGCGCATCACCTGCGTCGGAAGCCGCTTCGCGATGGCCGTATCGCGCCAGTCCTGATGCTCGAGCAGCAGGTCCGTTCTCTTCGCGTCGTCGAACTCGGAGATCACCCGGTCCACCGCGAAGAACCGCGGCATGACCTCGCGGTTCCGGTAGATGCGCCCGTCCGGAGCGGCGTAGACCTGCTCCCACGAATCGGCGGGGAGATGCTCCTGCGGTCCGGTCAGGACGTACGCGACGTTGAGGTAGTCGATCACCGGATGCGAGACGTCGCGGAGCATCCCGAAGTAGTTGTCGCTCGTGTATCCCGTGAAGACGCGCAGGACGCCGAGCACGCGGCCGTTCGCCATCGGGTCGTGGCCGCGGATGTCGTGGAGCCCGTAGAGGACGGCCGTGTTCGGGAAGAGCATGCCGTTCGTTCCCGTGATGCGATAGATCACCGGATCACCGGCCGCGCCCCTGGCCTGAATCTCCATCATCCGCGTGAGGATCGGGGTGCGCGGATAGAACAGCGCGCGCCGGACGCGCAGGTTGAACGGCGCGTCCTGCGCCCAGAGATCGATCGTCGCGAGGACGAGCAGCACGCCGACGGCCGCGCGACGCGCTCTGCCGGGGACGAGAGCCGCGGCCGCGCTCGCGACGATCACGAGCGCGCCCGGGATCGACGTCATCACCGCCCAGTGAAACGGATCCGTCGAGGGATCGACGGGGTTCAGCAGAAACGCGGCCGCGAGCGCCGCCGCCATTGCTCCGGCTCCCGTCGCGAGCGGCCATCGCACTCCCGCGAGGAAAAGATCGACGAGAGCCGCCGCCGCCAGCGCCGCGAACCAGATGACCAGCAGGCGGAGCCGCGCGTTCGCCGCGAACGAGAACGGCGGAATCGCCTCGAACAAATCGCTGATGCCGGGCCAGTTCAGCGCGATCGCCATCAGGACGGGAACGAACGCCACCGCGAGGAAGCGCTCGTCGCGCCACCGCCGGCGCGACACGGTCCACGCGAGCACCCCGACCCAGGCGATGCCGAGAAACATGCCGCCGTAACTCGCGACGAGCTCCGCGTGCGCCGGGCCCCACGCCGTCCCTTCGCGCACCGTGCCGAAGAACGCCGGCTGGATGAAGTTCACGAAAAAGCGCGCGTCCGTCTCGTGGACGTTCATCCCCGGATACGCCTCGAGCATCTCCCAACGCTTCGTCGACGGGAGCGCCTCGAAGAGCGGGAGGATCTGCGGCAGCGCCAGCACGAAAGCGAGAAAGCCCGCGCCACAGATTGCGCCGATCGGCGCGAGACGCTTCTTCCAGGTTCGCCCCGCCCGGCCCTCGGCGAAGACGACGAACAGCAGCCACACGCCCGCGCCGAACACCGTGTGCGCCGCCGTCTCCGGATGGCCGCTGAACAGAAGCTGCGCGAAGACGAGCGTCATCAGGAGGAACCGTTTGTAGCTCCGCCGCTCGACGAGCATGTCGATGGCCAGAAAAACCGCCGGCAGCCACACCGCGCCGGTCGCGATGGGGAAATGGAGCCAGACCACGATCGCGGTGGAGAAGGCGAAGCTCACCGCCGCGATCACCGACGCCGCGTCGGAGTAGCCGCGCCGCCGCAGGAAGAGGAACGCGCCGCCGAGCGCGATCAGGAGCTTGAGCGCCGCCTCCGCCGTGAGGCTGCGGTCGAGCTCAAGCGGCAGCGCGATCCACCGCACCAGCGAGAACGCCGAGCTCTGGCCGTTCGCGAGCAGCGGATAGCCGCCCGCCGCGCTCGGATTCCACAGCGGGACCTCGAGCGCCTTCCACGACTCCCGCACCTGATGCGCCCACGGGATGATCTGCAGCGGCAGGTCGTTCAGCTCACCGTTCTGCGGCTCGACGCCCGGATGGAAGAGGCGCCACGGGTCGAGGCGAAAGAGGTAATCGACCGGAACGTTCACGTACGCCTGCGTCATCGGCCGAAACAGAAAGACGAGGACGAGGAGGTAGAAGAAAATCGCGATTTTCCAGGGGAAGGTCCCGCCGAGCCGGCGCCACAGCCACACGGCCGCGAGCCACACCAGCGCCACGTAAAGAAACGTCGGGTTCAGGGCGTCCAGAAACGTCGGGGTCACGGCGTCGGCTTATACGCGAGAGCGTCTTGAGCGTCTAGGGCTTCTGGAGCGTCTTGGGCGTCCGGGGCGTCTTGAGCGTCTTGGGCGAGTGTCATCCTGAGCGAGCGTGGTTGGGCGGGCGTGAGCGAAGGATCTCCTCAGCCGCGTCTCAATCCGGCAGAGTCGCGAGTCTGAGTCGCAACTGAGGAGATCCTTCGTCGCTTCGCTCCTCAGGATGACGGCGTTTAAATGACGCCCCAGACGCTCTAGACGCCCTCGACGCTCTAGACGCCCTCGACGCTCAGGCCCCCTTCCACCGGTCGTGCATCCAGAGCCAGAGCGCGGGCGCGTTGCGGATGCGCGCGGAGATCTGCTCGTTCATACGCGCGGTGATCGCTTCGACCGTCCTCTGCTCGGGCGGCAGCGCCTCGGGGCGGATCGGCTCGTCGATCCGCAGCCGGAATCCTTCTCCCTCGGGAACCGCGTAAACGCACCAGATCGGCACCCCGAACCGGAGCGCGAGACGCGCCGGCGCCGTGGTCGTCCACGCCGGCCTGCCGAGAAAGGGAACGAGAACGCCTTCCCGCGGTCTCACGGCCTGATCGGCGACCATGATCACGAGGCCGCCGCGGTCGAGCGCGCGGACGAGATCGCGCGCCGCGCGCCGGCGGGGAACGATCGTGATCCCGGTGCGGGTACGCGCGCGCAACAGGCGCTGATCAATCAGCGGATTGTCCAGCGGCCGGGCGACGACGCGAACGTCGCGGTCGAACCGCGAGAGGATGCTCGCCGCCATTTCCCAGCTGCCGAGATGGGCGGTGACGAAGATGCCCGAGCCGTCGCGCAGGGTGGCGAAAACCTCGTCGCGCGGCCCTTCGAACGAGAACCGGTCGGCTATCGCCTCCGGGGGCACCTCGATCGTGCGCAGAAAGTCGAAGGTGCTCCGGGCGTAATGCCGCCAGCACTCGCTCGCGATGCGGCGGACCTCCGACTCGGGAAGATCGGGAAAGACGAGACGTAGGTTACGGAGGGCGATGCGGTCGCGTTTGCGCAGCACGCGCCGCGCCATTCCGGCGGTTCGCGCGCTCCATCGCTCGAGGCTCGCCGTTGACGCGCGCCGGAACACCGCCGTGACCGCGCGGAAGAGCGCGTACTCGAGCCAGATCTGCGGACGCGATTTCCTGCGGGACCCGCTCACGGCCGCCATAAGCCGTCCGCCGGGATGCGAAATTCTCGCCGCACGCTCGCGGCGAGCAGATCGAACAGCGCCGCGCGCGGCTCGATCTCCATCGTCACGCGCACTGCCGAAAATCCTTCGTGCGGGATCTTGACGAGATCCTTTTCGGTCGTCAGAGCGATGCACGCCGACGTGCGCGCCCGCGCCTGCGCCACGCGCTCGAGATCCCCCGCCGCGTAGGCGTGGTGATCCGGGAACCCGAGCGTTTCCCGGACCTCGACGCCGAGGTCGCGGAGCGAGGCGAAGAACTGTTCGTTGTCGGCGAGGCCCGCGAAGGCGACGGCCGCCTGGCCGCGAAGCTCTCCGAGCGGGCGCTCGACACCGCTCTCGATCCATGACGTCGCACGGAGCGCGGCGGCGAAACGCGGCGGTACGGCCTGCGGATCCCCGCGCCCGTCGCGGACCAGGAGGACGTCGGCCGAGGCGAGAGCCGCCGGGCCTTCGCGGTACCAGCGCGCGCGCGGCGTCTCGACGACGACATCGACCTCGCGCGCGAGCTGAAGATGCTGAAACCCGTCGTCGAGAAGAAAGACGTCGCAGTCGCCGTGCGCGAGGAACCATCGCGCCGCCTCCGCGCGCCGCGATCCGACGACGACCGGAACCGCGGGAAGTCTCCGCGCGATCAGGACCGGCTCGTCGCCGAAGCGCGCCGCGTCGTTGCTCTCGACGCGGAGCGGCTCCGCGGCCGACCGGCGGCCGTAGCCACGCGTCAGTACGACGGGACGGATGCCGCGCTCCAAGAGGCCCTCGGCGACCGCGATCACAGCGGGTGTTTTTCCGCTTCCGCCGATTGCGCGGTTTCCGATCGAGATCACCGGCCGTGCCGCGCGCTCCTGCCGCAGAATCCCGCGCCGGTAGAGGGCGCGGCGGACGCGATTCACGGCGCGGTAGGCTCGTTCGATCGGCGCGAGGACGTGCATGGCGTCGCCGTCAGTCGATCAGCTCGAGCAGCAGGCGCGCCGAAGCCTCGGAGGCGCCGCGGTTCGTCTCGACGACCTCGCGGCCGCGCTCCGCCAGCTCCCGCCGCGCCGCCTCGTCCGCGATCATCCGTTCCACGAACGCGATGAGCTGCGCCGCGTTCGCGACCTCCACCGCCGCGTCGCTCGCGAGAAACGTCTCCGCGATCGCGCGGAAGTTCGCCATGTACGGGCCGAAGGCGACCGGAGCGCCCACCGCCGCGGGCTCGATCGGGTTGTGCCCTCCCGTCGGGACGAGACTGCCGCCGACGAACGCCGCCGACGCGATCGCATAGAGGCGCGCGAGCTCGCCGATCGTGTCGAGAAGCAGGAGATCGGCGCGATCGGCACGCGTCGTTTCCAGCTCGCTCCGCCGCGCCCACGGAATCCCGGACGTCGTCAGCAGTCCCGCCACGATCTCGAACCGTTGCGGCTTGCGCGGCGCCAGGACGACGAAGCACCCCTTGGCGATCAGCCGCTGGAGATGAGGGAGGATCATCTCGTCCTCCCCTTCCATGGTCGAGCCGGCGATGAACACAGGCCGGCCGCGCGCGAGGCGGAGCACCTCGGAGGCGACCTCCGGCGGCTCGACGTCCGTCGAGACGGAATCGAATTTGAGGTTGCCCGTCACGCGGACGCGGTCCTCGCGCGCGCCGATCGCGACGAACCGCTCGCGGTCCGCCTCGGAGCGGACGAGGATCGCGTCGTACAGGCGGAGCACCCGCGCGAGCAGCGGCCGGACGCGGCGGTAGCGGCCGAACGACGCGTCGGAGAGGCGGCCGTTCACGATCGCGACGGCAATCCCGCGCGCGCGGGACAGCCGGACCGCGTTCGGCCAGATCTCGGTCTCCACGCAAACGAACAGCCGCGGCTCGTGCCGGTCGAGAAAGCGGCGCACGGAGAAAGAGAAATCCACGGGAAAGTACGTCACCGTGTCGGAAGCGAACAGACGGCGCGCCATCGCCTGGCTCGTCGTCGTCGTGGTCGTCACCAGGAATCGCAGGCCGGGACGCAGCGCCCGGAGCCGATCGATCAGGCTCGCCGCCGCGGCGACTTCGCCCACGGACACCGCCTGCACCCAGACGTCGTGGGGCCCTCCTCCCTTTCCCTTCCCTCCCCCGAATCGCTCCCGCGCGCTCGACCAGTACTTGCCGCGGAGGAATCCGACGATCGCGAAGTACGGGAGAAGCAGGAGGAAAACGACCCAGAGGAGCGCTTCGTAGAGCGCGAACATGAAGGGCGATCATGCGGCGGCCCCGGCGGAAGCGTCAAGCAGGAATGACGGGGCGGCGTCTGCGTTTGTTCTGGTTAATCGATGGGACCATCATTGACCACCATCCACTCCCCCACCCGCGAGCGCGCGATCGTCGTCGGCCTCGCGCTTCCGGCAACGCCCCCCTCCACGGTCACCGAGCATCTCGACGAGCTCGAGCAGCTCTGCGCCTCCGCAGGTGGCGAGGTCGTCGGCCGCATCGTGCAGGAGCGGCGCTCGCCCGATCCGGCGACGTTCATCGGGAAGGGGAAGGTCGCCGAGCTGGGTGAGCTCGCGGCGGAGCGGGGCGCGACGCTGGTGATCTTCGACGACGACCTGACGGCGGCGCAGGCGCGGAACATCGAGAAGGCGACCGGGAAGAAAGTCGTCGACCGGAGCGGCCTGATTCTCGACATCTTCGCGCGACGCGCGCGCAGCCGCGAGGCCCGGACGCAGGTCGAGCTCGCGCAGATGAAGTACCTGCTGCCGCGCCTGACGCGGGCGTGGACGCACCTCGAGCGGCAGGCGGGCGGCATCGGGACGCGCGGCGTCGGCGAGACGCAGCTCGAGCTCGACCGGCGCATCATCCGCGAGCGCATCGCGCGTCTCGAAGAGGAGCTCGAGCGGATCGAGAAGACGCGCGAGACCCAGCGCCGCGGGCGCGACGCGGCCTACACCGTCGCTCTCGTCGGCTACACGAACGCCGGCAAATCGACGCTGTTCAACCGCCTCACCATGGGTGGCGCGTTCGCCATGGACCAGCTCTTCGCGACGCTCGACGCGAAGCTCCACCGCGCTCACGCGCCCATGCCGCGCGAGACGGTCTACATCGACACGGTCGGCTTCATCCGCAAGCTCCCGCACCACCTCGTCGCGTCGTTCCGCTCGACGATGGAGGAAGCGGCGACGGCGGACCTCGTCCTGCACGTCATCAACCTCGCGCACCCGCACGTCGAGGAGCAGCGCGCCGTCGGCTCGGAGGTCCTTCGCGACCTCGGTGTCGCCGAGGACCGCGTGCTCGAGGTCTACAACAAGGTGGACGCGGTGGAGCAACCGTCATTTCTCGAACGGACCGGATCCGAGGCGGCGACGGTCTCGGCGCTCACCGGACAGGGGCTCGGGAATCTGATCGAGAAGATCCGGGTCCGCGAGCTCGGCGGCGGCGAGACCCTCCAGCTCGAGTTTCCCGCGTCCGAGGGGAAGCTCGTCGCGAGGGCTCACGAGATCGGGATCGTTCAGGAACGGGCCGAGCGCAACGGGACTGTCGAGCTCACGGCCTGGATTCCGACCGCGCGCATTCACGAATTCGAGCCGTTCCGCGTCATCCGCGAAGAGCGGTCCGCGGAAACCGCCTGACCTGATGGCACCGAACGTTCCACTCTATCTCGCCCTGGCGCTCTACGCGGCCGGAACGCTCGTCGTTCTCGGCTCGCTCGTGACCCGCATCCCGGCGGCACCGCGGCTCGCTCTCGCGGCGATGGCGGCAGGGTGGGTCACGCACACGGTCTGGATCGGCGTGATCTGCTCCCGGACGGGTCACCCCCCTCTCACGAATCTCCCCGAGACGGCGAGCTTCATCGCCTGGACGATCATGGCGGTGAAGCTGGCGCTCTGGGTCCGCTACCGCGTCGACGCCGCGGCGTTCCTGATCTACCCCCTCGTGTTTCTCCTTCTTGCGATCGCAGCGGTCGTCGAGGAGCGTTTCCGGCCGCTCGAGCCCGAGCTGCAGTCGAACGTTTTCATCGGGCACCTGCTCTTCACGGCAGTCGGCATCGCCGCGCTCCTCGTCGGGATCGGATTCGCGGTCCTCTACCAGGTTCAGGAGCGCGCGCTGCGTGAAAAGCGGCGCGGCAGGCTGTGGGAGTGGATCCCGAGCCTCCGCGTCTGCGACGTCGTGAGCTATCGCGCGATCTCGATCGGATTCGCGATCTACACGGTCGGGATCTTCGCGGGGATCCTCTGGTCGTACCGGAGCGCGGCGGCCATCGTGACGCCGGGGGCGAAGGAAATCGGGGCCTTCGTCGCGTGGATCCTGTTCGCGGCGCTCCTGCAGTCGTACGTCACGGGAACGTACCGCGCGCGGCGGACGCTCGTGATCGCGGCCCTCGCGTTCGTCTCGATTTTCGTGTCGCTTCTGGGGATCCAGCATGCGTGATCGCGCGGGGCGGGCGGAGGGAGAACGCTGATGGCGCTGGTCCTGGTCGGGCTGAGCCATCGGACCGCGCCGCTCGAAGTGCGCGAGCGGCTCGATGTGGCGGGTGACGATCTCGCCCGCGAGCTCCACGCGCTCCGCGGGATCGACGGAGTAACGGGTGCAGCGGTTCTCTCGACGTGCAATCGCGTCGAGGTCGTCGCCTCGATCGAGGACGAGACGGCGCCGACCGAGATCGCCGCCCAGCTTGCGGCGCGCGGCGGGATGACGCCCGACGAGCTCGAGCGGCATATCTACGTTCTCCGCCACCGCGACGTGATCGCGCACGCCTTCCGCGTCGCCTCCGGCCTCGATTCGATGATCGTCGGCGAGCCGCAGATCGCGGGACAGGTCCGCGAGGCGTATCGCGCGGCCCTCGAGCAGCGAACCCTCGACCCCGTGCTGCACAAGCTCTTCGAGCAGACGCTCCGCGTCGCGAAGAAGGTCCGCTCGGAGACAGGCATCGGCGAGCTCGCCGTCTCGGTGCCGTACGCGGCGGTCGAGCTGGCGAAGAAGATCTTCGGAAAGCTCGAGGGGCTGCGGGTCCTCCTCGTCGGCGCCGGAAAGATCGGCGAGCTGACGGCGGAGAATCTCAAGGGGCAGGGCCTCGCGTCGATTTTCGTGGCGAACCGGTCGGCCGATCGCGCGCGGGAGCTGGCGGAACGATTCGGCGGAACCGCCGTCGACTACGACGGTTTCGCCGGTCATCTCGACGCCTGCGACATCGTCGTCGTGTCGACCGCCGCTCCGGAGTACGTCATCCGCGCGCCGGAAGTCGCCACAGCGATCGCGCGGCGCCGCCGGCGCGACCTCTTCCTCATCGATCTCTCCGTTCCGAGAAACCTCGATCCCGCCATCGCCGCGGTCGAGGGGGCTTACCTCTACGACGTCGACGACCTCCGCGGGATCGCGGAGGCGAACCGCGATGCGCGCCTCGAGAAGGCGGGCGCGGCCGAAGCCATCATCGAGCACGAAGTCGAGGCGTTCCTCCACCGCATCGCGAGCCACGAGGTCATCCCCACGATCCTGGAGCTCCAGCAGCGGCTCGAGGCGATCCGCGAGGGAGAGCTCGAGAAGTGTCTCCGGAAGATCGGCCCCATTACGGCGGAACAGCGCGAGGCGATCGAGACGCTTTCGTCCGGAATCATCAACAAGGTCCTCCACTACCCGATCCTGAGGCTGAAGGAATCGACGGCCGAGCCGAAAGCGGACGGGAGCGACACGCTGCGCGACACGATCCGCAGGATCTTCGGCCTGCGATGAGCGCTCCGGTCCGGATCGGCACGCGCGGGAGCCGGCTCGCGCTGTGGCAGGCGAACGAGGTCGCGCGCCTGCTCCACGAGGTCGGCTGCACCACGGAGATCGTGGCGCTCCGCACGACCGGTGACCGCAGGACCGACGTCGCCCTTGCCGCGATCGGCGGCAAAGGGCTGTTCATCAAGGAGCTCGAGGAGGCGCTCGTCTCCGGACGGATCGACGTCGCCGTCCACAGCCTGAAGGACGTCCCGTCCCTGCTCCCCGACGAGTTCGAGCTCGGCGCCTTTCTCGAGCGCGCCGATGCGCGCGACGCGTGGGTGCGCGCGGCGGGCGGCACGATCGGCGAGCTTCCCGAGGGGAGCGTCGTCGGGACGAGCTCGCCCCGGCGCGCAGCCCAGGTCCTCGCGCGCTGGCCGGGTCTCCGCGTCGAGCCGCTTCGCGGGAACGTCGAGACGCGCCTCGCGAAACAGCGCGACGGCCAGTACGACGGGATCGTTCTCGCGAGCGCGGGCCTCGGACGGCTCGGCCTCGCCGCCAGCGCGACGTCGCTCTTCGACCTCGACGAGATCGTCCCCGCCGCCGGCCAGGGGATCGTCACGGTCGAGATCCTCCGCGAGCGGGACGACCTCCGCGCCCTTCTCCGCCGCATCAACCACGAACCGAGCGAGGAGGCAGCACTCGCAGAGCGCGGCGTGCTCCAGAAGTTCGGCACCCGCCTCGACTGTTATTCGCCGATCGCCGTTCACGCGACCATCCACGATGGCGAAATCGAGATCCGCGCGTTCCTCTCCGATCTCGAGGGGCGCGACGCCATCCGCGTGCATGAGCGGGGTGAGGCGCGAGCCGTCGTTCGCGCCGTGCACGAGCAGCTCGTCGCGCGCGGTGGCCTCGACCTGCTCGCCCGCGCCTCGCGCGGCTAGCACGGACTATTCACGATAGTCGCCGAGCTGTCATCCCGAGCCACTGACGGCTGCGCCGCGCCTGAGGAGAAGAAACATCGCTGGGGTGGCGCCTCCGGCACGTGGTAGAGCGTACGAAAGAAACCCGCATACACACTGGAAGTTCTTGGAAGCGGCGCACGGCACAGAGTGCCGGTGGATCATCAATGACTCTCGCCGGTGTCGTCATCCTGAGCGAGGCGGCGTGGGTGGGTGTGAGCGAAGGATCTCCTCAGC
>JBOGJQ010000134.1:0-6160 GCA_050745405.1 Thermoanaerobaculia bacterium | reverse complement strand
CCTCAGGATGACGGCGCTTATGTTTTGCTTCCCGACGAACAACGAACAACGAACAACGAACAACGAACAACGAACAACGAACAACGAACAACGAGCAACGAACAATGAACAACTAATCGGTCCACCTCATCTTCGGCACCGACAGCAGGAACCCCGCCGGATACATCTCGTAGCCGGCCAGTCCGCCGTCCATCACCGCGACGTTCGAGCGGTGATACAGCGACACGTACGGCAGCTCCTCGGCGAGGATCTGCTGGACCTGCTGGTACAGCTCTCTCCGCCGGTCGCGATTGAACGTCGCCCGCGCGTCGTCGAGGAGCTGGTCGACGCGTTCGTTGATGTAGAACCCGCGGTTCTGCCCTTCCGGCGGCAGCGCGTCGGAGTGGAAGATGATCGTGTAGAAGTCGGGATCGTTCACTCCCGCGCGCCGCAGCGAGAAGATCTGGTAGTTCCCGCGCTGGATCGCCTCGTAGAACGTCCCGAACTCGTTCGACTGGATCTCGACCCCGATCCCGATCTGGCCGAGCATCTGCTGGATCATCTGCGCCTGCTGGTTCGACTCGGCGTCCGTGGAGGTGCGGTAGACGAGATTGAACCGCGTTCCCGGACCATCGCCGTCGGGGTCGGGATGGCCCGCCTCGTCGAGGAGCTGCTTCGCGCGGTTCGGGTCGTACGGGTACTCCGGCAGGTTCGGCGCGTGCGCCCAGTGGCTCCTCGGCAGCATGGAGTTCGTCACCTCGCCGTATCCGAGGAGGAGGTCTTCGACGATCCTCTGGCGGTCGATGCCGTGCGCGATCGCCTGCCGCACCCTCTCGTCGTCCAGGTTCGGGTCGCGGAGATTGAACGCGAGGTACTGATAGATCGAGCCCGGCTCGGCGACGACCTTGTGCTCGTCCGAGTTCTTGAACTGCGCGATCGCGTCGAAAGGAATCGCGTTCAGGACGAAGTCGACGGAGCCGCGCCGCAGCTCGAGCACGCGCGTGGTCGCATCGGGAATCACCCGCACCACGACGCGGTCGATGTTCGGCGCGCCCGCGTGAAACCCCTCGAACCCGTCCAGTACGACGCGCTCGTCCGTCCGGAACTCGGCGACTTTGTACGGTCCCGCGCCGATCGGCTTCGTTTTGAACATCTCCGGATCCGCATCGCGCGGCACGATCCCGAGCGTCAGGTTGTCGAGAATCCCCGCGTTCGGCTCCCGCATCCGGATCACGAACGTCCGGTCGTCCGGCGCCTCGAACGAGGCGACGCTCGCGTAGCCGGACTTCTTCGGCGAGTTGAAGTCCTCCGCCATGAGCGACTCGTACGTGTAGAGGACGTCCTGCGCGGTCAGCGGTCTCCCGTCGTGGAACGTGAGGTTCGGCCGCAGATGGAACGTGAGCGTCAGCCCGTCCTCCGAGACTTCCCACCTCTCCGCGACATCCGGCGCGTGGTCCGCCTGCGGCGTGAACCTCACGAGACCCGCGTAGATGAGGTCGAAGATGCGGCCGGACGCCTGGTCGTTGCCGACGCGGGCGTCGAGGTTCGTCGGCGCCGTGTCGAACGCGATCACGAGCTCCCGCTCCCCGGCAGGCGCGGCCTGCCGTTCGCCTCCGCCGCAGCCGGCCGCCACGAGCGCGGCGAAAAGAGTCATTACGAGGAACGTCTGCTTCATAGTCGTCACTCCTTCGTTTCGCTTCCCTCGGGCGCATGAATGCCAGAACTCTGCCGGTGTTCGCTTTGTTATCATGCGGCGACTCGAACGTCGTCCTGGGAGCCGGAAATCACCGATGCCGAAACGCCTGCTCGTGCGGGCTCTGCCTGCCGCCCTCGTCGCCCTCGTTCTCGCCGCCGCCACCGTCTGGACCCCCGCCGAGGCGCAGGAGGACGCGCCGAAAGTGCTGGTTCTCGGATTCGACGGCGTCGACGCGGCGTGGACGCAGCGCTGGATGGACGAGGGGAAGCTGCCGAACCTCGCGAAGCTCCGCGCGAGCGGCACATTCCGCCCGCTTCGGCCGACTCTGCCGGCTCAGACGCCCGTCTCCTGGTCGACGTTCGCGACGGGCATCGACCCGGGGCGCACGGGCATCTTCGATTTTCTGCGTCGCGACCCGGAGACATACCTGCCCGTCTTCGCCGCCTTCGAGGAAACGACAGAGCCGTTCCTGTTCGGTGAGCGAAACGGGATCGCGTTCGGCCTCGCGGCGTTCGTTCTCCTCTTCGTCGTCTTCTTTCTGGCTCTGAAGCTCGCCCGGCGTTCGACGCGGCTCGCCGCGCTCGTCGCCATCGGAGTCGGCGTTCTCGCGGGCGCCGCAGCGTGGGTCGCCGCCGACCGTCTCCTCCCGACCACCCGCCCCGGCGTCATCAACCGGCGCGAAGGCATTCCGATGTGGGACGTCGTCGCGAAGGCCGGCTACCGCGCGAAAGTCATCCAGATTCCCGTCACGTTTCCCGCCACCGATTTCGAGAACGGCCACATGATCTCCGGTCTCGGCGTCCCCGACGTCTCGGGACGGATCGGGAAGCCGTTCTACTTCACCTCGGAGCTCGACCTGCAGATGAGCGGCTCGAACGAGTTCTCGATCGAGGTCGTCCAGCTCGAGGACAACCGCGGCATCATCGAGACCGAGGTCGTCGGCCCGCCGAACCGCCTTTTCGACGAGCCGCCCTACATCTCCCAGCCGATGACGATCATCGTCGCCGAGGACCGGGAGTCGATCACGATCGAGCTGGGCCAGCAGACGGCGACGCTCCGCCCGGGCGAGTGGACCGAGTGGATGGAGTTCGATTTCGAGTTCAACCCGATCATCTCGATCAAGGGGATCAGCCGCTTTCATCTGCTCTCCGTGAAACCCGAGGTGCGGCTGTATCTGTCGCCGATCAATTTCGATCCTCTGAATCCGCCGCCGGGGCTGCGCCTCTCGACGCCTCCCGGCTGGATCGAAGACCTCGCGCACGAGCACGGCCGGTTCAAGACGATGGGGTGGGCGATCGACACGTGGGCGATCTCCGAGGGGTTCGCGAACGAGCAGATGTTCTGGGACGACATGACGTGGACGGTCGAGCAGTTCCGCGGGCTCTATCGCGACTTCCTCGACGACGACGATCACCTGCTGATCCAGCAGTTCGAGTTTCCGGACCGCGTCGGCCACGTCTTCTGGCGTCTCGTCGATCCCGGGCATCCGGCGTACGACGCGGCGCTGGCGGCGAAGTGGGGCGACGCGCTGCTGCGCACCTACCAGCTCATGGACTCGATCGTGGGAGAGGCGATGGCCGCGGCGGAGCAGAAGGATGCGGCGCTGATCGTGCTTTCGGACCACGGCTTCGCGACGTGGCGGCGCTCGATCAACTACAACACCTGGCTCGCGCAGAACGGCTACCTCGGGTTGAGGACGGGCGTCGAAGCGGGGGAGAGAACCCTCGAGATCCTCTTCGACTCGGGGCAGTTCTGGGAGAACGTCGACTGGTCGAAAACGCGCGCGTACGCGCTCGGGCTCGGAAACATCTACATCAATCTGAAGGGGCGCGAGGCGCAGGGGACGGTCGAGCCTGGCGCGGAGTACGACGCGCTGAAGGAGGAGATCGCCGCGAAGCTCGAGGCGCTCGTCGATCCGAAGACGGGAGACAAGCCGGTGTCGCGCGTCGTCCCGCGCGAAGAGGCCTACCGGCAGTTCGATCCGAACGTGATCCCGGACCTCTTCGTGACGAACAACCCGGGCTACCGCGTTTCCTGGCAGACGTCGCTGGGCGGCGTGCAGAAGGACCTCTTCACCGACAACGACCGGCCGTGGAGCGGCGACCACTGCTCGCTCGATCCGGAGAAGGTGAAGGGGATCTTCTTCTACAACCGCAAGCTCCAGACCGACCGGGCGCCGTACATCGCCGACGTCTACGCGACGGTGCTCGATCTGTTCCGCGTCGAGCCGCCGTATCAGCTCGACGGAGTCGTGTTGCGATAAAGTTCCTCAGTCATCACTCATCACTCTGCACTGATCACTCTGCTTTTCAATGGACTATCGTTCGCTACTGGCTCAAGTCCAGAAAACCTTCGACTCGATCGACACTTCGGACGACGTGACCGCGACGGTCGCGCAGCTCGCCGAGACCGTGGCGAGCGGGTTCCGCGACCAGCTCGGGATCACCGGCGGGCGTCTCTACGAGGTTCGCGACGACACGGTCGTCCTCGTGCACCGGTTCGGCGAGGGGGCCGCGGAGCTGGGCATCGAGGTGCCGATCGAGTACAAGCCGGTGGAGCTCGCGCTCGAGAACGGGATCGTCGTCATGGATCCGTCGGATCCGGGGTTCGATCCGGTGCTCGAGGAGAAGATCGGCGCGCGGCGCTTCGCCGCGATCACCGTCGGCGACGAGCAGTGGATCCTCGGGTTCAACGTCTCGCCCGAGCTCGGGCGGGACGACATTCTCTTCTCGCTCAACCTCGTCCGCTACGCGATCAACCAGAAGCTGCGGACGCAGCGCTTCGAGTCGATTCTGGACGAGGCGCAGAGGATCCAGCTCTCGATCCTTCCCCAGAGAATCCCGCAGTACGAAGGGTTCGACCTCGCCGCGAAGGCGATCCCGGCGGAGATCGTGAGCGGCGATTTCTACGATTTCATCCCGCTCACCGAGACGATCCTCGGTCTCGCGATCGCCGATGCGAGCGGCCATGGGCTTTCCGCGGCCCTCGTCGTCCGCGACATCTACGTGGGCCTGCGAATGGGCGTCGACCGCGATTTCAAGATCATCCGGACTCTCCAGAAGCTGAACCGGATCATGCACCGCTCGCGGCTGACGACGAAGTACGTCTCGCTCTTCTACGGCGAGCTGGAGTCGAACGGGACCCTCATCTACTCGAACGCGGGCCATAACCCGCCGTTCGTCCTCAAGGACGAGCGGGTCGAATATCTCCGGCACGGCGGGCGCATTCTGGGTCCGACGCCCGACGCGACGTACAACCGCGGCTACATCGCCATCGATCCGGGAGACATTCTCTGTATGTACACCGACGGGATCGTCGAGGCGCACGACGGGCACGGGGAGGAGTTCGGACTCGACCGGCTCGTCGCGCTCGTCCGGAACGAGGGGCACAGGCCCGCGCAGGAGATCGTCCAGGAGGTCTTCCGCGCGGTCGCCGCCTGGGGCGCCCACGAAGCGGAAGATGACAGGACGGTGGTCATCGTGAAGTCGGTATGGAAGGATGAATCGCGCTAGTCGCTGGTCGCTAGCCGGAGGGAAAGCTTGGGAGACGTTCTCTACATCAACGGGCGGTACACGACGACGGACGAGAAGGTGATCGGCGTCGAGGATCGCGGACTGCAGTTCGGAGACAGCATCTACGAGGTCATGAAGTTCCTGCGCCGGCGGGCCCTGTTCGCGCGGGAGCACTACGCGCGCATGATGAACGGCCTCGGCACGCTCGAGATCCGCTCGCCGTGGACCGAGGAGGAGTTCCTCGCGCTCAATGAAGAGCTGATCGGACGGACGGCGTTCGACGAGGGCCTCATCTATGTTCAAGTCACCCGCGGCGAAACGCAGCGGAACCACTACTGGAAGGAAGACGCGGCGCCGACGGCGATCGCGTACACGCGGCAGCACCGCTTTCCCGACGCGGAGAAGAAGGAGCGCGGGATGGCCGTGATCACGACGCCCGAGATCCGGTGGCGCGCGTGCAATCTCAAAACGACGAACCTGCTGCCGAACACGATGGCGAAGAAGAAGGCGCAGCGTGCGGGAGCCGAGGAAGTGCTGTTCATCGAGGACGGGCAGGTCCGCGAGGGGGCGGCGGCGACGTTCTTCGCGATCCGGGAGGGGCGGCTGATCACGCATCCGGCCGACCAGTTCATCCTTCCCGGCACCGTGCGCGACCAGATCATCTCGATCGCGCTCGAAGAAAAGATCCGCGTCGACGAGCGCCCGGTGACCGAGAACGAGCTGTTCAGTGTCGACGAGGCGTTCGTCACGAGCACGTCGATGGCCGTCATGCCGGTGACCGCGATCGACGACCGGACGATCGGCAACGGCCGACGCGGCGAGATCACGACGCTGCTGCAGCGGCTCTACGACGGACGGGAGGAAGCGGCCGCGAATGGCGCAACTGCGCTCTGACCTCATCGCGCTGTCTGGGTGATCCGCCGCCCGGCTCCGTGGGGCACGCTCACCGTCGCAGACTGACGTGCGCCCGAAG
>JBOGJQ010000133.1:0-7969 GCA_050745405.1 Thermoanaerobaculia bacterium | reverse complement strand
GGGGCAGCGCGCCCTTCGGGCGCTCGCCCCCGGCTACTCTCCGCCGCGCCTTCGGCGCTTGCATCGCGGCTCGAGCGACCAGCGACCAGCGACTACACCCGGATCGCGTGGCGCTCGTAGAAGTTGTAGTCCCCGAGGCGCTCGCGGAGGCGGTCGACGACGGCGGGCGGGAGGGAGTCGCCGGACGCGGTGGCGTTGAGCTCGACCTGATGCGCGTTGCGCGCGCCGGGGATCGTCGTCGAGACGGCGTCGTTCGCGAGGATGAAGCGGAGCGCGGCCTCGCAGAGGCTCTGTGCTGCTCCGCCGACGATTCCCTTGACCTCGTCGACCCGTTCGAGCGCCTCGGCGAGGCGCTTCGGCGTCAGGAAGTTCTGCCGCACGTCATCGGCCGGGAACGTCGTATCCCGGCGGAATTTTCCCGTCAGCAGCCCCGACGCGAGCGGCACGCGCGCGATGATGCCGTACCGCTTCTCCTTCGCCAGCGGAAAGAGCTCGGCGGCGGCCGACTGATTCAGGACGTTGTAGAGGACCTGGAGCGCGTAGCCCCATCCGCGCTCGATGATGCGCATGCCCTCGCGCGGATCGAAGATCGAGACGCCCCAGTAGCGAACCTTTCCGATCGACTGGAGCATCTCCATCGCTTCCTGGATCTCCCCCCGCTCGAGATCGGCGAGGGTCGGGTTGTGGAGCTGATAGAGGTCGACGTACTCGGAGCGGAGGCGTTTGAGCGACCCGTCGATCGCGTAGAAGATGTGACGCTTCGAGAAGTCCTTGATCACGCTGCCGCTGGAGGTGCGGACGTTCCCGACCTTCGTGGCGATCGTCACGGCATCGCGGTGTCGGGACAGCACGATGCCCATGAGCGACTCGCTCCGCCCCTGGCCGTAGATGTCGGCCGTATCGAAGAAGGTGACGCCGAGGTCACGCGCGCGGCGCAGCGCAGCGAGCGAGTCGTCGTCGTTCGCCTTCGCCCAGCCGATCGGCACGCCCTGCGCGTCCGTGGCTCCGCCGATCGCCCATCCGCCGAAGCCGATCTCGCTCACGGAAATCCCGGTCGAGCCCAACGTGCGATACTTCATTTTGCGCTTATATTAACAGCAAGTATTACAGTTCGGCTTTAATTCACAGCCGGACGAGCCGCACGTCCTCCATCTCCCGCAGCGAGCGGATGAACTCCAGCGTCGCGTCGTCCAGCGGCGAGTCGATCGTGACGAATGCCATCGCCACGCCACCTTCCGGCGCCCGCGCGAGGTTGTACTCCGCGATGTTGATTTCCCGGTCGCCGAGAATCGTTCCGACTTTCCCGACGACGCCCGGCACGTCGCGGTTGACCATGAACATGAGGTACCCGGCCGGCTCGAACTCGACGCGGAACGCGTTCACCGCGACGATTCGGGGCTTGCGTTCCGAGAAGAGCGTGCCGGAGACCGAGGTCTCGCCCTTTTCGCCTTTCGCGCGGAACGTGACGAGATTCGTGTAGTCGTGCGGAACCGGATGGACCGTCGCGCCGGTCAGGATTCCGCGATTCTCGGCGATCGCCTGCGCGTTCACGAAGTTCACGGTCTCGCTCAGGTGCGGCGAAAGGAGACCCTTGAGCGCGGCGACGCTGAGGATCTTCGTGAAGCGCTCGTCGATCCCCCAGAGCTCGATGTTCGCCTCGGTCGGGGCGCCGTCCATCAGCTGCGCGACGAGGCATCCGAGGCGCTCGGCGAGCGCGATCAGAGGCGCCGCCTCGGCGTCGGCGTGCCCCTGGAACGGCAGGTTCACCGCGGAAACGAAGATCGAGCCCTTCAGCGCCGCGATGACCATCTCCGCGGTCTGCACGGCGACGCGGTCCTGCGCCTCCCACGTATTCGCGCCGATGTGCGGCGTGAGGATGACGTTCGGCGCCGACCGGAGAGGGTGATCCGCGGCCGGCGGCTCCGCCTCGAAGACGTCGACGGCGGCGCCGGCGACCTTGCCGGCCGAGAGCGCCGCCGCGAGGGCAGTCTCCTCGATGATGCCGCCGCGCGCGCAGTTGATGAGGACGACGCCGTCCTTCATCCGCTCGATCTCGGCCGCGCCGACGATGCCGCGCGTCTCTTCGGTCAGCGGCGTGTGGACGGTGACGAAGTCGGCTTCGCGCACGAGGCGGTCGAGGGGAACGAGCTCCGCGCCGGCACGTTGCGCCGCCGCGGGGGCGATGTACGGGTCGTGCGCGAGGATCCGCATTCCGAACGCTTGTGCGCGCGCCGCGACGCGGCTCCCGATGCGCCCGAGTCCGATGATGCCCAGGGTCTTGCCCGACAGCTCGATGCCCATGAAGCGCGAGCGCGTCCATTCGCCCTTGTGCATCGACGCGTCGGCCTGCGGCACGTTGCGGCAGAGCGCGAGCATGAGCGCCATGGTGTGCTCGGTCGCCGAGAGGATGTTCGCCGTCGGCGCGTTGATCACGAGGATGCCGCGCGCCGTCGCCGCGTCGACGTCGACGTTGTCGAGCCCGACGCCCGCGCGCGCTGCGACGCGGAGCCGCGGAGCCGCGTCGAACAGCTCCGCCGTCATCGCCGTCCCGCTGCGTGAGACGAGTCCCTCCGCCTTCGCGATCTCCGCCGTAAGATCGGCTCCCTTGATGCCGGGAAGGTAGGCGAGGTCGACCTCGGCGTCGTTCCGCAGAAGGTCGAGTCCGGATTCGGCGAGCGTGTCGGTGACGAGAACCCTGTGAGCCATGCGTTGCGCAGATTAGCGCATTGCTCGTGAGAAAGTCGTCAGTCGTCAGTCGTCAGTCGTCAGTCGTCAGTTGCCGGTTGCCGGTTGCCGGTTGCCGGTTGCCGGTTGCCGGTTGCCGGTTGCCGGTTGCCGGTCAGTCTTCCCCTACCACAACGCGCGTCATCCTGAGCGAGGTCGTGCGGATGGGTGTGAGCGAAGGATCTCCTCAGCCGCGTCTCAATTCGTCACAGTCGCGAGTCTGAGTCGCAGCTGAGGAGATCCTTCGTCGCTTCGCTCCTCAGGATGACGACACTACGGAAACGGAGAACCGGCAACCGACAACCGACAACCGGCAACCGTGACGACTGACGACTGACGACTGACGACGAGCTACCCCGCGACTTCCTCCATCACGTCGAGCATCGCGTCGAGGTCCTCGATCGTGATGTCGCCCATGTGACCGATGCGGAACGTCGTCTCCTTCCACTTCCCGTAGCCGCCTCCGATCGTGTATCCCCGCTCGCGCATCCGGTCGAGAAGCTCGCGCGCGGTGAGGCGCTCCGGCATGAGCGCACTGACGCTCGGCGAGAGCGCCTCGCGCTCGCTCGCCGGGTCGGCCCACTCCGCCGTCCGCTCGAGCGTGCGGTCGCGGAGCGCGCGGTGGCGCTCCCACCGCGCCTCGAGCCCCTCCCGCTCGATGTCCTCGAGCTGCTTGTCGAGCCCGTACACGAGCGACACCGCCGGCGTGAAGGGGACGTTCTCGTTCTCGGCCGAGCGGTGGAAGTCGAGAAAGTTGAAGTACGTCCCCTTGTAGTGCTTCCGCTCGGCCGCCGCGAGCGCGCGGGGCGAGACGCTGAAGACCGTGAGGCCCGGCGGCAGCGCGAGTCCCTTCTGGCAGCTCGCGAAGCAGACGTCGACGCCCCACTCGTCGACGAGCACGGGCGCGCAGGCGAGCGACGAGACGGCGTCGACGATCACCAGCGTGTCCTCGGAGACGGCGCGGACGGCTTTCACGAGCTCGGGAAGGTCGTTGATGACGCCCGTCGAAGTCTCGTTGTGCGTGATCGTCACCGCGTCGTAGTGATGCCGGCGCAGATGGAGATGGTCCGCGAGCCGGACCGGGTCGACCGGTTCGCCCCAGGGGAACTCGAGCTGGTCCGCCTCGAGGCCGAGCTTGTGCGCGATCTTCAGCCAGCGCTCCGAAAACGCGCCGCACGTCGTGACGAGGACCGTCCGCGTGACCGTGTTCGAGAGCGATCCCTCCATGAGCCCGGTTCCCGTCGACGCGGCGAAGAACGCCGGGTTCGACGTACGGAACAGGGCCTGGAGGCGCGGCGTGATCCGCCGGAACAGCTCCCGGAACTCGGGACCGCGGTGGCCGATCATCGGGCGGGCCGTGGCCAGCAGGATCTCGGGGCGGACCCACGTCGGTCCGGGCACGAAGAAGTTCGCGCGTGAAGTCATGGCGTCTCCTCAATGAGATACGGAAGCACGGCGGCAAGCGACGGCTCTCGGACGTAGACCTGCGAGTCCTCGGCCACCCGCTCGCGGACACGGACGCCGCCGAAGCCGATGAAAAGATCGACCGCTCCCTTCGCCTCGAGATCGGTGATGCCGTCGCCGACGAACGCCGCCCGCCCCTTCGAGCGCGCCCGGACGTTCATGACGACTACCTCTTTTCCGCCGGGGCGCGTGAGAGGGCTGTTCTCGTCGAAGCCCGCGTACGACCCGTCCGGCGTGAATCGGAGCTCGACCGCATGGACAAGTCGGTCCGGAACGGCGAGGCGCGCGGCGAGCGGAAGGATGGCCTGCCGGATTCCGGCCGTGACGAGCACGGCGGCGGTGCCGAGGGTGTGAAGGGTCGTGAACACGTCTTCCGCGCCGGGGACGATCGCGTCGAGGTAGCGGCGGCCGAGTTCCTCGACCGCTTCGCGGCGGGGCCGGATGCGCTCGAGCCGGAGGGCGTACACACGATCGATCGGGATCTCGCCGTTCATCGCCGCGTCGGTGAGGCGGGCGATCTCCGGATCGCCGTCCGCGAGGACGTCGATCCCCTCGAGCGCGACGAGGGTCGAGTCGACGTCGAAGAACACCGTTTCGAAACGCGCGCGCCTCACGACTCTCTCCGCGCGGCGAGCGCGACGAGCTGATCGAAGCGCTCGAGGAGAAAATCGGGGCGCGACTCGGCGAGCGCCGGCCGCGGCGAAGATCCCGTCGCCAGGACGGCGACCGGAACGCCCGCGCTCCGCGCGGCCGCGACGTCGACCGGCATGTCGCCGACGAACAGAGACTCGTCCGCGCCGCGCGCGATCGCCCGGAGCGTGTAGACGACGTGCCGCCCGTCCGGCTTGCGCGCGCCCGCGAGATCCGGCCCCACGATCGCGCCGAACCGCTCCTCCAGGCCGAGGTACCGGAGGATCTTCGCGGAAAACGAGGTCGGCTTGTTCGTGCAGACGCCCATCCGGATCCCCTGCGCCTGCAGCGCCGCGAGCGTCTCGCCGACATGCTCGAGCAGGCGCGACTCCTCGCAGCAGATCGCGTCGTAATGGCTCTCGAAGTCCTCGCGCGCGCGGCCGGGCACGGGCCCCGGCGCAAACGTCCTCTCGAGGAGGACTTCGACGCCTTCGCCGACCGCGGCGCGGATCGCCTCTTCTCCGAGCGCAGGAAGCCCGGCGGCCCGGCGCGCGTGGTTGATCGCCCCCGCGAGCGCCCGGTACGAATCGATGAGCGTTCCGTCGAGATCGAAGACGATCCCCTCCCATCTGCTCCCCATCTCGCGCTGCACGCCGTCGACGAACGCGGCGATCGCCTCCTCGTCGTCCGGACCGAACCGCGGAACGGTTCCGTTCCCCGGCCGGTCCGAGATCGTGGCGACGAGCCGTTCGCCGCCGGTGTCCGGAGATCCACGGTCTTCCCGCTCGACCAGGATCGAGGGCCAGACGCCGCTCTCCGCGAATCCTTCGAGGAAAATCCGGCGCGCGGCGACGCGCGACAGGAGCGCGCGCGGGTCACGCCACGGAAACATTTCACCCGAGGAATGGGCGGCGACACCGTCCTCGGACGCGAGGATCGTCTCCGCGGCCCCGGCGTCGAGAAAGCGGCCGGTGTCGCCGCGCCGGCCGGCATTCGCGGTGTGGTGCGTGTGCTTGATGACGGCGACACCCTCGCCCGCCGCGGCGAAACGGCGAATCAGGCGGACGATCTGCGTCGTCTTTCCCGACCCGGAGTAGCCGATGAAGGCGAGCGGACGCATCCGAGGCCGGACAGTAGACGGTTCCGGCGATCGAGCGCAAGGCGAAATGGCGGACTCCGCTTCCATCGTTATCGATGCGGATGACCCCCCGCACAGTGTGGCTCCTCTCCCTCCTCCTCGGAGCTTCCGTGGCGTTCGCCGCGGAGCGGCCCGAGGCGCTCGCGATCGAGATCGCTCCGCTGGGTGACGCGGAGGGCGGCGTCGCCGTCCGGATCTCCTTCTCGATCGATCCCGCGCTCGGGATTCCCGTCGAGCAGGAGGTCGTCCTTCAGGGGTCGATCCTCTCGCGCGAGCAGGTGGTCCGGAACTTCCGGCGGCCGCTCGGTGCGGAGGAGAGAGTCCGCTACGAGATCGTTCAGGTGGTGCCCGCGGGACCGGTGACGGTCGAGGCGCGCCTGATGTCGGTGCGCGAGGGCGATCCCCTCATCGTCGCGAAAACGGCGGTGACGCGGGAAGTCGCTGCGGTGGGCACACCCTACGTAGCGGGCGAGGAGGCGACGGCGGATGCGATCCTCGCGGAGGGGATCGTTCCGGAGGCGGCGGGAGCGGTGCGCATCCGGCCGCCGAGCCGCGACGTCGCGCCGAACCTGTTCCTCGTCGAGGTCGACGTGGAAAAGCCCGTGCGCCGGGTCGAGTTCTGGGTCGACGGCACGAAGATTCTGACCCGCAACGCGCCGCCGTACCGCGCGGAGCTCGATCTCGGAGCGATCCCGCAGCGCGTCGAGGTCCGTGCCGTCGGGTACGACGTCCGCGGGCACTACATCGACGCCGACGCGTGGGTGGTGAACGAGCGGACGAATCAGCTCGAGGTGAACGTCACGCGCACCGAGACGCCGGACGGCGTGTCCCACTTCAACGTCAACGTCCAGAATCCGAAGAAGGTCGCGCTCCGGAGCGTCGAGCTCCACGCGAACGACGAGCGCCTCATCGCGTGGGGAGCGCCGCCGTACGCGCTCGACATTCCCACCGCCCGCCTGGCGGGGAAGGACTTCGTCACCGTGACCGTCGTCGATGCGGACGGGACGGAGGCGAGCGATCTTCTCTACCTCGACGGCGACCGCTACGTCGAGCGCGTCGAGGTGAACCTCATCGAGCTCCCCGTCACCGTCTCGGACGAGGCGGGGAACGCGATCGCGGATCTCGGACGCGACGACTTCCAGGTCTTCGAGGACGGGGAGCCGCAGAAGGTCGAGACGTTCGGCTTTTCGACGAATCTCCCTCTGTCGGTCGGCGTGCTGGTCGACCACTCCGGGAGCATGGAGCGGCGGATCGAGGAGGCGCGGCAGGCGGCGCTCGAGTTCTTCGCGCGGATTCTGCGGCCGGACGACCGCGCGTTCTTCGGTGGATTCGCCTTCAGCGCGGACGCGATCACGCCGTTCGTCGCGAATCTCTCCGCGCTGCGGCACGAGATCCTCGATCTCCCCGGCGCCGAGGGGGGGACGGCGCTCTACGACGCGATCGTGACGGGTCTGTACCGGTTCCGGGCCGTCGAAGGGCGGAAGGCGCTCATCGTCGTGACGGACGGCGAGGACACCGCCTCGCGCGTGGCATACGAGGACATGCTCCGTTACGTCCGCGCGGCGCGCGTTCCGATCTACTTCATCGGCATCGGCTTTTCGAAGCTCGACTTCGGACTCAACGGCCGCCTGCGCTCGCTGGCCTCCGAGACCGGCGGCGTCGCGTACTTCGTGAACGAGAAGGAGCTGGCGAAGGTCTACGACGAGCTCGAGGCCGAGCTCCGCTCGCAGTACATCCTCGGCTATTACACCGAGTCGACGAAACAGAACCGCGATTACCGCACGATCGAAGTCCGCGTGAACCGCGACGGCGCGAAAGTGCGGACGATCCGGGGTTTCATTCCGTAACGTCATCCCGAGCGTAGCGAGGGATCAGGGTCGGGCGGGACGCGCGTGACGCGGGGGCTCAGGTCGGCGGAGACCGAATGTTCGGTGACCCGCCGACCTGAGATGCTCCGATCAGGGTTCCCCACCCGTCCCTGATCCCTCGCTACGCTCGGGATGACGGCTACGC
>JBOGJQ010000132.1:0-4106 GCA_050745405.1 Thermoanaerobaculia bacterium | reverse complement strand
GGAAAAGGCTCGCGCCGGGACGGCGCGGCCACACGACGACGAGGCCGGCGTCTCCCTCCAGGAGTTCGATCGCAGCCGGCCGCTCCCGCTCCGCCACTTCGCGCAGGGCATCGAGCGCGCCGATCGTCGCCGGCCCGACGACCTCGCATTCGACCGGCAGCGGCACGACGCGGTTCGTCCGCTCGGCGAAGAAGCCGAGAGCGCCGTCCGGCGAAACCTGCAGGCGACTGCGCAGGCGGTACTGCAGCGGTGAGGTGTGAACGCGCACCGGAGGGAGCCGTTCGAGGTCGAACTTCCCGGTCCGCCGGAGCGCGTCGAGCAGGATGCGGCGTTTCCAGTGGAGCTGCCGGTCGAGCCGGAGCGCGGTCCAGTCGCATCCGCCGCACTCCTCCGCGACGGGGCACGGCTGCGCGCGCCGCTCCAGTCCCTCGCGGACGATCTCGACGACTTCCGCGCGCGCGTATCCTTTCTTTCTCTCGGTGACGCGCACGCGCGCGCGGTCGCCGGGATAGAGCGGGCGCACGAAGAGCGGGAGCCCGTCCACGCGCGCGAGCGCGTCGCCGCCAGGGACGAGAACGTCCGGTTCGATCTCGATGATGTCGCCGACTTCCATCGCGTACTTGCGCGCGCGGGGGTGCGCTGATAACGTCCGGCGCCCGGGTAACCTCAATGAAAGTACACGAGTATCAGGCCAAAGAGATTCTGAAGACGTACGGCGTCGCGGTCCCGCGCGGCCAGGTGGTGGACACGCCGCAGCAGGCGCGCGAGATCGCGAAGGAGCTCGGCGGGCGCGTCGTCGTCAAGGCGCAGATCCACGCCGGCGGCCGGGGCAAGGGCGGCGGCGTCAAGCTCGCCTCGAATGCGGACGAGGCCGTCGAGCTCGCCCGGCAAATTCTCGGGATGACTCTGGTCACGCACCAGACCGGCCCCGAGGGGCGCGTCGTGCGGAAGGTCCTCATCGAGGAAGCGCTCAACATCGACCGCGAGCTCTATCTCGGCATCACGCTCGACCGCCGCCTCGGCGTTCCGGTCATCATGGCGTCGTCGCAGGGCGGGATGGAGATCGAGGAGGTCGCCGCGCGCGACCCGAACGCGATTCATCGCGAGCCCGTCAGTCCTCTTCTCGGCGTTCAGCCCTTCCAGGCCCGCCGCCTCGGATGGGCCCTCGGCCTTTCCGGCAACGCCTTCCGGAAGTTCGTCGACTTCGTCCAGAAGCTCGTCCGCGCGTACGTCGAGACGGACGCGTCTCTCGCCGAGATCAATCCGCTTCTGATCACGAAGGAGGAGGACGTCCTCGCGCTCGACGCGAAGATGACCTTCGACGACAACGCGATGTTCCGCCACGCGGACATCGTCGAGATGCGCGACCTCAACGAAGAGGATCCGCTCGAGGTCGAGGCGTCGAAGTTCGGGCTCAACTACATCAAGCTCGACGGCAGCGTCGGCTGTATGGTCAACGGCGCCGGCCTCGCGATGGCGACGATGGACATCATCAAGCACGCGGGCGGCGAGCCGGCGAACTTCCTCGACGTCGGCGGCGGCGCGAGCGCGGAGCAGGTCAAGAACGCGTTCCGCATCATTCTGAGCGACGAGCACGTCAAGGCGATCCTGATCAACATCTTCGGCGGGATCATGCGGTGCGACCGCATCGCGGAGGGCGTGGTCGAGGCCTCGAAGGAAGTCGGTCTCCCCGTTCCCGTCGTTGTCCGGCTCGAAGGAACGAACGTCGAGCTCGGCAAGGAGATCCTGCAGAAATCGGGACTCGACATCATCACCGCGGACGGGATGAAGGACGCCGCGGAAAAGGCAGTCGCCGCGGCGAAGCAGCGCGCGGCGCGCGCCTGAGGGTTCGGAGCACATCGATGGCAATCTGGGCGGACAGCAATACGCGCGTGATCGTGCAGGGGATCACCGGGCGCGAGGGGTCGTTTCACGCGATCCAGTGCCGCGAGTACGGTACGAAAGTCGTCGGCGGCGTCACCCCCGGCAAGGGTGGGACGACGCACGAGGGGTTCCCCGTCTTCAACACGGTCGAAGAAGCGAAGGAGAAGGAAGGGGCGAACTGCGCGCTCATCTTCGTTCCGCCGCCGTTCGCGGCGGACGCAATCATGGAGGCGGCCGACGCGGGGATGCGTCTCATCGTGTGCATCACCGAGGGAATTCCGGCGAACGACATGGTGCGGGCGCACGCGTTCCTCGACGACGTCAACGACAGGCGGGGCACAGACGGCGCGTCGCGGCTGATCGGGCCGAACTGCCCCGGGATCATGACGCCGGGGCAGGCGAAGATCGGGATCATGCCGGGTCACATTCATCGCGAGGGACCGATCGGCATCGTGTCGCGGTCGGGAACGCTGACGTACGAGGCCGTCGGGCAGCTCACGAAGCGCGGCATCGGCCAGTCGACGGCGGTCGGGATCGGCGGCGATCCGCTCCCCGGAACGAACTTCATCGACTGCCTCGGAGCGTTCGAGGCCGATCCGGGGACCGAGGCGATCATCATGATCGGCGAGATCGGGGGAACCGCGGAGGAGGATGCCGCCGCGTTCGTGAAGGAGAACGTGCGGAAGCCGGTCGTCGCGTTCATCGCGGGACAGACGGCGCCGCCCGGAAGGCGGATGGGACACGCCGGCGCGATCATCAGCGGCGGCAAAGGGACCGCGAAGGACAAGATGGACGCTCTCCGCGCGGCGGGGATTCACGTCGTCGTCTCGCCGGCCGAGATCGGGGCGAAGCTGGAAGAGGTGTGGAAGGGACGCTGACCGGCTCCTCGTCCTATCGGACACACCTTCATGCCGACGCTCACCCTTCCCGGCACCCCCACGGACGGCTGGCTCGTGCTCATCGGTGGCGGTGAGTTCTCGTTCGGCGAGACGGAGGAGTTCGACCGGTTCCTCATCGGGAAGATGCCGGCGGACCGGCGGCGGATCGCGTTCATCCCGACCGCGTCCGGCTCGCCCGACTACGCCCGGCACCTCGGATCCTATTTCGCGACGCTCGATCCTTCGCTCGAGACGGTGAACGTTCCCGTCTACCGATCGCGCGACGTGAAGCGCGGAAAGAACCTCGAGACGATCCGCACGGCGGGCCTCGTCTACGTCGGCGGCGGGGTGACGAATCTCCTCGCGGAGACGCTGCGCGCCTCGCCGGCGGAGGAGGCGATGCGTGAAGCGCTCGCCCGCGGCGCCGTCGTCGCCGGCATCGGCGCCGGCGCGGCGTGCTTCGGCGCTTGGACCCTCGACGTGCGCCGCCCGGGCGCGCCTCTGCCCGGGTTCGGCTGGATTCCCGGAGCCGCGATCGAGACCGCGTTCGATCCGTCCTCGGGCGAGTCGCTCGCCCGCCTCATGTCGCTCGGCGACGTGCTCGTGGGGCTCGGCATCCCGTCGAATGCCGCTCTCGCCGTCGCTCCCGATCGCACCGCAACCATCCTCGGAGACGGCCGGATTGCCGTTCTCCGCAAACCCGTATAATCCCGCGGACTTTTGACTCCAGGAGACCCAGGACGCATGGCCAGAACATTCACGATCATCAAACCCGACTCGGTGCAGAAGGGGAACTTCGGCAGGATCATCGCCCGCGTCGAAGCGGACGGATTCCGGATTCTCGGCATCAAGAAGCTCTACCTCACGCGCGAGCAGGCGGAGAAGTTCTACGCCGTCCATCGCGAGAGGCCTTTCTACGCGTCGCTCGTCACCTACATGACCTCGGGACCCGTCTACGTGGCCGCGCTCGAGCGCGACGACGCGGTCCAGCAGCTCCGCAAGCTCATGGGCGCCACCGACCCGCAGAAGGCGGAGGGGGGAACGATCCGGAAGGAGTTCGGCGAATCCATCGAGCGCAACGCGATCCACGGCTCCGATTCGCCGGAGAACGCGCGAGTCGAGATCGAGTTCTTCTTCGCGGAGTACGAGCTGGTCTAGCGCCCGTCCCGCGCCGTTGCACGGCGCGAGGACGAGGAGAGATGCGCGAATCCGGGGGCCATTCTCCCGCGCCCTCCGGGCGCACAAGAACGCGATCGATTCGAACGCCGCCCGAAGGGCGCCGGAGAGTAGCCGGGGGCGCGCGCGAAGCGCGCTGCCCCCGGAAATCGGGGCATTTTCGGGATC
>JBOGJQ010000131.1:0-4996 GCA_050745405.1 Thermoanaerobaculia bacterium | reverse complement strand
GCCCCGGCGGCGAGGGGAAGACGACGGGTGGGACGCGGCAGTTCGCGCGGCCGCTCGCGCGCGCGGCCGCCGCGGTCGGCGTCGACGGCTTCTTCATGGAAGTCCACGACGATCCGGACCGGGCGCTATCGGACAAGACGACGCAGCTCGACGTCGCGACGGCGCGCCAGACGATCCTCGAGATCCTCGCGATCGTCGAGGCGACGCGTCATCCCGAGCGTAGCGAGGGATCAGGGACGGGTGGGGAACCCCTGATCGGAGCGCCCGCTATCGGCGGGACGACGAACGTTCGCTCTCCCGCCAAATGACGCCGTCCCGTCGCGCGCGTCCCGCCCGACCCTGATCCCTCGCTAAACGCTCGGGATGACAACTCACACACGGTACACTCTCCCGCCGTGCCGTCCGCGCGTCGCGATCGCCTCCTGACCCTCGCCTGCGGGGCGGTCCTCGTCGCCCTTCTCGCGCTCTTCTACTACGAAGTGGTCATCGTGCGGATCGCGGTCGCGCGTCTCGCGATTCCGTTCGCCGTCGCCGGCGCGACGGCACTCGGCGCGATCGGCGCGGGACGCCTCCTCCGCGTTCTTCTCGAGCAGCGGATCTTTCCCGAGTGGAGCGCGGGGACGCCGCGGCTGCGGCACGACTTCCTCGTCGGCTACCCTCTCTTCGGAACGTTCGCGTTTCTGGTCTCGCTCCTCAGCACGGGACGCGTCGTCCAGACGATTCTCCTTCTGGCTGGAATCGTCGCCGGCGCGTTCGCGCTGGCCGACTACCGCCTCGGACGCCCGCCGGGCGCGCGGCAGGGCGGCGTTGCCGCCGCCGTTGCCGGAATTCTCGCAGCCGCCGCGCTCTTCATCGCCTTCCTCCACGCGCAGGCTCCCGCGTTCACGCTGGACGAGGTCGCGTATCACCTCGAGATTCCGCGGCAGTGGGTGCTCGAGGGCCGCGCGATCGATCTGCCGCTGCTTTCGCACTCGTATTTTCCGCTCGCGATCGAATCGGCCGATGTCCCCGCGCTCGCGCTCCTCGGCGCCGACGGCGCGATCGCCTCGCACTTCCTCCATCTGTTCGCCGCGCTTGCCGTCTTCGCGATTCTCGCGCGCGACCTTCCCCGCCCCGGCGGCATGATCTGCGCGGTCGGAATCGCGACGGCGCCGGCTCTTTTCCTGACGGCGGGGTGGTCGTGGAACGAGTGGCCGCTCGTGGGGGTCGCACTCGTGGCGCTCGTCGCCGCGCGGTCGGTGGTCGAGCAGGACGGTGAAGGCGCCGGCCCCGCGATCCTCGCGCTCGCTCTCGGCGCGGGATTTCTCGTCAAGTACACCTTCGCGGCGGTCGCGCTCGCCCTCATCGCCGCGCTGACGGTCGCGCGCGCGTGGGACCGCACCCTCGGCGCGCGCGTGGGTCTCGTCGCGGCGATCGTCGCGATGCCGTTCCTGATCCGGAACCTCGTGCTTCGAGGGAACCCGCTCGCGCCCTTCTTCGAACCGGACGCCCCGGCGGTCGGCGGCTATCGCGCGGCCGATACGACGCTGGAGACGATTCGCGGGTATCTCTTCTCGCCGCGGTTCATCGATGAAGCGCTCGGCCCCGCGCTGATCGCTCTCGCGCTGGCCGCGATCCTCCTCGTCCTCCGCTTCGACCGCTTCGGCCGCGCCGCGGTCGCGGCGCTCGCGATCGTCACCGCCGCCGTCGCGGCCACCGCTCCCTCGGCGCGCATTCTTCTCCCGTTCCTCGTTCCGCTCGCGTTTCTTGGAGCGACGGCGCTCTTCGGGCGGACGTCCGGACGCACGCGCGGCGCTCTCGCCGCCCTCCTCGTCGCCGCGACCGTCATGCAGCTCCACCTCGCCTGGTTCTTCACCGAGAGGATTCCGCTGGGACGTCTCCTCGCCGGTCTCACGACGGAAGAGGAGCTCGTCGCCTCGCAGCGCCGCGACTTCGAAGACATCCAGCGAATCGATGCGATGCTCCCGCCCGATTCGCGCACGCTCGTGATCGGCACCTCCGAGCTCTTCTGGTTTTCCCACCCCGTCCGCGGCGGCGGCAACTTCGACGGCCCGCGAATCGCGTCGCTTCTGCGGACCAGCGAGCTCCGGCAACGTCTTGCGGACGAGGAGATCACGCACCTTGCCGTCTTCCGCCGCGGCATCGTCGGCCCGTCCGCCACGCTCGACCCGAAAGGAGAGGAACGCGCGACGCGCCTCGACGAGGGCGCCGCGGCCGAACTGGAGAACCTCATCGCCGGCGCGCGCGCGATCGGCTCGACGGAGAACGCGACGCTCTACGCCCTCCCATGACGCTCCGGTTCGTAACCCAAGCGGGCACAAGCATTTGACGCTTTTGGAGGGTGAAATTTCGGTGGAGGTTTGTTACAAGGGCCGGGGGTCGAGTGGTCATGCGTTTTCTCGTCGAGTGCATCCGGCTCGCCGATGATGAGGGGATTCCCGTCCGGCGTACACGGACGCCGAAATCGTTCTTCATCATCGACGGCGAGACCGCCGAATCGGCGCTCCAGGGTTATCTCGCGCGCGACGGATTCGAGCCGATCGGCTCTCCGAGCGTCCTCCCCGGCCCGCGCACTCTCCTGACGGTCCGGCAAAGGAAGGCGCTTTTCGCCATCCACGTTTCCCCCTTCGAGCCGGAGTCTTCTCCGGCGCCTCCCGAGAATTGATCAGACGCGAAGGACGATCTTGCCGAAGTGCGCGCTCGAAGCCATGCGGCGGTGCGCGTCGGCGACGCGTTCGAGAGGAAACACGGAATCGATCACGGGCCGGAGGCGTCCTGCCCGGAGGTGCGTGCCGAAGTGTCCGAGGAACGCCCGCACGATCTCCCGCTTCTCTTCGTCGCTCCTCGACCGGAGCGTCGAGCCGACGATCTGGAGCCGTTTCGCCAGCAGCTTGCCGAGGTCGAGCTCTCCCGTGCGGCCGCCCATGCCGCCGATGACGACGAGGCGTCCGCCCGTGGCGAGAGCATCGAGATTGCGCCCGAGATAGGCGCCACCGATGTGATCGAGGATGACGTCGGCGCCTCTCCCTTCCGTCGCGTCGCGGACGAGATCCTCGAACCTCTCGGTGCGGTAGTTGATCGCGCGCGCCGCGCCGAGGTCGAGGCAACGCCGGCACTTTTCGTCCGACCCGGCCGTGACGATCGTCCGGATTCCTTCTTCGCGGCACAGCTGGATCGCCGAGGTCCCGACGCCGCTCCCGCCGCCGTGAACGAGAACCGTGCTTCCCGGGCGCGCGCCGCCGATCAGGAAGAGGTTCAGAAAGGCGGTGAGGAACGTCTCGGGAAACGCAGCCGCTTCCTCATCGGAGAACGAGTCCGGCGTCCGCATGACCGAGCCGGCATGAACGGCGGCCAGCTCCGCGTACCCGCCCCCCGGCAGGAGCGCCATGACGCACTCGCCGGGCTCGAACTCGTGGACGTCCGTGCCGAGGTCCGCGACCGTCCCCGCACATTCGAGGCCGAGAATCGGAGACGCGCCGGGCGGGGGCGGATAGCCGCCGGCGCGCTGGAGGAGATCGGCGCGATTCACTCCCGCCGCGCGCACGCGGATCAGCACCTCGCGCGACGCGGGAGCGGGATCATCGACGGTGGTGATCTCGAGAACGTCCTCGGTGCCGGGGGTTTCGTATGTGGCTGCTTTCATGAATAGGACGAATAGGACGAATAGGACAAATAGGACGCATAGGACCGGCAGGACGTCAGTTTGTCCTATTTGTCCTATACGTCCTATACGTCCTATTGGTCCTATTCAATAATCGACCATGCTCTCCCGCCGCACCACCTGGTCCGCGCCGACGAACCGCCTGACTCGCGCGAGAGAAGCGGCCGTCGCATCGGGCGCCGAGCTGCTCGACCTCACCATTTCGAATCCGACGCGGGCCGGAATCGACTACCCCGCCGAAGCGCTTCGGGACGCGCTCGCGGCGGGTGCCGCGGCACCGTACGATCCCGAACCGTTCGGCCTCCGCTCGGCGCGCGAGGCGCTCGCCGCCGAGCTCTCGACGCCCGACGATCCCGTCTCTCCGGACGACCTCGTCCTGACCGCCTCGACGAGCGAGGCGTACGCGTTCCTCTTCAAGCTCTTCGCCGATCCGGGAACGGAGATCGTCACGCACCGGCCGAGCTATCCCCTCCTCGATCATCTCGCCGAGCTCGAGGGCGTCGCCCTCCGCCGCTTTCCGCTCGACTTCCACGGCGCGCGGTGGGAAGTCGAGCCGTTCGCCGCCGGCTCCTCGATCGGCGACCGCACGCGGGCGGTCGTCGTCATTCACCCGAACAATCCGACGGGCTCGTATCTCCGCGATCACGAGCTGACGACGCTCCTCTCGATCCTCGCTCCCCGGCGAATCCCGCTCATCGCGGATGAGGTCTTCTTCGACTACACGCTCGACCCTTCCGCGCGCCCCTCGCGCTGCCGCTCCGACGGCGAGGCGCTCGTCCTCTCCCTCGGCGGCCTCTCGAAGAGCTGCGGTCTGCCGCACTGGAAGCTCGGATGGATCCGGATCTCCGGACCCGATGCCGCGCGCCACGACGTGCTGCGGGGGCTCGAGCTCATCGCGGACACGTATCTCTCCGTCGCGACGCCCGTGCAGGCGTCCCTCGGACCGATCCTGGAGGCGGGACGGGAGATCCGCGCGCGCATTACGGCGCGCGTGCGGGAGAACTGGACGCGTCTTCGCGATCGCTTCCAGCCGCCGTCGCCGATCTCGCTCCTTCCGGCAGAAGGAGGATGGTCCGCGGTCCTCCGCGTCCCGCTCCGCGAAAGCGAGGAGGAAACCGCGATCGCTCTTCTCGAGCGCGAGCGCGTCGTCGTGCACCCCGGCTATCTCTTCGATTTCGCGACGGAAGGATTGCTCGTCGTCTCGCTGTTGACGCCACCGGATACGCTCCACGACGGCCTCACGCGCATCGAGCGCGCGCTAGTGTAGTGCGTCAGAGATTCGGAAGAAACGCACGCCGGAGGCGTGCAAGACGGTAGCCGGGGGTCGTGCCGCGA
>JBOGJQ010000130.1:0-8228 GCA_050745405.1 Thermoanaerobaculia bacterium | reverse complement strand
GTCGGCGAGTCTGAGTCGTGGATCAGGAGATCCTTCGTCGCTTCGCTCCTCAGGATGACGGCGCTTCCCGCCCCCAGATCCCTCGCTTCGCTCGGGATGACAGTCCTTCGGAAGGGGAGCCATGAAGCGCGTTCTCCTTCACGCGTTCGCCATCGCGGCGGCCGCCCTGCTCGGATTCGCCGTGGTCCTCGCCGGCGGGTTCGATCATCCGGTCGATCGCGCGCTTCCGCTCTGGGCGGCGATCGTCGCGGTTCTGGCGGTGTCGTGCATGTGGGCGGGCCGTCCCGGCCCGCAACCCAATCCCGGGCGCACCAGGGTCGAGGGTTCCGGGGCGGGACGCCCCGGCCACGGCGGCATCGCGCTCGGCGTCCCGCTGCTGCTCGCGGCGGCGATCGCCGTTCCCGACGAGCGGGCGCGGCACTTCGCGTACGGGATCGTTCTCGCGCTCGCATTCTGCGCGGCGGTCGCGGACGGCTTGCGGCGCGACGGCGTTCCGGTCGCGCGCGCGACGCTCGTCCTCGTCCTCCTCGTGGCGATCCGCGCGGTGCCGTTCGACGCAGGCGCGATCGTGCCGCTCGCTCTTCTCGCCGCGGGGGCCGCGGCACTCGCGCGGGCTCTCGCCGTGCCGGCGCTGTTCGAGATCGCGCCGGACGCCGCGGTATCGCTCGGCCGGCTGCTCGTCGCGGGGGCGATCGTCTGGATCACCCCCGCCGCTCCCCTCGACGCGGCGCTCGTCCCCCTCGTCGTCGCGATCCTTCTCGTCGCGCGGAGCGGGAACTATGCCGCAATGGCGGTGAGCCTGCTTCTCGCGATCGTCGTCGGGAGGTGGATGGTCGTGGCGGGCGCGCTCGCGATCGCGCCGGCGTTCGCGGCGGCGTGGCTCGGGCGGCGGCGCGAGGGGAACGCGACCTTCGCGATTCCGCTCGGCTACGGCCACGCCGCCGTCGCCGGGCTCGCATTCGCGCCCGGCGCGCTGCGCGGCCTCGTCACCGTGCCCGCGGCGGACGGCATCGCCGCGGTTCTGATCCTCGCTCTCTCGTTCGCCGTCCGCCCGATGCCGTCGCTGCTTCTCGCGCTCCTCGCTCTCCTCCTTCCTCTCGATCCGCGCGAGCGGAGCGGCGGATTCGCGGCCGTGCCGGCGGCGTTCGCGGTCGCTCTCGTCTCGGCCAGCGCGTGGAGCGGCGCGACGGCGCCGGCATTTCCTCTTCTCGCGGAACCGTGGGTCTGGATCGCTCTCGCGCTCGCCGGCGCGATCGGCGCCGCGATCCCGGGCGTTCCGGTTCGCGCGGTGATCGCGGCCGCGGCGGCGGTGGCGGTCGTCGCCCTCGTCCCTCCCGCTCCGCGAGAGACCGTTCCGCTGCGCCGCTCCCTCGCTCCCGGCGAGTCGTTCGTGATCGCGGCGCCGCCCGGCGCGCGCGCCGTCGACCTCGTCCTTTCCGGCGCGAACGTCTCGAACACGACGCGGAACACCGTCGTCGCGACGGTCTCCGTTCTCGACGCGACGGGGCGCGGCGCGCGGCGCGAGGTCCGCCTCCGCGAGCTCGCCGACTGGGCGGCGTTCCGTGAGGGGGACCTTTTCCGGACGCTCAACCCGCTGCCGCGCCGGCCGGAGTGGTCGATCGAAGGAACGGGCCGCGAGGCGATGCTCCGCGGCGAAGGGCGGATCGAGCTGCGCGCCGAGGCGCCGATCGCGCGCGTCGAGGTGCGGGCGGCGGACGGGCTTGCCCCGAACGCGCGCGTCCAGGTCGAGCGGATCGAGGTGCCCGCCCGGTGACGCGCGAGATCGTTCTCCTCGCCCTCTTCGCGGCGCTCGCCTCCTCGGTCCCCTACTGGTTCCTGCTCGGATCCGATCGCCGCCGGTACGTCGCATGGGACGCCGGGAGCTGGCTCGCGCTCGGCGCGCTCTTCGCGACCGCGGCATCGCTCGAGGTCCGGCTCGCGCCGTCGCTCGTCCTCGCCGTCGCGATGGCGGCGAAGCTCGCCGTGTTCGCCATCGCGCTCACGATCGCGGAGCAGAGGCGGTGGTCGCCGGCGGTTGCCGCGGCGTTTTCTCTCGGCGTCTTTCTCATCGTCGGAACCGAGGCGCTCGGCTGGCCGGTCGACGGCGACGAGGCCTATTACGTGCTGATCGCCGAGTCGATCCTGCACGACGGCGACTTCGATCTCGCGAACCAGTACGCGAACCTCGAGGTCTCGGTGACGAGGCGGCTCGATCTCCGCCCGCAACAGGGCGATCCGGTCGGTCCGGAGGGGGAGGTCTACTCGCGTCACGAGCCGCTCCTTCCGCTGCTCCTCGTTCCCGGCGTCGCGATCGCGGGACTGTGGGGTGCGATGGCGACGATGGCCCTCTTCGGCGCGCTGCTCGTCCTCTCGCTTCTCCGCCTCGTCGAACAAGGGGGAGCGGGGAAGGACGCCATCGTGCGCCTCTGGCCGCTCCTCGCGTTCGGTCCTCCTCTCCTTTTCTATTCGACGCGGGTGTGGCCCGAGGTGCCGGCGGCGCTCTGTCTGAGCGAATCGATGCGGATGGCGACGCGGAGGCGGTTCGGCGCGATGACGGCATGGCTCGTGGCGCTGTCGCTGCTGCAGCTCCGGTTCGCGCTGATCGCGATCGTGTTCTTCGCGATCGTTTTGTTTCGCGAGCTGCGCGGGTCGCGGCGTTTCTGGTGGGCCGCGGGGGCGCTCGCTCTTCTCGTCATCCTTCCGCTTGCGGGCGGTTGGATCTCGACGGGGCGGCCGTTCCTCGTGCACCGGGTGACCGAGGAGATCTTTCCGTCGAAGCCGATCGAGTACGTGTACGGCGCGCTAGGGCTTCTGGTCGACGCGCAGGGCGGGCTGCTGTTCCAGGCGCCGCTGTGGTTTCTCGGCGCGCTCGGGCTGGTCGTGGTTCGCTCCGCTCGCGGCGTTCCGACCGTCGTCCGCTGGGCCGCCATCGCGGCCTTGCCGTACCTCTTTCTCCTGATCCCGCGGCCGGAGTGGCACGGCGGGTGGTCGCCGCCGCTGCGGTATCTCGTCGTGTTCGCGCCTCTCGTCGCATGGGGTGCGGCGCGATCGATCGAGGCGGCGCGCGGGTGGCTCGCGCCGGTGGCGCTCTGGACCGCCGCGATCGCGGTGCACGGCGCGGCGTTTCCCTGGCGTCTCTTTCACATCGCCTCGGGAGAGTCGGTGCTCGGCGAGTGGCTTTCGGTGCGGTGGGAGAGCGACTTCTCGCGCCTCCTTCCGAGCCTCATCCGCCCGAATCTCGCGGCGCTCGCATGGACGGCGCTGCTCGTCGCGGTCCTCATCTTTCTATGGAAGGCGCGACTCGAAATCGTGACCGCGATCATTGCCACTGTTCTCGTCGCCCTTTTTGCGGCGGGATTGCAGCCGGGGCGGCTCGTTCATCTCGAGGACGCGCACGTCGTGCATGAGGGAGGGGAGCTCTATCCCGAGCTCTACACCGTCTCGCGGTTCGCGTACACGGGCGGGTGGAGTCTCGGCGGCGGCGACGGCGTGCGCTTCCGGATGACTGGCGGGGATGCCGTGCTCCACGCGCGTGCCGAGGTGCCGTCGCGTCTCCGCGTCGACGGGAATCTCGTCGAAGTCGCGCCGACCGGCGGGACGTGGGTCGAGATTCCGGTTCCGCTGGCGGACGGGGCGTCGCACACGATCGCGCTCGAGTCGGGCAGAATGACCCTGGACCGCATCGAACATGAGTGACCCCGTCGACGCGATCGTCCTCGACTTCGATTCGGGGGAGTATCTCGAAGGGCTCCTCCGCTCGATGGCCGCGCAGACCGTGCCGTTCCGCCGAGTGATCGTCTGGGACAACGGCTCCTCGGTGCCGGCGGCGGAGCGCATCGGCAGACACGATCTTCCGATCGTCATCCGCCGCGTCCGCACGAACCTCGGATTCACCGGCGGGATCAACGCGGCGATGCACCTCGTCGGCGCGCCTCTGGTCGCGTGGATCAACAGCGACGTCCGCCTCGATCCGCGGTGGGTCGAGCGCGTGGGGCGCGCGTTCGGCGAGTCGGTCGTCGTCGCGGCGCAGGGGATCAATGTCGCTCCGGACGGAAGAGTCGACGGCGCGGGGATCACGATCGACGACGGGACGTACCGGCAGTTCGCGCGCGGAGCCGATCCGCGCGGGCTGATCGCGTCGGGACGGCAGCCGTGGGGGATCTCGGCGACGGCGGCGATGTACCGGACGCGGATCCTGCGCGACGCGTCGCTCGGCGGGTTCGTGCTCCACCCGGCGCTCTTCCTCTATTACGAGGACGTGGAGCTGTCGGCGCGGCTGCGGGCGGGAGGGTGGCGATTCGCGCTCGTGCCCGAGCCGCTCGCCGTGCACGAGGGGTCGCGGAGCGCGCGCCTCGAACCGCGGGCCGACCGGTTGCGCGTCCGCAATCGCTACTGGGTCAACCGGCTCCACCCCGGCGTGGGGCGGCGATCGGCGCTGATCATGGAGGATATCGGGCGGGTGGGGCGGGCCGTTCTTCGCGGGCGGGTGCGCGAGGCGGCGATGATTGCGTCGGCGATGCGCGAGGGCCTGCGCGGGAAGATCGATTTTTGAACGCAGAACGCAGAACGCAGAACGCAGAACGCAGAACGCAGAACGCAGAACGCAGAACGCAGAACGCAGAACGCAGAACGCAGAACGTAGAAGGAAGAAACCCGCCCGCCCCGAGAAGCGAATGCAAAATGCAAAATGCAGAATGTAAAAAATGCGATGACGTGATCCCCCCCGTGTGCCGGGACCCTGACATCGACCTTTTCTGCATTTTTCATTTTGCATTCTGCATTTTGCATTCGCGTGCCCCGGTCCCCTTTATAGCTTCTACGTTCTACGTTCTACGTTCTGCGTTCTGCGTTCTGCCTTCTGCGTTCTACGTTCTGAGTTCAAAGCCCCCTCCCGTGCTACTCTCCCCCCGCAAATGGTGCGGGTGGCGATCGCGACGCCGGATGTCGTTGGAGCGCGGATGGCCGGTCCCGGCATCCGGGCGTTTCATTTCGCGGAGGAGCTGGGCCGCGAGGCCGACGTGACTCTCGTGGCGCGGTTCCGCGATTTCGAAGCGCGGAACGGCTGGAAGGCCGTCGACTGGGACGCCGCGGAGGCGCGCGACGCGCTCCGCGACGCGGACGTCCTCGTCGCGCAGCCGCGGCGCGAGATCCTGAAGCTCCGTCACCGCCGCGCGATCTACGACCTGTTCGATCCGGTCGTCCTCGAGCTCGACGAGCTTCTTCGCGCCGCACCGTCGTACCGCCTCCGGCTCCAGCGGTCGATCGAATGGAGCCGCCTCGCGCTCGCGATCGAGCGGGGGTGGCGCCTCATTGCCGCGACCCCGCAGCAGCGCGACTTCTACCTAGGCGTCCACGCCTCGCGCGGTCCCGCGATGGAGCGATGGGGCGAGCGGTGGCTCGAGGTCCCGTTCGGCGCCGACCGAGCCGGATCGCTCCACCCGCCCGCCGTCACGCCCGCCCACCCGATGGTCCTGTGGGGCGGCGGCACGTGGGAGTGGCTCGACGCGGAGCTCGCGGTCGCGGCGGTCGAGCGGCTCGACGCGGTCGGCGTCGACGTCCGCCTCCTCTTTCTCGGCAGCGCGCATCCGAACCCCGAGGTCCGCGATCGCGTCGGCCGTCCGGTGGACGGCGACGAGCGGCTGCTCATCCGGAATGACGAGTGGGTGCCGTACGCGGAGCGGGGACGGTGGGTCTCCGCCGCGCGGGCGTCCCTCATGCTCCACAAGGCGACGGCCGAGGCGGAGGCGGCGATCCGGACGCGCCTGTTCGACGCGATCGCGTTCGAGGTGCCGGTCGTCGCGACGCGCGGCGGGTGGACGGCCGAGCTGGTCGAGCGCGAGGGGCTCGGGGTCGTCGTCGAGCCGGGATCGCTCGTCTCCGCGGCCGCGGGGATCCGGCGCCTGGTCGAGGACGACGCTTTTCACGCGGGCTGCGTATTGAATCTGGAGAGGCTGCGTCCCCGATTCGCCTGGAGCGAGGTCGTCCGGCCTCTCGTCGAGGCGATTGCCAGACGATGACCATCGCGCACGCGAGCGAGACCTCAGCTTCGAGTCCCGTGGCGGCGAGTGCGCTCGACGTGTCGGTCGTGATCGTCACCTGGAACAGCGCACAGTGGATCGAGCGGTGTCTCGCGGCGCTTCCGGCGGCGGCAGGCGGTCTCGCCTACGAAGCGGTCGTGTGGGACAACGCCTCGGAGGACGCGACGGTCGAGCGCGCGCGCCGGCGCGCGGACGAACGGACCGAGGTCGTGCGGTCGCCGTCGAATCGCGGATTCGCGGGAGCGGTCAACGAGCTCCTCGCGCGGACGCGCGGGCGTCTCGTCTTTCTCCTCAATCCCGACTGCGCTCCGGCGCCTGGATCGATCGCCGCGCTCGCCGCGTACCTCGAGCGGAGCGACGCCGCGGGCGCCGTCCCGATGCTCGTCGGCGACGACGGCGCCTCGCAGCGCGAGTTCCAGCTCCGCCGCTTTCCGACACTCGGAAGCATTCTCGCGGACGTGCTCCTCTTCGAAAAGATCCATCCGTCGAACCGCGCGTCGGGACGCTACCGCTACCGCGATCTCGACGTCTCGGTGCCGCAGCCGGTCGAGCAGCCCGCGGCCGCGGCGATCCTTCTGCGCCGCGCGACGCTCGAGCGCATCGGGCCGTTCGACGAGCGCTTCGGCCCCGCGTGGTTCGAGGACGTCGACTACTGCCGGCGCATCGCGGAGGCGGGGGAGGAGATTCACCTGGTGCCGGACGCGCGCGTCGTCCACTCCGGCGGCTCGTCGCTCGAGGTGCTCGGCATCGAACGATTTCTTCCGCTCTGGTACCGCAACCTCTATCTCTACGCGTCGAAATGGATGCGGCCGGCGGAGAGAGAAGCGGTGCGGTGGGGGATCATCGGAGGGATGCTGCTGCGGATCGCGGCGGCGAGCGTGGGGCTGCACCGCGAGAAAGGATCCCGCCGCAGCGAGATACGCGCGTACGTCCGCGTCCTCGGCGATGCGTGGCGCCGATGGGACGGGACGTCGCGGTCGTCCTGATCGCGTGGAACAGCGCGCGCTGGCTGCCGCGCTGTCTCGACACGCTCTCGCGCCAGACGATCGAAGAAGGGGCGGTTCGTCTCTACGCGATCGACAACGCGTCGTCGGACGATTCGGTGCGCATTCTCGAGGGAGCGCGTCCGGCGGCGCTGATCCGCAATGATTCGAACCGCGGGTTTGCCGCGGCGGCGAATCAGGGGATCGCCGCGTCGCGCGAGCCGTGGGTGCTCTTTCTCAATCCGGACGTGCGGCTGGAGCAGGGTTACGTCGCCGCGTGCGTCGGCGCTCTCGAGAGCGCGGGAGAGCGGTTCGGGTCCGCGACGGGAACGCTTTTCCGCGCGGAGGGAGACGAGATGCGGCCGCTGCCGGATCTCGACTCGCGCGGGATCCGGATGACGCGGAGCGGCCGGCATCTCGACATGACGGAGCCGCTGCCGGCTGGATCGGCGGAGCCGGTCGAGATTTTCGGCGTGTCCGGCGCCGCAGCGGTCTACCGCCGCGCGTGCCTCGAGGACGTCGCGATCGGCGGCGAAGCGTTCGACGAGGACTTTTTCGCATATCGCGAGGACGCGGATCTCGCGTGGCGCGCGCGCCTTTTCGGCTGGCGGAGCCTCCACGCGCCGGACGCGGTCGCGTATCACGTAAGGCGCGTGACGCCCGAGGCGCGGAAGACGCTGCCGCCGGAGCTGAACATGCACTCGGTGAAGAACCGCTTTCTGCTGCGGATGAAGAACGAGGGAGGCCGGCTCGCGCTCCGAAACGCGCCGTGGGAGCTCGCGCGCGACGTCGCGGTCCTCGGCGCGGTCGCGACGATCGAGCCGTCGTCGCTCCCGGCGCTCACGTGGCTGTGGAAGAATCGCGAGCGCGTGCTCGCGAAGCGGCGTGTCATTCAAACTCGGCGTGTGGTGAGCGATCGGGAGATCTCGAAATGGTTTCGTTAGTCGTCGTCGGTTGTCAGTTGTCAGTTGTCAGTTGTCAGTTGTCAGTTGTAAGGCGTCAGTCGTCAGTCGTCAGTCGTAAGGCGTAAGTCGTCAGGGCGCTCGCACACCACAAGCGCCGTCATCCTGAGCGAGGTGGGCGGTTGGGTGTGAGCGAAGGATCTCCTCAGCCGCGTCTCAATGTCGGAGTCCATCGCGAGTCTGATTCGCAGCTGAGGAGATCCTTCGTCGCTTCGCTCCTCAGGATGACGCCGCGAATGTTTTGC
>JBOGJQ010000129.1:0-6617 GCA_050745405.1 Thermoanaerobaculia bacterium | reverse complement strand
CCGCCTCCTCACGTCGGCGGCTAGCGATCAGCCCCTTGGTCTTGCTACGCCAGGATCTCGGTCACCGTGCCGGCGCCGACGGTGCGGCCGCCCTCACGGATCGCGAAGCGGAGACCCTTCTCCATGGCGATCGGCGCGATCAGGTTGATCTCGAGCGACGTGTTGTCGCCCGGCATGACCATCTCGGTGCCGGCCGCCAGGGTGGCGACGCCGGTGACGTCCGTCGTCCGGAAGTAGAACTGCGGGCGGTACCCGCTGAAGAACGGCGTGTGACGGCCGCCCTCTTCCTTCGTCAGGACGTAGACCTCGGCCTTGAACTTCGTGTGCGGCGTGATCGATCCCGGCTTGGCCAGAACCTGACCGCGCTCGACGTCCTTCCGCTCCGTCCCGCGGAGGAGCAGGCCGACGTTGTCGCCCGCCTGTCCCTGGTCGAGGAGCTTCTTGAACATCTCGACGCCCGTGACGATCTTCTTCTGCGTCGGACGGATGCCGACGATCTCGATCTCGTCGCCGACCTTGACGATCCCGCGCTCGACGCGGCCCGTGACGACCGTGCCGCGGCCGGAGATCGAGAAGATGTCCTCGACCGGCATCAGGAAGTCCTTGTCGATGGCGCGCTCGGGGAGCGGGATGTACGCGTCGACCGCGTCCATGAGCTCCATGATCCGCTTGCCCCACTCCGAGTCCGGATCGCCGCTCTCGAGGGCCTTGAGGGCCGAGACGCGGACGATGGGGATGTCGTCACCCGGGAAGTCGTAGCTGGAGAGCAGCTCGCGGACTTCGAGCTCGACGAGGTCGAGCAGCTCGGGGTCGTCGACCATGTCGACCTTGTTCAGCGCGACGACGATGTAGGGGACGCCGACCTGACGGGAGAGCAGGATGTGCTCGCGCGTCTGGGGCATCGGACCGTCGGCGGCGGAGACCACCAGGATGGCGCCGTCCATCTGCGCGGCACCGGTGATCATGTTCTTGACGTAGTCGGCATGACCCGGGCAGTCGACGTGCGCGTAGTGGCGCTTGTCGGTGGCGTACTCGACGTGCGCGGTCGCGATGGTGATGCCGCGCTCCCGCTCCTCGGGCGCCTTGTCGATCTGATCGAACGCGATGAAGCTCGCCGTTCCCTTCGCGGCGAGAATCCTCGTGATCGCGGCGGTGAGCGTGGTCTTGCCGTGATCGACGTGACCGATCGTTCCGATGTTCACGTGCGGCTTGCTGCGGTCGAATTTCTCTTTGGCCATCCTGGATTACCTCCGTCTTGCTCGCTCCTGGGAGCGGAATCGTTACCCTGCGACCTTTGCGATGATCTCGTCGGCGACGGTCTTCGGCGCCGGCTCATACGAGTGGAACTGCATCGTGTAGCTCGCGCGGCCCTGACTGAGCGAGCGGAGCTGGGTGGCGTAGCCGAACATCTCGGACAGCGGGACCATGGCGCGAATCGCCTTCGCGTTCGCCCGCTCTTCCATCTGCTGGATCTTCCCGCGCCGGCGCGACAGATCGCCCATCACGTCCCCGGCGAACTCCTCGGGCGTCACGGCCTCGACGTCCATGATCGGCTCGAGGAGGACCGGAGAGCCCTTCCGGACCCCTTCCTGGAACGCCATCGAGCCCGCGATCTTGAACGCCATTTCGGACGAGTCGACGTCGTGGTACGAGCCGTCGTACAGGATCGCGCGCACGCCCGTGATCGGGTAGCCCGCCAGCACGCCCTTCTCCATCGCCTCGCGGATGCCCTGATCCACCGGCTTGATGAACTCCTTCGGGATGGCGCCGCCGACGATCTCGTTGACGAACTCGTAGTCCTTGCCGTCCTTGAGCGGCTCGAACCGCATCTTGACGTGCCCGTACTGCCCCCTGCCGCCCGACTGCCGGATGAACTTTCCTTCCGCCTCGCTCGGCCGCGTCATCGCCTCGCGATACGCGACCTGCGGCTTGCCCACGTTCGCCGCGACGTTGAACTCCCGCACCATCCGGTCGACGATGATCTCGAGATGGAGCTCGCCCATCCCGCGGATGATCGTCTGGTTCGTCTCCGGATCCGTGTGGACCTTGAAGGTCGGGTCTTCCTGCATCAGCTTGCCCAGAGCCATGCCCATCTTTTCCTGGTCGCTCTTGGTCTTCGGCTCGATGGCGACCGCGATGACCGGCTCGGGAAAATTCATCGGCATGAGCACGATCGGCTTCTGCTTGTCGCAGATCGTGTCGCCCGTGGTCACGTTCTTGAGACCCACCGCCGCACCGATGTCGCCCGCCCACACTTCCTTGATCTCCTCGCGCTTGTTCGCGTGCATCTTGAGGAGACGCCCGATGCGCTCGGTGGAGTCCTTCGTCGCGTTGTAGACCGCCGTGCCGGACTCGATATGGCCGGAGTAGACGCGGAAGAACGCGAGCTGGCCGACGAACGGGTCCGTCATGATCTTGAAGATGAGGGCCGAGAACGGCTCGTCGTCCTGGGCCTTCCGCTCGGCCGGCTCCTCGCTGCCCGGCAGATGTCCGCTCATCGCCGGAATGTCGAGCGGGGACGGCAGGTACGCGACGACCGCGTCGAGCAGGGGCTGGACGCCCTTGTTCTTGAAGGCGGAGCCGCAGAGGACGGGCGTGATCACGTTGCCGATCGTCGCCGCGCGGAGAGCGGCCTTGAGGTCGCCCTCGTCGATCGGCGCGCCGCCGAGGTAGCGCTCGAGCAGCGCGTCGTTCTGCTCGGCGATCGACTCGACCATCTTCTCGCGGTAGTGCTCGGCCTGCTCGCGGAGCGCGGCCGGGATCTCCTCGACGTCGTACTTCGCGCCGAGGGTCTCGGCGTGGAACACGAGCGCCTTCATCGTGACGAGGTCGACGACGCCGCGGAACGTGTCCTCGGCGCCGATCGGAATCTGGAGCGGAACGGCGTTCTTGCCGAGCTTGGTGCGAATCTGGTTGACGACCGCCTCGAAGTTCGCGCCGACGCGGTCCATCTTGTTCACGAACGCGATGCGGGGAACGCCGTAGCGGTCCGCCTGGCGCCACACGGTCTCCGACTGCGGCTCCACGCCGCCGACGGCGCAGAACACGCCCACGGCGCCGTCGAGCACCCGCAGGGAGCGCTCGACCTCGGCCGTGAAGTCGACGTGGCCCGGCGTGTCGATGATGTTGATCCGGTACTCGCCCCAGAAGCACTGCGTGGCCGCCGAGGTGATCGTGATCCCGCGCTCCTGCTCCTGGACCATCCAGTCCATGGTCGCGGTTCCTTCGTGGACCTCACCGATCTTGTGGGTGATCCCCGTGTAGTACAGGACCCGCTCGGTCGTCGTCGTTTTCCCGGCGTCGATGTGAGCCATGATCCCGATGTTGCGCTGTCGATCGAGAGCTACCTGTCTGGCCATTCCTGTCCTCGGATCACTCCACCGCCCCGGCGGGGAGCCACTGCAACTGCACGCCTCAGCGGCAGCCGCAGCCCGTGAAGGCTGCAGACGCCGTCGCGCCGTCGTTCGGGGCCGAGCCCCGCTCGCCGCGCGCGTTCAGATTCGTTTTTCGTTTCCCGTTGCTCGGTCCGGAACCTCAGGAGCACCAGACTCCTGCGTTATCCGGTCGAGACGGAGCTACGGGGGGATGACTGCTTCGCAGACTGCCGCGCGCCTGGGGCGCCCGACCCTTGCTTCCAACCCGAACCGGGAGCGGCCGACCGTGCCGTCTTCCCGATCCTCGCTACTCACCACCGATAATGCGCAAATGCCTTGTTTGCTTCCGCCATCCGGTGCGTGTCCTCACGCTTCTTGATGGCGTTGCCGCGGTTGTTGGCCGCGTCGAGGATCTCGCCCGCGAGCTTGTCTTCCATCGTCTTCTCGCCCCGCGAGGCGGAGAACGTGATCAGCCAACGGATCGCCAGCGAGTTCCGCCGCGACGGCCGCACTTCGACCGGTACCTGGTAGTTCGACCCGCCCACCCGGCGGCTCTTGACCTCGAGCGCCGGCTTGACGTTGTCGACCGCCTTCTTGAACACCTTGAGGGGATCGTCCTTGGCCCGATCCTCCACCTTCTTCATCGCACCATAGAAGATCGACTCCGCGGTCGACTTCTTCCCGTCCACCATCAGCGAGTTGATGAACTTGGTCACCAGCTGGCTGTTGTACAGCGGATCGGGGAGCACTTCGCGCTTGGGGATTTCCCGTCGTCTCGGCATCGATCTCCTCCGTTACGCCTTCGGCCGCTTGGCGCCGTACTTCGAGCGCCCCTGCTTCCGGTTCGCAACGCCGACCGAGTCGAGCGTTCCGCGAATGACGTGGTACCGCACACCCGGAAGGTCCTTCACGCGGCCTCCGCGGATCAGGACGATCGAGTGCTCCTGCAGATTGTGGCCCACGCCCGGGATGTAGGTCGTGACCTCGATTCCGTTGGTGAGCCGCACACGGGCGACCTTCCGCAGAGCCGAGTTCGGCTTCTTCGGGGTCGTCGTGTACACGCGCGTGCAGACGCCCCGCCGCTGCGGGGAGGACTGCAGGGCGGGCGATTTCGTCTTCGTCTTGATCGCCTCGCGCCCCTGCGCGACGAGCTGATTGATAGTCGGCATTCCTTTTCCTCGAAACCCTCGGCCCGGAGGCCGCAAAAATCCTCGAATCAAACAGTTGCGGGGACTTCCCCGGAGGCGGGGAAATCGGCGCAAACTACTCCCGCGCCACGGCTTTGTCAAGCCTGCTCGCGACCTAACATGCCCCCTATGACCCTTATTCCGGTTCCTCCGCACCCGTGAACGTGCCCGCGCCCGAGCCCGTGCCCGGCCTCTTGATGACGTTCCGATGAAGGCCACAAAAAAGCCGGGCACGGGCGCGGGCTCGGGCACGGGTGGGGACGCGGTTCGCGACGGTTTATACTCCCGCTCCGTGATCCGGGGCGACGACTCTCCTCTCGTCAGGGCGCTCCTCGCGGACCAGGGGTGGGAGGTCGAGACGCGGATCTCGCCGCTCGACACCATGTACACGGCCTCGCTCCCGCGGGGCCACGAGGCCTCGCTCGTCGAGTACTTCCAGCGCGGCATCGAGAGCTTCCACGCCTCGAGCGAGATCGCCTCGGCGCTCGAGACGACGAAACCGCGCATCCTCGAGTTCGCTTCCGGCTTCGGCCGCCTCACCCGGTTCCTGACCCGCCGCTACGACCCCTCCTCGATCGTCGTCAGCGACATCGACGAGGAGGCCGTCGTCTTCTCCCGCGACATTCTCGGCGTGCGCGCCGAGCTCTCGGCCATGGAGCCGGAAGACCTCCGGATCGAGGGTCCGTTCGACCTCATCCTCGTCTATTCACTCTTCTCGCACCTTCCCGCCGACCTTTTTGGTCGGTGGCTGCGGCGGCTGTATGCCCTCCTGGCGGAAGGGGGCTTTCTCGTCATCAGTGTGCACGACGAGCGGATGATCCCGGAGAGCGCCCGCAGCCGCACCGGCCTGACGTTCGGGCCCGACAGCGAGAGCCGTTTTCTCGAGGCCTCCGTCTACGGCTCGACGTGGGTCTCGAGCGATTACGTCCGCCGCGCGGCGGTGGAGCACTGCCCGGGCGGGGTCGTGACGCACGTCCCGTACGGCCTCAGCAATTATCAGGACCTCTATATCCTCGGACGCGGCGCGGCCGCACCCCACTTCGACGTCGGCCCGTTCGGCTTTTTCGACGTCTGCCGGCGCGACGCGGACCGTCTCGTCCTCATCGGCTGGGCGGCACACCACGATCCGGCGCGAAGCGTCGCCTCCGTCCGCGTGATCCTCGACGGCGGCGAGATCGGATCGACCTCGGTCTTCACGAGCCGCCCCGCAGTCCCGAAGCACACGGGCGAGGCGCGACACGAGCTCAGCGGATGGGGAATCACGGTGCCGTTTCCGGAGAACCGGCCGCCCGGCGGAGGCCCTCTCCTCATCAAGGCGGTCAGCGACACGGGCGTCGAGCGATTTCTATGGATCGGCCACTTCGCCGACGCTTTCGTCTCCTCCGTCCTTCAGGACGCGAACGCTCTGCGGAAGGAAAACGAGGAGCTCCGCGTTCGGGCCGAGAAAGCGGAACGGGCTCTCGCGCGCGTCCGGCGTTCGCTCGTCGGACGTCTCTTCCGGCTTGGATCTTGAACCGGCAAGGCCGAGGCGCCGACCAATATTACCCACGACGAAGGAGGAGCTTCATGCAGACAGCGAAGGAAGGGGACACCGTCCAGGTGCACTACACCGGCACGCTGGAGGACGGCGAGACGTTCGACTCGTCCAACAGTGGCGAGCCGCTCGAGTTCACCATCGGAGCGGGAGAGGTCGTCCCGGGTTTCGAGGCCGCGGTGACGGGGATGGCCGAGGGAGAGAAGAAGACGGCGAAGATCGCGTCGGGGGACGCGTACGGCGAGCGGCACGACGAGCTCGTGTTCTCGGTGAAGAAGTCGCAGATCCCCGAAGACGTCGAGGTGAAGATCGGCGACCGCCTCGCGGTCGGCCTGCCGACGGGCGAGACCGTGCCGATGGAAGTGACCGGGATCGGCGAAGAGTCGGTGACGCTCGACGCGAACCACCCGCTCGCCGGAAAAGATCTCACGTTCGATCTCGAGCTCGTGAAGATCGTCTGAGGCACGCCAGCGCCTCCGGCACCCCTCCAGGGTGCAAATCCATTTGATCGAGCGCCCGAAG
>JBOGJQ010000128.1:0-8508 GCA_050745405.1 Thermoanaerobaculia bacterium | reverse complement strand
GCAACGAACAACGAGCAACGGGAACCGGCTAGACTGATCGCATGTCCGAAACGCGGCCGGGCGCCGCTTACGCGATCGGGTTCCGTCGCGACGTCACTCTATTTCTCTCGGCGCTGGTCGGCTTTTTCGTCATTCTCATCCTGATCCTGATCGCTCTGATCCAGGTGCTGGTGGGGCAGGTCGAGCGGACGACGGCGACGTACTGGGTTCGGACGGCGGACGCGGCGGCCCGCGCGACGGGCGACATGGTGGCCACCTCGCCGTCGGCGAGGGCCGCCGGCCTCGCCGCGCTTCGGGCGAGCTCCGGGGCGGTGGGCATCGAACTGCGCCCGGCGTCCGGAGCGCCGATCCGGGTCGGAACGACCGATCCGGATCTCGCCGAGCCGATCGTGCGCCAGACGACGCTCGGCGAGGCGACGTTCTACTTCGACAGAACCGAGCTCGATGCCCTGCGAAGGCGCCTTCTCTGGCTCACCGCGATCACCTTCGCCTCGGTCATCGGCGGGACCTTTCTCCTTCTTCTCTACGTGCGCCGGATCGCGCGGCCGATCGAGCGGCTCCTCGACGAAGCCGCCGCCGTCGAGGAACGCCCGCACGACGTCGAGGAGACCGAGTACCTCGTCGACGCGTTCCGGAAGACGATCGCGACGCTCAAGACGCAGGAAGCCGAGCTCAAGTCGCTTCACGAGCGCGAGAAGGCGCGCGCGGACGAGCTCGAGATCGTCAGCGGGACTCTGACGCGCAGCCTGACCTCGGGTTTTCTCGCTCTCGGACCCGATGGCGGGCTGGTCGAGATCAACGATGCCGGCCGGCAGATCCTCGGACTCGGCGAGGTCCGCCTCGGCGCCCGTCCGCACGAAGCTCTCGGAGCGGGCGGCTTCGCGACGACCCTGGAGACCGCCTGCGCGCGCCGGGAGGCGCTGACTCGGGTGGAGATCCCGGCCGAGACGCCCGCCGGAACGCGCGTGGTCGGCCTCTCGACCGCGCCGCTGACCGCCGACGACGGGCGCTTTCTCGGACTGCTCGCCCTCTTCACCGACCTCTCGCCCGTCCGGGACCTCGAGACCCGGCTGCGCGAGACGCGCGCCCTCGCCGATCTGGGCGAGCTCGCCGCCGGTATCGCTCATGAGTTCCGGAACTCTCTCTCGGCGATCGGAGGCTACCTGAAGCTCGCCACGCGCGAGCCCCTGCCGCCCGACGCGGCGGCGCGCCTCCGCGCGGCCGAGGAGGAATCGGCGCTTCTCGGGGATGCAGTCTCGGCGCTCCTCGGATTCGCGAGTCCCATGCAACTGAATGCCGCGGAGGTCGACCTCCGGCACGTCCTCGAAACGACCGCGGCACGCCTCCGGCAGCAGGGCGACCGGGTGGAGATCCGTCTCGACTGCGATGCCGCGACCGTCGCGGGCGACGCGGCGCTCCTCTCGCGCGCGTTCGAGAACGTCATCCGCAACGGGGTCGAGGCAGTCGAGCGCTCCGCCACCGACGGATCGGTCGCGGTCGCGTGCTCGGCGCACGAGGGGCACACCGAAGTGATCGTGGACGACGAGGGGGCGGGGGTCGATCCGGAACAGATCCCCTCCCTCTTCCTCCCGTTCCGCAGCGGCCGGCCCGGAGGATTCGGGCTGGGACTCGCGCTGGCGAAGAAGATCGTCGTCCTCCACGGCGGCTCGATCACGATGGAGCCGCGGGACGGGGGCGGCACCCGGGTCCGCATCGAGCTCCCGACGGCAACCTGATCTGCCCCAAACTGTTACCTTTCGTAACACCCCCAACCTTTCATGCCCGGGTGTCTGCCGGACCCGAGAAGGTGTAAACTGTTGCTGGTCCAACAGTTGGCTCAGAAGAATCCGGGTGGCACTTCCGTCGCTTAAGGAGGGCGTCCATGACGCAACCGGTTTGTTCCCGGAAGAGGCATGAAGCGGGGTACTCGCTCGCGGAGATCCTGGTGGTCGTCGCGATCATCGGCGTGATGTCGCTGGTCGCCGTCCCAAGCTTCATCAACATGTACCAGTCGAGCCGGCTCAAATCGGGGCTGCGCCAGTTCACGAGCGACCTGCGGGGAGCGCGGCAGACGGCGGTCACCGAGTACCGGTGGGTGAAGGTCGATTTTGAGACCGGAACGAGCCCGAGCCGCTACTGGATCCGGAAGTCCTCGGATCTCGGCCTGACGTGGGACGAGCCGCCGATCGAGAAGGAGATCATCGAGCCGATCACGATCGACTCGACGACCTTCACCGACGGGGCGGACGACGGCGCGTATCCCGAGATCATCTTCCGGAACAACGGAACGATCGCGAACATCCCGGCGGGAGAGGCCTCGCGCAACGTCGTCATCGAGACGCCGGCGCCGATCGCGAAGCCGGTCGTCACGATCACGATCAACCCGACCGGCAAGATCGCCGCGGAGTGAGGAGCACTCGATGACTCAGCGCAGAACCAGCCAGTCCGGATACAACCTCGTCGAGGTGCTCGTCGCGATGGGGCTCCTCGCGTCGGTCCTGATCTCGATCGTCACCCTCTTCGTGATGGGACGCAAGAACGTCTACAGCGGCAAGCAGATGACGCGCGCCGTGTCCGTGGCGACGAGCGTGAACGAGGACCTGATCCCGCTCAACCCGGCACGGACGTGGGAAGCGTTCGGCATCGACGCGAGCGACAGCGTGAGCGACCAGCTCGTCCACGGTGTGACCTACGAGGACGCGATCCTCCGTTCGACCGACGACCTGAGCGACGACGTCGAAGGGTATCTGGCGCGATGGCTCGACCTCATTCCCCAGCAGCGTCTGGCGGACGCGCGGGTCACGCTCATTCTTCAGCCCCGCGAGCTCGTCGACTCGAGTGACGTGACGACAGCCCGCCTCATTCAGATCAAGATCATCGTCGAGTGGGACGAAGCGCGGCGTCACCGCAGCGTCGTCCTCGAGAGCGCGAAGCTCAACCGCAGAGCGTGAGAATTCGGAGAGGCCGATGAACGCCCACACCTCGAAACGGAACCATCAGCGCGGCTACACGCTGGCCGAAGTCCTGGTCGCGACGGCGATCTTCACCGTCATTTTCGTCGCCGCCCTGATGATCTACGACCGGAGCAATCAGGTCTTCAAACGCTCGGTCGAAGCGAGCGACATGCAGCAGAGCACCCGCGTCGCCTTCGACCAGCTCGCCGCCGATCTCCGGATGACCGGGTTCGACTTCGACCGCGACGGCCGCCCCCTCGGCCTCGTCGGCATCCAGCCGTGGCAGCCGAGCACGACGTACGTCATCGGCAACGTCGTCCAGCCGAACCCGCCGAACGGCCACGCGTACATCGTCACCGTCTCCGGCGAGAGCGACGCGACCCCGCCGACGTGGCCCGAAGCGACGGACGCGACGGTGACGGAGCCCTCCGGCCTCGAGTGGAAGGAAAAGGGCATTCTCCAGTATCAGCAGCCCGACGAGCAGCTCGAGCACATGGGCGCGACCGCGGTCACGCTGCGCGGCAATCTCGATTACGAGAGCGACGCCGCCACCGATTACGGCCGCGAGACCGACCTCGAGAGCACGCACTTCCCCGTCGTCACCACGGCCAACGACGAGATCGTCACCTACGCTCTGAAGTCGCAGGATGCCTCGAAGAACACAGACGAGATCGTGTTCTTCGCCGACACGTTCGAGCCGCGGCAGGTCAACCCCGAGGCCGGCGAGGCGGAGAAGGAAGTCACAATCACAGGCGTGGACCTCAGCAATCAGAATCCGCCGTACACCCTGTACCGCTTCACGTTGAAAGAAGACGGCACGCCCGACGCCGGCACGCCGCTGGCCGACAACATCCGGAGCCTGAACTTCCGCTATTTCCGCGACACGGCCGGGACGCTCGAGGCGACGCCGAACGGCGGCGCCGGCCAGTACGACGGCGCGAACCCCGGGGAGACCGTCGAGCGGCAGCTCCGCCGTGAGATCCGCGCGATCCACGTCGACCTGGTCGGGATGAATCCCCAGCCGGACATGGCGTACACGCATCCGACCGATACGGTCGCGCCCCACTACCGGCAGTACCGCCTCGAGTCGATGATCGTCCCCCGCAACCTCGGACGCCGTGGCATGAAGGAGCTCAGCGTCGAGCCTCCGGGCAAGCCGGTCATCAAGACCGTCTGCATGGGAAGCTGCGACGTCGCGTACGTCACTTGGGAACCCCCGATCAAGGGCGACGTCATCACCTACAACGTCATGTACGACGTCGACAACGTCGGCGGGTACGAGCTCGAAGACGTCGGCAACACGATCGAGGCCTACGTCGGCAAGTACCTGATCCCGAACACGACGTTCTACTTCAAGGTCCAGGCGATCAACCCGCACGGCTTCGCGACGTCCGACGACACCGTGTCGATCAAGAACATCAACAAGACGACGCCCGAATCGCCGGCGACGGCCGTGGCGACGGGCGGTGCGGACCCGGCGTATCCCGCCGAGCCGAACCAGATCCGGATCGCCTGGCCCCAGGTCACCGAGAACACCGATGCGGCGAAGACCCTGACCTGCGCCGACGGCAGCACGCGCGAGCAGAAGGCCATCCCGGGCAACGAGCAGATCAACTACCGGCTGTATCGGAATACGGACCCGGCGTTCACGCCGGCCGCGGCCGATCTGATTCTCGACGAGAACTCCACGACCCAGCCGGTGTTCTCCGGGACGAACCTCGTCTTCACGGACGCGAACGCCGCGAACTGCGTCGACTACTACTACCGCGTGCAGGCCGTCGACGGCTGCGTCGGCGATCCGAGCTACAACGACCCGGCGAACGTTTCGACCGCGATGAGCACCTTCTACCCGCCGGTCGGCACGAATGCGGTTCCCGGCGAGGCCGTGACGACCGTCGCCCCGGGCAAGGTCATGAACGTCACGAAGCTCGACGAGAGCTGCGCCGGAATGAGCGCCAACTGCGATGCGGAGTTCGGCTGGACGGAAGTCACGGCGGACGTCAACGGCAATCCCGCGCAGATCGTCGAGTACGAGGTCGTCGTCGAGAAGCTCGACACCGTCACCGGGACCTGGCTGAACGATGCGACCGTCGGCTCGCCGATCCAGGTCCTCAATGCCCAGCGGAAGTGGATCATCGGTCTCAACAAGCTGCTGTCGTACCGCGTCTCCGTGAGCGCCGTGCAGTGCGGCGTCAAAGGAGAGGCGTCCGAGTGGCACTACTGGCCGTGCGACTTCACCGCGGTGGCCAGCGTCACCGTTCCGGTGAACTACGGCGGCGCGGGCACCTCGGCCTCGCCCTACATCATCAACAGTCCCGCGAGCCTCGAGGTCAATGTCGACCAGGCCGTGTCCAAGATCGAAGTGTGGTCCGGCTCCGGAGGCGGCGCGACCAGCTATGCCAATCCGGCGCTCCCGGCGGTCCTGCCGATTCCGGCCACCACAGCGGACGAGGCCGTGCCGATTTACGTGAACGTCACCCTCGCTGCGAGCGGCTGCTCGAAGCTGTTCATCGTCTGGGTCGAGGACCAGTCGCCGCCGCCGTGTCCGGGTGCCGTCATCTCCTCGGCGAACCTCGGCACGAACATCGTCAATCTGACCCTAAATAACATTTCGAGCCAGGATCTGACGATCGAGAGAATCAAGATCGTGTGGAACCGGAATGAGACGCCCTCGCCGAACCAGGCCGACATCACCTCGGTCAAGTTCGAGGGCGTCAGCTCGACGAGCAAGACATTCGACGTCCTGACGAACCCGCTCTGGACCGAAGTATGGGAAGCGCCGCTGGCGACGGTCCTCGAGGACACCGACAGCGCGTTCCCGATCGAGCTCGGGTTCGTGATGTCAGGCAACAAGACTCTCGTGATCAATCCGGTGAAGCAGATCTGCATCGAGTACACGAACGTGCAGACGGACACGCTGCTGTGCGGCGTGACCGAGCCGGGGAGTGTGCAGGTGAGCTGCACCTTCCCGAACTAGGTGGATGCCATGGCGCAGAGGACAACGAAGATGACGAAGCACACCTCAACGCAGCGCGGCTCGGCGCTTCTCGTGAGCCTCATGGTCATGGTCGGCCTCTCGCTGCTCGGCCTCGGATTTGTCGCGATCTCCGAGACCGAGAGCGCGATCTCGATCAACGAGCGGAACTACGCCGAGACCCTCGCGGTCGCCGAGACCGGCGCCCGCGCCGTCGTCGAGATGTTCCAGGACGCGGACTGGGCCGACGCGATCGACATCCTTCCGCCCAACAAGACGGCGATCAAGACCTCGCGCACGGTCAGCTCCTATACGGGCTACTACAAGGGCTCGCCGACCGATCTGCTGTTCGACTCTCCCTTCAAGCCGGCGGCGACCGACCGCTTTTTCGGGGACGAAGAGAACGCGGACGTCATCATCAACGCCTCAAAGGGGAGCGTCGCGACGGATTACCTCGACGATCTGAACGACATGCTCTTTGGTGCCGACGCGAATCCCCGCCTGACGGAGATCCGGATCTACGCCCCGCCGATCGTCGGCGGCACGCTCGTCGGCGGCTTCTGGACCAGCGGCGACCGCTTCGGCGTCGCCACGATCAGCGCCACGGCAGAGAAGACGGGACCGAACGGCCAGCCCGTATCGCGGCGCACCGTGAAGATCGTCCTCGGCGAGACCCCCCTTCCCGGCGCCGCCGGCCCGATTCAGACCGAAGGCGCCCTCGACAACGCCGGCAGCTTCGAGGTGTACTGGGGGAAGGTCACGGCGGTCGACGACCTCAAGGTCATCAAGCCCGCCGTCGGCCTCCCGTGGTTCGACGCCTCCGAGAGCGCCTATTTCGAATATGGCTACGACTCGACCCGGCCGTGGGAGCCGAACACCGGCTACGCCACGGTCGGAACGATCGTCCACCCGCCGCAGAGCGCACAGAACGTCGTCCCCGAGCTGCGACGCTGGGCCTACAAGGTCACCACGGCGGGCGCGAACTCCGGTCCCGAGCCCCTTCCGACCGACTGGCCCCAGGTCCTCGGCAACACGATCACGACGGGTGACGTGACCTTGACGACCGTCTATGCCAGCCGGTACCCGATCGCCCCCGCGACGCCGTATGAGTCGCAGGAGTGGCTCTGGGAGCTGGCCGGAAAGTCCGTCAGCGATCCCTGGTTCCAGGCCAGAACCCGAGGCGAGCTCTGCTACAACAACAACTGCACCGGCACGCCCAATGCGCCCCATCCGTACAAGTACAACAACCCGGCGCAGGACGAGACGACGACGTACTCGAATTTCTTCAAATACCAGACGCACACCGAGCCGAATGACCGGGTCGAAGTGACGTTCCCGACGATCGACTACGAGTTCTGGAGGGAGATCGCGCAGTCGTCGGAGCCGGACAGCGGCATCATCTATCTGAAGTGGAACGCCGCGACGCAGCAGTTCCGCTCGCTCGACAACGTCTCCATGACCGCCGTGGAGTGGCTCAACGCGATCGACAATGGCTACGGCGCCGGCTTCTACTTTTTCGACAGCGCGAACGGACTCAACCCGCAGTACGGCCTCGGCGGCACGCTTACGCCCGACATCATCATCGGCTCGGCGGACAAGGGGCCGAGTGGCTATTTCCAGATGCAGGGATTCATTTACCTGAACGCGCAGTATTTCGGGACAGGCGGCGTCGGCGCGACCAATCCGACGGACGTGTTCCCGATGCCGGGCGAGCCGTTCCGCGACGTCGGGTACCGCGAGGTCGACGACTCGACGATGACGTTCAATCTGGACGCGGCCGGCGATTTCGTGCTCGTCGGAAAGAGCAGCGATCAGTGGGACTTCCAGGACCTCGACGGCGACTTCGCGTTCGATGTCGTCACGGCGCAGAAGACCGTTCAGCCGCCGGGCGGCGGCGCTCCGGTCACCCTGTGGCTGCCGGTCCCCTGGTTCGAGACGTGTACGGTCGGCACGACCTGCTCGGAGCCCCACGAGCCGTATCTGAACCTCGTCTACCCCACCATCGACAACGCCGAGGGATCGGTCGGGATCGGGTGGAGCGCGGCCGGCAACGTCGCGACCATGCGCCCGAAAATCCGCCTCTCCGAAAACACGCCGAACAGTTGCACGAACACCTCGACCGCGCTCGAGTGCACCGGCAACTGGTTCGACGAGACGGGCGCGGTCGTCCGGATCAATCCCGTGCTCAACGGGATTCTCTACAACGAGGGCGGCTACGACGCGCAGGGCAATGCGAAGTACTACGGATCGCTCCTGATCCGCGGCGACTTCAAGGGCAACGGTACGCCGGCGGTCTACTTCAACGAGTGCATTCTGAAGAACTGCTGGCAGGAGCAGCTCAACCTGCCGAAGGTCATGATTCAGTCGACGCAGACGGATCAGTAGCCCGTCATCCCGAGCGTCAGCGAGGGATCAGGGACGGGGGGAAACCCCTGATCGAAGGCGCCGTGCCCGGCGGGACGACGAACATCCGCCGTCGCGCCGGTCGAGGACACCGCGTCGGGCGGTTCCCCCCCGACCCTGATCCCTCGCTGAACGCTCGGGATGACGCGCTCCCCAGGGCCGTACGCGACCACATGC
>JBOGJQ010000127.1:0-4650 GCA_050745405.1 Thermoanaerobaculia bacterium | reverse complement strand
CGGGGTCGAGGAAATCCCGAACGAGGGTGTAGTCCGCGCCCGGGGTGGTTGGCACTTTCGCCGTCGCGACGGCCTCCTCGGTCCGAACGTCCCAGATGCCGAGGATGTCCCCCTGGAGGAGGGCGATACGCGATCCGTCAGCGGAGGCGACGAGTCCTCTCGGGTTCTGGAACGTCAGCTTCGTCCGCACGATCTCGGGACGGCCGCCGCCGAGAGTCGCCCGCACGGCGCGGGCGCGATCCGGCTCGAGGGCGGAACTTTCGAGCCAGACGACCGACTTGCCGTCGGCCGCCAACGCGACGTCGATGCCGGTGCCCAGTCTCCAGCTTCTTCCGCTCTCCGGATCGAAGTAGAACATCGCCTCGTAGTCGGCACCCGCAACCGGATGACCAGCGAAGACGGCGGCATTCCCCGCATCGGCGAGGTCGGCGCCTCCAACCACACGGAGATCGTCCGCATCGGCCGTCCGGAGCCACCCCGCGTACACAAGAAGCGCGAGCGCGAAAACGCCCATCGACGACCAGAGCGCGATCGAGCCCCGTTTGTGGACTTCGCGCAGCTCGCCGCGTCCCTGGACGAAGCCGATGCCGCTCGCAACCCAGAGGGCAACGAGGAAGACGAGAAGGACCGCCGTCCCGGTGAACGCGAGGAGCCGGATCGCCATCGCCGCGGCGAACCACGACACGACGAGCCAGAGCACTCCCGCGATCGCGACGGGCGCGAGGAGATCGAGGGCGACCCACGGCGACCGCGAGCGAAGCGCGACGTGGACGTAGTGTCCGACGATGACGGCCGCGATGACCGCGAGGAGGAAGAGCACCGGCGCGGCGAGATCCCCGAACCGCCACTGATCGATGGCGCTCTCGATTCGCCGCATCTCCATCGTCAGCGCGGGCGCGATCGTCACGCAGAACGCGGCGACGGCGAGAAACACCGCGGCGAGCATCTTCCCGCCCCAGATCGACAGGGCGCCGACCGGCCGCGCGAAATAGAAGCTCGTCCGCCGTTCCACGAGGTCGCGTCCCACCATGCTCGCCCCGCCGAAGAGAGCGGTCCCGAAGGCCAGAGTGGCCGCCATCCCGAGCGCGCCGCCGACCATGATTTCCGCCGGGTCCGCGCCGGTCACGTGGGGGAGGAGGGGAAGGAGAACCGCGACAATGCCGAGAACGAGCGCCGCGACGAGAACGAGGCGCCGCTCCTGGATCTCCCGTGTCGTAATGGCGAGAAGGGCTCTCATGACTCGGCCCGGAGACTGACGATCACGCGCCGCTCGCCCGTAAACGCATCGAAGTGGACGAGGGAACGGTTTCCCTCGAGGTAGAGCTTCGAGCCGAACGAGCCGGGATCCTCATCGTTGGCCCACCCGATCGTCCGCATGCCGCGCGCGACCTCGCGCGTCTCCCCCGTTTCGAGATTGAGGAGTCGAAGGTCGTAGTCCACGAGATTCGCTCCGGCGCGGAGAACGCCGTACGTGAGCCACCCCTCCCGCGGCATGGACGGGACCGTAAGCCGGGCGGGTGGGGCAGGATAATCCCGCAGCCGTTTTCCGGCCGCATCGAAGAGCACGAACTGCCGGGAGTCGGGGGAGTAGATGAAGACGCGCGAGTCCGGGAGGAACCTCGCCCATCCGTCGGGCGCTCCGTCGTCGCTTCCGAGGGACGCCCGGGTCTCTCCGCTCGCTGCATTGGCGAGCGTCCAGCCGCCCGTCCCCGCGTCCCGCAGCAGCAGCGTCGAACCGTCGCGAGAGACATCGAAGAATCCGGCGCGCCGGTGGAGAGGGATCGAGGCTAGAGAAGCCCACCGCCTCGACGCCGGATCGAACTCGTCGATGTGCAGCACGGGACCAGGGAAGGTGCGGTACACGCGAACTGCGCCGCCCTGGAAGCCGATGGAGGTCCGAAACACGGACCTGCTGGGGGCCGGCGGAAGTTTCGCACTCGCGATCGACCGCCCCGTCGGCACGTCCCACACCGACAACGTGTCGCCCTGAAGCGCGGCGAGGAGGCGCCCGTCCGGCGATAGATCGAGGTCCGCCCCCGTCAGAATCGTGATCTCCGTCCCCTCCGCCTCGATCCGGTCGCCGTCGACCTCACCGCGGATGACCGTCGACAGATCCGGCCGGAACACAGAGCTCTCGAGCCAGACCGCGGATTTCCCGTCATCAGCGACGAGGACCTCGAACGCACTGCCGAGGCGCTGCGGGTCGGCGCTGCGAGAAGTCACCGCGAACGTCGCGACATAGTGCCCCGGGCCGCCCCGGCGGCCGCTGAAAATCGCGAGATCCCCGCGGCGTGAAACGTCGATCGCGGTGAGATCACGGAAGTCGTCGATGCCGGGCGAACGCACCCACGCGCCGAAGGCGACGAAGCCGAGAACGACCGCGGTCATAATCGACCAGAGGGCAATCGAGGTCCTTTTGTGGACTTCCCGGAGCTCGCTCCGCCCCTGAACGAAGCCGAGGGCTCCCGCCGTCCAGACGGCGACGAGGAACGCCGACGCGATCGTCAGAGCGCTCCACCCGATCAGCTTCCGAGCCATGCCGCTCGCGAGCCATCCCATGACGGTCCAGATGCCCAGAGCGAGGACCATGGGCGCGAGAAGATCGAGAACGACCCAGATCGATCGTGACCGCAGCGCGATCGTCAACAAGTAGCCGAGACCGACACAGACCAGAACGAAAATCAGGAACGCGAACAACGTGAACCCGTACATGTCGCCCGCGTCCCATCGCCGCGCGAAGCTCAGGAATTCGGAAAAGCGGAAAAGGAGCGCGGGGAGGAGAACGATCGCGAACGAGAGAACGGCCAGCAGGATCGCCGCCGTCATCTTCCCGCCCCAGATCGCGAGGGAGGTCACCGGACGGGCGAGATAGAAGCCGGCACGCCGCTCGATGAGATCGCGGCCCAGCATGCCCGAGCCGCCGAGGATCGCGATCCCGAGTCCGAACCCCACGGCGGCGACGATCGAGACGATGAGAGGGGACTCGCGCATCGGTTGGAGGACCGGAATGACGAGAGCGAGGAATCCGATCAGGAGAGCCATTAGAAATATGACCCGCCGCTCCTGCAGCTCGCGCGAGGTGATCGCCAGATATCCGGTCATGACGGGACTCCTCTCTCACTGCCGGAGAGAGCGATGAAGATCTCCTCGAGGGACATCGGCGTCACTTCGACGTCGCGGACGCCGGCCGAGGAGCGGAACCGCTCGAGCGCCGTGTCGCTGTAGTTCGCGACGACCGCTTCGATGCCGGCGGCCCACCGCCGGACGCCGACGGCGCGGAGCTGTTCGAACGCCACCTCGTCCGCCGCCGCCGCGGGCGTCGCGTACCGGATCCGGCGGAATCTCCATTTGAGCTGCTCGAGCTCCTCGTCGAGGACGAGAGCGCCGTCGCGGAGAATCCCGATCCGGTCGGCGATTCCTTCGAGGCCGGGAAGATCGTGCGTCGTGACGAATACGGTCGTCCCGCGATCGGCGAGGTCGCCGATCAGCTCTTCGAACAGCTGCTTCCGCGCGACGACGTCGAGGCCGAGCGTCGGATCGTCGAGAACGAGAAGGTCCGGCCTGCTCGCGAGAGCGATCGCGAGACCGACCTGCCGCTTCTGCCCCTTCGAGAGGCGGCCGTACGGGACGCGCCCCGGAATGCCGAGCCGCTCGAGGCCACCGATCGCCTCGCGCTCGTCCCACTTCCGGTACAGCTTCGCGCAGAACCGCACGATCTCCGTCGCCGTCATCTCCGGCGGCGCGTCGGGCTCCTCGGGGACGAACGCCACGCGCTCCATCAGCGCCGCCCGCTCCTTCCAGACGTTGCGTCCGAACAGGCGCGCCTCGCCGCTGCTCGGCCGCTGGAATCCGAGGGCGCAGCGGATGAGCGACGACTTCCCGGCGCCATTGCGTCCGAGAAGCGCGTACACCGTCCCCTGCGGGATCGTGAAGGTGACGCCGTCCAGGGCCGCCGTCCGGCCGTAGCGAACCGTGAGATTCTCGACACTCATGGCGGGATCGTGTCCGTTGCCGTTCATGAGCTCCTCCGTTCCTTTCCGTCGCCGATCTGTGCGAGCGCAAGCTCGATCTGGGCGATGGCTTCTTTGGGGGATGCACCGATGGTCGAGGCGAGGCTCGCGTAGCGCATCGCCGCCGCGGCGAGCGCCTCGCGCCGCTCGGTTCTCGGCACCGCCGCCGGCGCCTCCGCCACGAACGTTCCCTGCCCCCTCCGGACGGTCAGAAGACCCTCGTCCGTGAGGCGCTGGTAGGCCTTCGCGACGGTTGCGGGATTCACCCGGAGATCGCGCGCGAGATCGCGGACCGAGGGGACGGGGTCGCCGGTGGGGAGGGATCCGGTCGCGACGAGGCGGCGGATCTCGTCTTCGATCTGCTTCCAGATGGGGACGGCGTCGGTGGGGTTGATTGCGAGCATGGGCAGTGTATTGCTGTAGTAATACACTAGGTCTGGCGGAAGGGATTGTCAAGTAGCTCGCAGCTAGTAGGAGCTAGTCGCCGGGAACCCGGCGTGGACCCGCGTCAGGATTTTCCCGAGCCGGCTGTCGTCGCGTATCCCGGCGAATACCGGCTCGGCGGAGAGGTGAGCCGCGTGCGGACTCCCTTCCGTGACGGCGCGCTGGAGCCACGGCTCGGCCGCGGCCGTATCGTTCA
>JBOGJQ010000126.1:0-4871 GCA_050745405.1 Thermoanaerobaculia bacterium | reverse complement strand
ATCCTGACCAAGAGTTCACATCGACGTCAGGGTTTGGCACCTCGATGTCGGCTCATCGCATCCTGGGGCTGGAGCAGGTCCCAAGGGTCCGGCTGTTCGCCGGTTAAAGCGGTACGTGAGCTGGGTTTAGAACGTCGCGAGACAGTTCGGTCCCTATCTGTTGTGGGCGGAGGAGAGTTGAGGGAATGTTTCCCTAGTACGAGAGGACCGGGAAGCACCGACCTCTAGTGTACCGGTTGTCGCGCCAGCGGCACCGCCGGGTAGCTACGTCGGGAAAGGATAACCGCTGAAAGCATATAAGCGGGAAGCCCATCCCAAGATGAGATCTCCCTGAAGACCCGTGGTAGATGACCACGTTGATAGGCGGGATGTGTAAGGGCTGCAAGGCCTTCAGCTGACCCGTACTAATCGGTCGTTCGGCTTGACCATAATGCCTTGAATTGATGCGATCGCGCGAAGCCCGCGCCACTCATTTCCCAACCCGATTCAATTGGAAAACGGCTTCAAGGTTTTCCGGTGATCTTACCGAGGGGGAAACACCCGTTCCCATTCCGAACACGGCAGTTAAGCCCCTCCGGGCCGATGATACTGCGCGGGCAACTGCGCGGGAAAGTAGGTCGTCGCCGGGAATTCACTCCAGAAAGGCCCGCTGAAAAGCGGGCCTTTCGCTTTGTGGAAAGAAGACGCAGAACGCAGAAGAAATCAGAAACCCGCCCGCCCTTTCTTCTTTCTACGTTCTGCGTTCTGCGTTCAAGCGTCTCGCGTATCATCCCCCCGTGCGCCGCGCGCTCCTTCTCGTCGCCCTCGCCGCTCTCTCCTGCCGGACCATGACGTTCCAAGATACGGGCTTCCTCTCCCGCACCATCGAGATCGGCGGCACGACATACCCATACGTCGTCTGGGTCCCCGCTTCGTTCACGCCCGGCCGCTCCTGGCCGGTCATTCTCTTTCTCCATGGCGCCGGCGAGCGCGGCAACGACGGATGGCGCCAGACCGCCGTCGGCCTCGGCGCCGCGATCCGGTCGAACCCGGCCTGGTTCGACGAGGCGATCGTCGTGATGCCGCAGGCGCCGGAGGGCGAAGCGTGGCTCCGCGCTCCGGCGGACGCGGCGATGGCGGCGCTCGACCGCACGCTCGAGGAGCTCTCGGGCGATCCGGATCGGGTGTATCTGACCGGCCTCTCCCTCGGCGGATACGGGACGTGGCATCTCGCGACGGCCTTCCCGGATCGTTTCGCGGCCATCGTCCCGGTCTGCGGCGGCATCGTCGCGCCGCCGACGGCGCGCAGCGTGCGCGATCTTCCTCTGGTCGCCGGCGCCGCCGATCCGTACGCCGCCGCGGCCGCCGCCGTTCCGGATGTCCCGATCTGGATTTTTCACGGCGCCCGGGACGGCGTGATCCCCGCGACCGAGTCGCGCAGGATGGCCGAAGCGCTCGAGGACGCCGGGCGGCACGTGCGTTACACGGAGTTCCCCGAGGCGGGACACGATGCGTGGGATCCGGCTTACCGCACGGCCGAGCTGTGGGAGTGGATGTTCGCGCAGAGGCGGCGGGACTGACGCCGCGAATCGTTTCCGCTATCCCAGGCGGGCTCGCTCCCAATCGTCCGGGGGCATCGAGCGGGGCGCCGTGCTTCTCGCGTGGAGCTATGGCATTCCGCTCCCGCTGGCGGCGTTGGTTCTGGTCGTCGCGGCTCTCACAACGGGCGTTTTCGCTTTTGTGCCGCTGTGCGAGAATCGTCCCGCTTATGCCGCCTCTCTCCTCCACCCAGCGAATCGATCTGGTCCGCAAGCAGTTCGAGGACCAGATCGTCCATTACACCAATGAACGGCGTTCGACGAGTCACGCGCCGAGCATCGAGTTCCTGGGCATTCAGAAGCCATAGACGTTCGGAAAGAGACGGAGGCACGGCCGGTCCGGCGCGGGGGGCGGAGCGTTTTCGGGGATCAGCTGAAGGCGGAACGGTGCCGGGGCATCGGCGCGGTGGCGGCCCGCGGCCAGCCGTCGGACCTCGCCGGGCGCCGTCGCGCGGCCGTCGATCATGACTGCTCGGTTCGCGCGCAGCAGGTAGGCCCCGGACAGGTCCAGCTCGAACGCCTTCGCGGTCACGACGGGAGCGTAGACGAACACGCAGTCGCTCCAGTGCGCGTAGTTCACTCGAAGGTGGCGGCGGAGGATTTCGGGTAGTTCGCGGAGCCGGTAGTTGAGCAGGATGACGATGGGCGCCTCGCTCCTGAGCTCGCGAAGCGTGATCTCGAGATCGGCCGCGCTCGACGACTGGAGGCGACGAAGGCGCGGTGCGTCGAGCCACTCGAGCTCGCGGACCGGCTGCTCTCGATCCCAGATCATCGCGATCGCGGCGAAGTAGCGGTCGGACGGCCCGAGCATCTGGCGAGCGAGAAGGACAGTGTTTCTCTGCAGTGTCGAATCGCGCCGCAGGACGATCGGGATGCGCATGAGCGGCAGCACCACAGCGACGGCCACGACGACGATCGCGAGCAGCCGCCGGTGACGGGGGAACAGCTTACGATTGAGAAGGTGAAGGCCCACGGCGACGACGACGAACAGGGTGGGCAGCCACAGGACGAAGAAGTACGGCCACGGTTGGCGGTGGGCGACCGCCAGCACCGTGAGCACGACGGCGTAACACCCGACCAGCCGCATCCGCCAGGAGCCGCGCCGCCATCCCTCACGTAAGACCAGGACGAGACACGCCGCGGCGATGGCGTAAAAGCCGGGATTCCGCTCGAGAGTCTGCGTCCAGAATGCGGCGTGGATGTCGTAGATGTGTTCCAGGGCGACGCGCTGAGGTCGGACGAACGTCGCGCGCAGGACGGGCTCGGGACCCGCGACGGCGGTCCACGCGGCGAGGTATGCGCCTAGACCCGCCGCCGCGCCGGCCCAGAACCGGAGTGATGGCCGCCAGCGCTCGAATCGCGCACCGCTTCCCGCGACGAGAAGAGCGACGCCGCCGGCCACGACGTAGTAAACGCCCTTCTGGGAGACGCAGAACGCGAGGGCGGACAGCAGCCCCGCCACTCCGGCGGCGGGCGCGAGCAGCGCCGTCAGACTCAGAATTCCCGCGAGCGCCGTCGGCATGTCGACGCGGAGCTCGGCGCTTCTCTCGAGGAAGGTGGAATGCGATACCAGAGCCGCCAGAGCGAGGAGGATCGCGGCGTCGTCGAGCCATCGGCGCAGGCGCAGGCAAACCGCCCCGAGAACGGCGGCGGTGAGCGCTGCCATCGCGATCTTCACCGCGACCATCCGCGTCCAGAGATCGGCGCCGATCGAGAGGAACGGCCACTGGAGGTAATAGCCGAGAACGGTCTTGTACGGGAGGTAATCGCGATAGGGAACGCCCCGTCCAGCATCGGAGACGGCGCGGGCACCCTGGAACTCGTCCATCACGAGAGGGAGACGGATCGTGTAGGCGATCGAGACGACGAGGTAGGCGCCGAGGATCGCGGCGAGAGCCAGGGGGAAGCGTGAGCTCTCGAGCCTCTCGATCGTCGATTCCGGCATGAGGCGCTATGGTAACCTGAGAGAGTGGCCGTCATCGGCGAACCCCTCCGGCGCTGCGCCGGCTGGCGGCAACGCGGATCCGATCGCGAGCGCGTTCCTCGTGATCGCCGCGTATCGCGAGGCGTCGCAGATCGGTGCCGTCGTCAGGAGCGTGATGAGCGCGCATCTCCGTGTGATCGTCGTCGACGACGGATCCGACGACGCCACGGCGACGGAAGCGGCGGCAGCCGGGGCCACGGTACTGCGGCACGTGATCAATCGGGGGCAGGGAGCGGCGCTCCAGACCGGAATCCGCTATGCCCTGGCGCGCGGGGCCCGCTACGTGGTGACCTTCGATGCGGACGGGCAGCACCGGGTCGAAGACGTCTCGAAACTCCTCGAGCCGCTAGTGCGCGGTGAGTCCGACGTGACTCTCGGCTCGCGATTCCTCCAGCCGAACGAGATTCCGGCGTTCCGGCGACTCATCCTCCGGGCGGGCGTGCTGTTCACGCGGCTCGTCTCGGGGATCCATGTGACGGACACGCACAACGGATTGCGCGGCTTGAGTCGCCGAGCCGCGGAAGCGCTCGACATCCGCCTCGACGGCATGGCCCACGCGAGCGAGATTCTCGATCAGATTGCGAGAAAGGGACTCCGTTACGTCGAAGTGCCAGTCGAGATCCGCTATACGGACTATTCGCGTCGCAAGGGCCAGCGTTCGCTCGGCGCGTTCCGGATCGCGTGGGACTTCCTGCTGGGACGGTGGTTGCGATGACGCCTTTTCAAATCGCGGCGATTCTCGGTCTGTCGATCGTCTCGACGTGGACGATCGTGGCGATCGCGCGCAAACGGCTTACTCCGGTCGCCGGAGTTTTCTGGCTCGCCCTATGGATCGCCGGCGTGGCGGCGATCAGCTGGCCGGCGATCACCGTCGCGGCGGCACGCGCGGTGGGCATCGCGCGCGGCGCGGATCTCGTCTCGTATCTCGCCATCCTGGCGATGCTCGTCGGCTTCTTCACGTTCAACGTGCGTGTTCGGCGAATCGAGTCGCAGATCACGCAGATCGTGCGGGAGCTGGCGATCCGTGGAGCCGAACAACCGAGCGTCGACACCGGGACGGACGCGCGCCGCCACGCTCATCTCGGCCCAGAACGGCCGGCCAGCGAGAAGTAGAGCTTGGCGCCGAGAGTCAGCGCGGCGTGCAGGGGAAAGAGGGCGAGGACGAGGAGTCGCTCCACCGGCGTGCTCCTGGCGAGATAGCGCTTCAGATGCGTGCTCGAGAGGATCACGCCGGCGAAGCGGGCCCACCGCACGACGGCGCGCGGATGCCGGATCCGTTTCGCGTCGCCGCCCGCCCCCGCGCAGTCTTC
>JBOGJQ010000125.1:0-2884 GCA_050745405.1 Thermoanaerobaculia bacterium | reverse complement strand
CGCGCGGGCTGGACTGGATGGACATCCAGATCATGACGCCGCACATGCAGGCGCTCGGCGCGAGAGAGATCGGTCGCGGAAAGTTCCTCGACCTCCTCCATTCGACGCAGGCGAGGGGGCTCGTGCTCTTCCCTTAATCGCGCAGATACTCCGCCACGGCCTCGCCTTCGCGGGCGCGCAGGCGGACGCAGTCGCGCACCTGATCGGCGACGCGCTCGAGCTGCCGTTCGATCCCCGGAACCTGCCGGTCGGGCCGCTCGAAGTACTCGATCGTCCGCTCGAGGCGCTCTTCGCTGCAGCCGCCGCCCATCCAGGCGAGCGTCGGCCGCGAGAAGGGCGGCATCCGCTCCGTGATCTCGTCCCAGTTCGCGGTCGCCCACGCGAAGAAGCGCTCGCTGCCCTCGTCGTCGCCGGCGATGGCGAACGGAATTTCGAAGATCTCGTTCGGGCGAAGCGGTCCGTCCAGGGCGTATGCGAGCGCGGCCTGGACGAGCGCGGGATCCTCGAACGCGCCGAGTGCTTCGAGGAAGCGCTCTCTCTCGGTCGGCGTCGCGGCTTCCTCGAAGCGGCGGCGGTAGAGATCGAAGAGCGCGCGATCTCCTTCGATCGCGGCGATCTCGAGGGCCACGCCCGCGAGCGACGAAGGAACGGAAGAGGGATCCTTCAGATAGGCGGCCGCGAGCTCGCGACCGCGCGCGAGGACTTCCGCGTCGCGACCGTCGCGGGCGAGCATCACCATGAGCTGCGCGCGCAGCGGCGTGACCGCCTCGTCTTCCCCTTCCGCCGGAGCCATCCCGATCCGGTCGAGCACGGGGCGGAACGTCTCCCGCAGCCATGCGGCGAACGCGCCCTCGAGCTCCGGGGTGACGAACGTCGCCCGGATTTTCCCGACGTGCGGCATCAGACCGGAGACGACCAGCGGCTCCGGATCGGTCGCGAAGCGCTCGACGATCCGGACGTGGTCGTCGCCCTCGAGCCGCCCCGCATCGAGAAGCGCGGAGACGTTCCCCAGGAACGCGATCCGTTCCGAAGCCGTGAGGCGCTCGGATGCCGCCGAGGCGAGATCCAGCATCATCTCCTGAGGAATGGTCCATCGGTAGTAGCCGACCCCGTCGACGTTCGGATGGATCCACGCGATGTCCGAAAGAGCGAGGCGGACGATCTTCGACGGCTCGTCGAGAAAAATGGTCGTCTCCTCCACCACGCCGTCCGCTTCCCAGCGAACGCCGACGGGAACGATCCAGCGGAGCGGCGGCACGTCGACGCCCGCGTTGTGGAAGCGCGATTGCGTCACGCGGACGCGCCCCTCGCCGAGCGGCTCGAGAGTGACGATCGGATACCCCGGCTGCTCGAGAAACGTGCCGAGCGCCTTCGGCACCACGGGATTGCTTTCGCGGGCGAGGGCGCGCGAGAAATCGGACGCGGTCGCGTTGCCCCACGCGTTCTCGGCGAGGTACTGCACGACGCCGCGGCGGAACGCGTCCTCGCCGACCCACCGTTCGATCATCCGGAGGACGCCCTTCCCCTTGTTGTAGGCGAGGCCGACGCGCATCAGCACGTTCTCCGGATCGTCGACCTCGGCGCGGATCGGCTCCGCGGACGGGCGGGCGTCGGCGATCATGATGCCGCTGATCGCCCCCATCTCGCGCATGCCGAGGCGGAACTCGGGATAGAGCTCGTCGACGATCCTGTCACCCAGCCAGTCGGCGAACGACTCGTTGAGCCAGAGATCGTCCCACCACTCCATGGTCACGAGATTGCCGAACCACTGGTGCGCGAGCTCGTGCGAGACGACGCGCGCGAGCGTCCGCCGCTGCGCGAACGTCGCGCGCTCCGGGTCGAGAAGGAGAATGCCATCCGAGAACGTGATCGCGCCGGGGTGCTCCATCGCGCCGGGCCAGTACTCCGGGATCGCGATGAAATCGAGCTTCTGGTACGGGTACTTCGATCCGAAGTACCGCTCCTGCGCCGCGAGGATCGGCGGGATCGCCTCGGCTGCGAGCGCCGTGAGGTGACCGGTTCCCTCGACGGACCAGATGCTGCCGGGAACGCCCATCCCCTCGATCGGCGTCCGCTCCAGCTCACCAACCGCGATCGCGACGAGATAGCTGGGCAGCGGCTTCGTGGTCGCGAAGCGGATCGTCCTCCACTCGCCGGCGAGCGATTCCTCCACCGCGGGCGTATTCGTCACGACCTCGAGATCCTTCGGCGCCGTGATCGTGAGCTGCCACGGGTACTTGAAGCCCGGCTCGTCCCACGTCGGGAACGCCTTCCGCGCGTCGACCGCTTCGAACTGCGTGAAGAGATACGGCTCCTCGCCCGCCATCATCTTGTAGAGGCCCACGGCGCGGCGGTCGTACTCGTTCGAGAATTCGATTTCGAGAAGGTAAACGCCGGGAACGAGAGGCTCGCCGGGACGGACGTGCAGGATCGCGCGCTCCCCCGCCTCGTACTCGGCCGGGATCTCCCTCCCCTCCCGCGACAGCCGCAAGGACTCGATCGTCATCTCCTCGGCGTGAAGGCGGAACGCCTCGGCCGGTGCGGTGACGTGCAGCGCGATTCCGGTGGCGCCGTCGTAGACGTCGGCCGCGGGATCGAGGCGGAGGTGAACCGCCTGCGAGATCGGCTGCACGCGCGGATCGAGCCGCCAGGCGGGCAGTTCGGCCGCCGCGGCGGCGACCGCGAGGAACAGAGAAAGAAAAGCGAAACGGCGCATCACGGCTCCTGGCGCATTTTCGCGCGCGCCGGACGATATCAATTCGCGCCGGGCGACGGGGGGTGCGCGAGGGCGCCGGTGGGGTCAGCCGAGCGGCGCGACGCGGGCTCGGAGCGGCGTCGCGGCTGCGGTGCGGTCACGGACGATCGTGCGGAACACGGCGTAGCA
>JBOGJQ010000124.1:0-6323 GCA_050745405.1 Thermoanaerobaculia bacterium | reverse complement strand
CCGCCGGCGCGCGCTTTCGCGTTTCACTCACTTCTACAACAACCACCGCCGTCACTCAGCGCTCGGCTACAATCCACCGATTAGCCGCCTGGCAGGTGAGAACAACCTCCTGAGACGCGACAACTAGTAGCTGGTATCCAGTACGTACCTACTGCTACTAGCTACTAGCTACTAGCTACGAGCTACTAGCTCCTAGCTACTAGATCCGTCCTCCGCCCTCGACTCGATCACCATCTCTCCCGGCGGCGGCGGAGGAACGTCGTGCCGGACGAGTCCGAGGAGCAACCCGGTGACGAAGCCGCCGATGTGCGCGGCGTTGTCGATGCCCGGTACGGTGAAGCCGATCACGATGTTGATGCCGGCCCAGAGGACGAGTTGCTGGACGAGGCCTCGGCTCCATGCGGCGTGGCGGAATCGCGGCGACCGCCGGATCGCGAGGATCAGCGCGCCGAGAATCCCGAAGATCGCGCCGCTCGCGCCCGCCGCGACGCCGCGCGTGAGCATCGCGCTCGCGATCGACGCGACCAGCCCCGACCCGAAATACGTCAGCGCGAACCGCCGCGATCCGAACAGGAGCTCGAACACGCCGCCGAGCTGGTAGAGCGCCCAGAGGTTCACCGCGAGGTGGAGGAAGCCGATATGGAGGAACATCGCGGCGAGGAGGCGCCAGTATTCGCCGCGCTCGAAGAGACCGGGGACGATCGCGCCGAGGCTGACGAGGACGGGGATCTCGCGCGATCCGCCGGCGAGCACCTCGAGGAGAAAAACGACCGCGATCACGGCCATGGTCGCGAACGTGACGGGCGAGCTTCTCCTCAACGAGATCTCCTTTCGATCCAGCGGGAGACCTGGCGCATCAGGAACTGTGCCGGACCGGGAAGGATCGCGTTGAAGCGCGCGTAGAACGCGGCGAGCAGAGGGAGGACCGTGCGCGCGCGGCCGGTCTCGATCGCGCGGACGATCGCCGTCGCGACGCGTTCGGGCGGGATCGCGAGCAGGAGGCGCGACGCGGCCGGCATCTTCCCCCGCTCCGCCTTTTCGAAGAACGGGGTCTCCGTCGTTCCGGGACAGATCAGCGACACGGAAACGCCGCGGTCGATGACCTCCGCCCGGAGCGCCTCAGTGAAGCCCGTGACCGCGAACTTCGTCGCGCAGTAGCCGCCCATGCGCGCATACGCCATGAGCCCCGCGATCGAGGCGACGTTCACGATCGCGCCTTCGCCCCGCGCGAGCATCCCCGGCAGGACCGCCTGGGTGCACCAGACGGTGCCGAAGTAATTCGTCTGCATCATGTTCTCGAGCTCTTCGGCCCGCGCCTCGGCGATCGCGTCGAAGATCGCGAAGCCGGCGTTGTTCACCACGGCGTCGACGGGGCCGTTCGCCGCTTCGGCCTCGCGCACGAGGCGGGAACACTCGTCGCGCCGGGAGACGTCCGCCGTGATCGCCGCGCACGCGGCGGCACCTGCGGCCCGGCATTCCGCGGCGGCCTTCTCGAGCTCCGGCCCGCGGCGTGCCGCGAGCGTCAGCCGCGCGCCCCGCCGCGCGAGCGCCAGGGCCGCCGTCCGCCCGATGCCGCTCGAGGCTCCCGTGATCAGAACGTGGCGTCCCCGAGGGTCCATCGCGCGGACTCTATCAGGCCTTTGACTTCGAAAATCGGCGACACCTATACTCGCCCGGGCGTCCGCTCCGTCCGACTCCCAGCGAAGGAGATCCCATGCCTTTCGAGGACGTCAAGAAAGTCTGGATGAACGGCCGGATGGTGGACTTCGCGGACGCGAAGATCCACGTATTCACCCACGCTCTCCACTACGGGTCGGCGGTCTTCGAGGGGATCCGCTGCTACAAGACGGAGAAGGGGCCGGCGGTGTTTCGCCTCCACGATCACGCGCGCCGCCTCTTCGACAGCGCGAAGATCTACAGGTTCGAACTCCCGATCACGATCGAACAATTCGAGCAGGCCTGCCTCGATCTGATCGTGGCGAACGATTTCGAGGACTGCTACATCCGGCCGCTCGTCTACCGCGGCTTCTACTCGCTCGGTGTCCACCCCGTGAAGTGCCCCGTCGACGTCCTCATCGGCGCCTGGAAGTGGGGGAAGTACCTCGGCGACGACGCCATCGAGAACGGCGTCGACGTGCGGATCTCGTCGTGGTCGCGCATGGCGCCGAACACCTTCCCCGCGATGGCGAAGGCGACGGCGAACTACATGAACTCGATCCTGATCCGCTCCGAGGCGGGGATCGACGGCTACGCGGAAGGCATCGGGCTCGACGTCTCCGGGTATGTCTCCGAAGGCTCGGGCGAGAACATCTTCGTGGTCCGCGACGGGAAGATCAAAACGCCGCCGCTCGGCGCGTCCGTCCTGCCGGGAATCACGCGCGACTCGGCGATCACGATCGCGCGCGAGTTCGGCTATCCGGTCGAGGAGTGCCTCATCCCGCGCGAGGCGCTCTACATCGCGGACGAAGTGTTCTTCACCGGGACCGCGGCCGAGGTGACGCCGGTCCGCTCGATCGACCGGATTCCGGTCGGTGCAGGGCGCCGCGGGCCGATCACGGAGCGCATCCAGACGCACTTCTTCGATTACGTCGCGGGGAAGGTCGAGGACCGCTACGGCTGGCTCACGCCGGTTCCGGTGGGCGCGACGACTCGCGAGTCCTGACTCCCGACTCCCGACTCAAAGCCGCGAGCGCCGCCGCGCCGGCTTTTTCGGTCCCTCGGTCCACGGCTCCACGCCGGGGACGGTGCAGCGCGGGATCTCGTGTCCCAGCGCCTTCTCGATCGTCCTCACCATGATGAGGTCCTGCCACGAGGCGATCGAGGAGACGATTCCCTCGAGATCGACGCGGGCCGTCCGGCCGGCGCGGTGCACGTAATCTTCGACGTTCTCCGGGAGGTCGAAGTTGATCACGTGCTGGATGCCCGGGACGTCGATGCCGCGGCCGGCGATGTCCGTCGCAACGAGGATCCGGTGCGAGCCTTCGCGGAACTGTTCGAGCGCGGAGACGCGCTTGCTCTGGGAGCGGTCGGCGTGAATGCGCGCGACCGGGTGCCCCTGCCGCTCGAGGATGTGGTAGAGCCACTCCGCGTCGACCTTGCGGCGCGTGAAGACGAGCGTCGACCCGAGCTCCTGATGGAGCAGCGCCAGCAGACACTTCCGCTTGTCCTCGGGACGGACGACGTAGAGGCGGTGGCTGATCCCGACGGCGGCGCGGCCCTTCGGCGTGACGTCGATGCGGACGGGGTCGCGGAGGAGCGTCCGCGCGAGCTCCTCGATCGCGGACGGCATCGTCGCCGAGAACATCATCGTGCGCCTCACCGGCGGGAGCTTCTGCACGATCTTGCGGACCTGCGGCAGAAATCCGAGGTCGAGCATGTGGTCGCCTTCGTCGAGGACGAGCTCGTCGACCGCGTCGACGCGGATCGACCGCCGCTCGATGTGGTCGAGCAGGCGCCCCGGCGTGGCGACGACGACATCGGGCTTTTTGCGGAGCGCATCGAGCTGCGGTTGCATCTTCACGCCTCCGATGAGGCAGGCGGCGGTCAGATCGTGGCTGCGCCCGAAGAGCTCGATGAACGCCTGGGTCTGGAGGGCGATCTCGCGGGTGGGGGAGAGGATGATCGCGCGCGTGCCGCCGCCGTGGGTGAGCCTCTCGGCGAGCGGGATGACGAACGCGGCGGTCTTGCCGGAGCCGGTCTGCGCGAGGGCAATCAGGTCGCGCCCCTCGAGGGCGACCGGGATGACGGCCGCCTGGATCGGCGTCGGGTGCTCGAAGCCGACGTCGCGGATCGAGCGGAGGACCGGCTCGCTCAGCCCGAGCTGGGCGAAGCTCCGGTCGGTCGTGAAAACGGGGTGGTGGGGAATGGCGTCCGTGGTCTCTGGCATCACGGGAAACGATACACGAACGCGTTGACATGCATTCCGGCGCCGACCGAGGCGAAGACCGCGAGGTCGCCGCTCTCGAGGCAATGGCCCTCGAGCTGGCCTCGGAGGATCAGGTCGAGCATCGTCGGGATCGTCGCGACCGAGCTGTTGCCGAGCGTCGCGATCGTCATCGGCATCACACCCTCGGGCACAGGTCTCCCTTCGAGGTCGTACAGTGCCGCCGCGATCGCCTCGTCCATCTTCTCGTTCGCCTGGTGGAGCAGGATCTTCTTGACCTGCGCGAGCGCGATCCCGGCGCGGTCGAGGCAGCTCTTCACCGCGCTCGCGACGGTCTGGAGCGCGTACTTGTAGAGCCTCCGTCCCTCCATCTTCAGATACAGCTCGTCGCCGAGCGCGTCGGGGTGATACGACTGCGCCATGACGAGCATCTTCAGGTGATCGACCGTGTCGGAGCGGACGGTGTGCGCCAGAATCCCGACCTCGTCGTTCGTGTCGCGCCCTTCGATCACGGTCGCCCCCGCGCCGTCCGCGTAGATCATGCTGTCGCGGTCGTGCGGGTCGGACACGCGCGAAAGGATCTCCGCGCCGATGACGAGGACGCGCTTCGCGTCGCCGGCGCGGATCATCGCATGCGCCTGAAGAACGCCCTGGAGCCATCCCGGACAGCCGAAAACGAGGTCCCAGGCCGCCGAGGCGGGGTTACGGATGCCGAGCTGGTATTTCACGCGCGCCGCGAGCGAGGGGACCATGTCGGGACGGCGCGATCCGGGACGCACGTCGCCGAAATTGTGGGCGACGATGATCGCATCGAGGCTTTCGGGGTCGATGCCGGAGGAGCCGAGCGCGCACCGCGCCGCCGCGGCCGCCATGTCCGAGGTCAGCAGGTCGTCGCTCGCGTAGCGGCGCTCCCGGATCCCGGTGATCGCCTCGAACTGGGCGACGATCTGCTCGTTCGTCTTCTCGAACCGGGTCCCGTCCGTCGACCGGAAATCACTCGCGAGAAATGCGGCGTTCTCCACGCGCTGCGGCGGGATGAAGCTCCCCGTGGCTGCGATGACGGACCGCATGGCCGCTCATGCTACCCGCTCTCCGTCCGGGAAAGAAGACCCGCGACGAGGGGCCGGACCAGCCAGCCGAAAACGCTTCCCGCCGGCTGGTGCGAGGCGAGGCGGATCAGCCGGAGCACCTGCTCGACCGCGACGTAGGCGGCGACGGCGAACGCGACCACTCCGCCGACGTTCTCGATCGATCCGGCCGCCGTCCAGGCGCCCGCAGCAGAGAACAGGAGGAACACGGCGGCTGTCCGGCGCCCCCAGCGGACCGGATCGAATCCGTATCGCTCGCGGAGGGCGAGCTGCTCCTCCGGCGAAAGCAGCGCGAGGACCGGCTCGCGAAGCGCGTACGCATCGCGCTCGGCGACGGACGGCTCGGGGGCGATCTGGGGACGCGGCTTCTTCGGCTTCCCGGCGCCGGCGATCGCCTGCCAGACGACGTAGGGCACGGCGGTGAAGAGCGTTCCGGCCGGCTCCTCCTTGATGAACGCGAGGGCGAAGCGGACGCACGACTCGGCGAAGAAATACAGGCCGAGAAGGAGCAGGGGAGCGGGCACGGGACTGGGGGCGCCGGCCGTCTGCGCGAGAACGAAAACGAGGGAAACGGTGCCCGCCGCGAACAGCGGCACGAGGCCGGTGATCGTCATCCGATGCGCGAGCACGCCCATCTCGCTCCCGATCCGCTCCTGCACCTCGCCCGGAAGGTTGCCGACCAGGATGGAGAGAGGGATTGACAGCCGCTGGAACGTGGCGCGCTCCGATTCCTTCACGCGTTCGGCATTCCGGTGCCGTTCGCTCGCCTCGTCGTAGTCCGCGACCGTCCGGATCACGTTCGCTTCATCCCACGGGCGCAGGCGGTAGCGGACGCCGACGGGAAGGGCCTCTACCGCGACGACTTCGAACATCGCGTCGTTCCAGCGGACGCACGTCCCCGGAAACGCGGCGTGCACGAGGCCGTTGTCCTTCGGGCCGTCCCACCCCTTTTGAAAGCGCGAAGTCAGAACGACCGTGCCGTCGGGCGCGACGGCAACGCGATCCGCACCGAATGCCGGGGGCGGGGGGGTGGTCATGGGTTTTGCGGATTGTACTCGTTGTTCGTTCTTCGTTGTTGTTCGTCGTCAGTCGTCAGTCGTCAGTCGTCAGTCGTCGGTGTTCGGTCCGGGTAGATCCTATCCGGATATGTCCGGGTTGATCCTTTCCACCGCGATAGGGGAACGACATCGCAGGAGGGGAGATGGCGTTCAGAGAGAGGACGATTGTGGACTGGCGAGAAGAGATGGCGCTGGCGGCGTTGGACGGACGGTATACGGTGACGAAGGTTGCGAGCCTGTTTGGGGTGAGCTGCCCGACCGTGCGCCTGTGGCGCGAGCGGTATCGAATGTATG
>JBOGJQ010000123.1:0-22294 GCA_050745405.1 Thermoanaerobaculia bacterium | reverse complement strand
ATGAAGGAGCGGGAGCTCCGGCGCGGGCGCCTGCGGCTGTCGGGGCTCCGCGCCGATCCGGAACTGCTCGAAGAGAGTGGGGAAGAAGCGCGGCGCGAGGTGGAAGCGCTCTCGCGCACGTGAGGGCTGCCGAAGACCGGGGCGGAAGGAGGAGGAGGAACGCCCCGGTCTTCGGAACCACTCAGGGGATATAGCGACGGTGCGACTCGTCGCTTCCCTCCATCACGCTCAGCTGCGCGAGGAGGCGGATCATCGTGCGCATCGCGTCCTCCGATTTCTCGTAGAGGGCGCAGAGAAGGTCGAGCTGGTCCGGGTCTTCGGCAGCGCGGACGGTGAATCCCTCCGCGGGCTGCTCCGGATTCTGCGTTTTCGCCTTCCGCCACCGTCCCTTGTCGAACCGGAGGCTGATGTAGCCCGCGTCGCGCGAAGCCTTCTTGCCGTCGCCCTGGAGAAGCGGCGCGTGGCTGCCCGTGCCTCGCGCGTTCGCGATCTGCTCGTCGAGCGCCCGCCGCACACACGCCTCGATCATCTGCCGGATCGGGTGATCGGGCGTGACGTCGGCACCATCGAAGGCGACGCCGGTCGCGTACACCGCTGCCCGATCGCGTCCGGTCACGAATCCGACGAGCTTACAGCGGAGGACCGTGCACGAGACGTTGATCGTCTCGCCGTTCCACGCGAAACTCAGCCGGCCTTTCGCCCCGACCTGCAGCGAGTTCTGATGCTCCACGCCCGCGCCCGACATGCTGACGTCGTTGAGCGTCACGGGCGTGCCGCCGAGCTGCGCGCGAATCGGCTCCTCGAGCCGGATGCGCTCGCACTTCCGGCGGCTGGGACGCGGCGCGTGCTGCGAAGGGTTCTGGTCGGCCGACATATTGGGGATCCTCCGGTTGTGATTGGACGTTCGTTCGATTTCGCAAGCGTCGCGCCACGAGACGCGTCGGGCATCGATCGCCCAATCCCAACAATCGACATGACTTAGGGATTTCGTTTTCCGGCGTCCTTCCGAGATTCGTCCACGGGACGGACGGGAGTTCCAGATTTCATACAGGCCGGCCGCGGCCTGCTTCTTGCCTCGAGGGGGGCCATGACCGGCCCCGAGACCCTTCCGCTGACGCGCCAGACGTGGCGCAATGTCCTCGCGCTTCATTTCCCCGTGTCGGACGAGGCTCTGCGTCCGGTCGTGCCGCCGGAGCTCGAGCTGCTCCTCGTCGACGGGAAGTGGTGGGTGACCCTTTCCGCGTTCGAAGTCGCCGACGGCTCGATCGGCCCGCTCCCTCTGCAGCGCTTCTTTCAGATCGAGCTGCGGACGCCCGTTCGCGACGCGGAGGGATTGCGGGGAACGTGGTATTTGAGCGTCGACGCGACGAGTGCGGCGCTCGCGGTGGAGGCGCGCGCCGCTTTCGGGATGCCGTACGGAACGGCGACGATCGCCATCGAGTCCGACGGAGCCGAAGACCCGACCTTCGCGTTGTCCGCGCGGCGCCCGACGAAGGATCCCGTGCGCTGCTCGTTCTCGCTGCACGTCGAAGGCACCTCGCGGGCTCCCGTCGACGCGGAGTTCGCGGAGGCGCTTCTGTTTCCGGAGCGGACGTGGACCCGCGGCGGAGAAGGTCTCAAACGAATCGAGGTCGTGCGGGGTGAGGGACGCGCGGCACGGGGTCGCGTCGAGGAGCTCGACGAGACGTGGCTCTGGAGTGCGGGGCTCCGGCGCTCGACCGACGCACCGGCGGCGCAGTACATACCCAAGCACGACGTTGCGATCTACGCGCCGGTCGTCGTTCGGTGATCGTTGTTCGTTGTTCGTTGTTCGTTGTTCGTTGGTTTTCGCAGGATGCAGTCATCCTGAGCGAGGCGGGTGAGTGGGTGTGAGCGAAGGATCTCCTCAGCCGCGTCTCGATTCGGCACGACGTCGCGAGTCTGAGCCGCAGCTGAGGAGATCCGGAGCCTGCACTGAGGAGCGACAGCGACGCAGTGTCGCCTCGCTCCTCAGGATGACGACGCTTCCATATGGGATGACATGCTTCCGGCGACCGACGACCGGGCGACTGGCGACCGACGACTCAGTTCTCCGCGACGCAGTGCATCCGCAGCAGATAGAGACTGTCGCCGTTGCTCGCGGTGCCGAGGACCTCGTTGCCGTAGGTGACGAGATCGCCCGTCAGAACGGAGCGGTCACGCGAAAGGAAGCGGCGGACGGCGTCATCGGCGTCGCGTCCGCGTTGCACGAAGCGCTCGACGCCGTCTCCGTTACCCGAAGCAGCACCGCCGCGCAGAATCGTCCGCTCGATCTCGAATTCCATGCGCCTCCCCCCAAAATCGTGGTACGCGATCTGATCCGTGGGAGTGCAATCGGTGCGCCCGCGTCACGGCTGACTCCGCTCCGCGCCGCGGCGAGCGACCTCCTCTTCGAGTCGCGCCAGCGCGTCCGCCATCCGGTCGCGCGTCTCCTCGATCAGAGCGTCGACCTCGTCCGTCCCGGACTCGACGGGCTGGAGCACCTCGATGAGCACGTCGACCTCCGGCGCGAGCCACAGCCGCCCCCCGCGCATCCACCCCGGCGTGACGGCGCACACGAGCGGCACGATCGGAACGCCGGCGTTCCGCGCCAGATGAAACGCCCCTTTCTTGAACGGCAGCAGCCGTCCATGGTTCCGCGTCCCCTCGGGGAACATGAAGATCGAGACGCGCTCGTCGCGCAGCTTCCGCTCGGCCGCCTCGATCGCGGCGCGGGCTTCGTCGGGATCGCGACGGTTGATCGGCACGTTCCCGCCCCGTTCGAAGATCCGTCCGAGCAGCGGGATCTTCCGCATCTCGCGCTTGCCGATCACCACGGTGCGATGCGGCAGGATCTCGCACATCGTGATCACGTCGAGGTTGCTGCGGTGATTCGCGAGGTAGACGCAGGGCTGATGCGACGACAGCCGGCCGGCGCCGCGAACCTCGTGCCGGAGCCGAAAAATCCGCTTGAAGCCTTGGGAAAGCGTGCTCGCGTAGAGATGCGTCAGATCGTGATCGACGCCCGTGGCGGGAGCGCGGCGCATGACCCGAACGCTGGCGGCGACGAACCACACGAGGGCGCGGCCGCATCGCCAGAGAAACCGCAACGGCGTCATGTCGTGTGATCGTCCGTCAGCCCGAGCTCGCCGGGTGTCCCTCCCGTGATCAGACGGGCGCCGCGCTTTCGCGTGACGTATGCCCAGGCCCATTCGAGGAGAACGAGCAAGCGGTTGCGAAACCCGATCAGGAAGAAGATATGGATCCCGAGCCAGGCCGCCCAGGCTATCCAGCCGGAGAGGCGGACCCTGCCGAGGTCCGCGACGGCGGCGGCGCGGCCGATCGTGGCGAGCGATCCCTTGTCGCGATAGCGGAACGGCATCCGCGGCCGCCCGCCGATCTCACGAGCGATGGTCCGCGCGGCGTGCTTCCCCTCCTGAATCGCCGCCTGCGCGACGCCGGGAACGGGGCGGCCGCCCTGTTCGATCGCCGCGAGATCGCCGACAACGAAGATCTCCGGCCGCCCGGGAACGGAGAGATCGGGGGAAACCTCGATCCGCCCCGCCTTGTCGAGCGGACCGCCGATCGTCTGCGCCAGCGGCGACGCCTGCACGCCTGCCGCCCAGATGACGGTTTTCGCCTCGATCCGCTCCTCGCCGATCGAGACGCCGTTCTCGTCAACGTACGTGACGAGTTGACCCGTGCGCACTTCGACGTCGAACGACTCGAGCTGCCGCTTCGCCTTCTCCGAGAGCGTTTCGGGATATGTCGGAAGGATTCGCGGGAGCCCCTCGATCAGAACGATCTTCGCCTCCCTCGGGTCGATGATGCGGAAGTCGCGCTGCATCGCGTAGAGGGCGATCTCGGCGAAGGCTCCCGCGAGCTCGACTCCCGTCGGGCCGCCGCCGATGACGACGAACGTGAGCCAGGGGCGCCGTGCGGCGGGATCGGGCTCGCGCTCGGCAGCCTCGAAGGCGAGCAGGACGCGTCTCCGGATCTCCAGGGCGTCCTCGATCGTCTTGAGGCCGGGGGCCGTCCGCTCCCATTCCGGGTGGCCGAAGTACGAGTGCGTCGCGCCCGTCGCGACGATCAGGTAGTCGTACGGCAGAACGGCTCCGCGCCGGAACCGCACCTTCCGCTCCCCGGCGAGGATCTCGGTCGCCTCGCCGAGGAAGACGCGCGCGTTCTTCTGCTTCCGGAGGATCGAGCGGATCGGCGTCGCGATGTCGGAGGCGTTGAGAGCGGCCGCGGCGACCTGATAGAGGAGCGGCTGGAAGAGGTGGTGATTCCGTCTGTCGACCAGCGTGACGTCGACCGGGGCGCGGGCGAGCTTCCGGGCCGCGTTGAGGCCCGCGAACCCTCCTCCGAGAATCAGGACCTGCGGCCGACGGGGAGGCATCGCGCGGAGCTTACGATGAGGACGCGCGCCGTCCAAGCATCCCGCTCGGCGGGAGGGTGGCGTACGATACATCCGCCATGGCTGCGCTCGCGCCGATGTTCGCCGACTACGCCGCCTATCACCGGACGGCGGGGAACAAGTGGTGTCACCGGGTCGGGATTCCGCTCATCATGTTTTCCCTCTTCGGCCTGCTGGCGGAGGTCGTCCTCGTGCGCACGAGTGAGCTGCGCCTCGATCTGGCGCTCGTCCTCATCGCCGCCGCCTCGATCTGGTACTTCGCCGCCGACTGGAGGTTCGGCGCGATCATGCTGGTCGTCTCCCTGGCGATGTGGGCGGCGGCGCTTTTCGTTCCTTTCTGGATTCACGTCGCCCTGTTCGTCCTCGGGTGGGTCCTCCAGTTCGTCGGCCACGGCGTGTTCGAAAAACGGAAGCCGGCTTTCTTCAGGAACTTCGTCCACCTTCTGGTCGGGCCGCTCTGGATCCTGAACGATGCGGTCCGTCTCGTGCCCGAGGATTGACGCCCCGCTTTTTGACGCGGAGATAACGGCGCGCGTAACGCGACCCTGACGAGCCCCTCCTATCGTTGCAGGCGAATGGAGGCCTCATGGAAGCTCAGACCCTGACGTTCCGCCCGCATCGCCGCTCGATCGACGTCGAGTCCATCGTCGAACAGAAGGCCGAAGCGCTCAGCCGCACGATCGTCCGCATGGCCGTCGAAGGAAGAGACGGCGATCTCTGCGAGACACTTCGCTCGACGGATCACCGGAAGACCGGCGCCGCGATCGAGGAGATCGTCTGCCTGTACCTCTTCATCGCGGACCGCAGCGCGCACGCCCTCCTCGACGACGAGATCGTCTCGCCCTACCACCGCGACGCGTTCGTCGCGCTCCTCTTCGAGCGCTCCGCGGATCTGATCGCCGCCTCGTTCGAGGTCGAGCGCATCATCGAAGCCCGCGCGCGCCTCACGGCGCTCTGGGAAGATCGCCGCGCCGCCTACGGCGCCTGCTCGCGCATGTACCGGCAGGAGTCCGAGTCGCTCGACGGCACGGTCATTTACCTCTTCTACCAGAACATTCTCCGGCTCGGCCGCGAGACCGCTCTCCACGTCCTCGCCGCGCTGGAGATCCCCCTCCTTCACGTCGAGATGTCGAAGGTGCTCGGAGAGATGATCTGTGACCTACTCGGGATGGAGATGTGATTTTTTCAGTCGTCAGTCGTCAGTCGTCAGTCGTCAGCAAGTCGGCACAACCGGCAACTGACAACCTGAAAACTGACGACTGACGACTAACGACCAGCCACCGACCAGTAAATCGCATCGAACAGCAGCGGAAACGTCGCGTGGGTCTGGCCGCGATGCTGCGGGCGGAAGCCGAAGAGGACGACTTTGCCGCGGCCCCACTCGAGGGCGACGGCGGCCGCGTTCCGTTCGAGCATCTCCGCGCCGTCGATCCAGCCGGAGAGGAGAATGTCGCGGCCGTCCTTCGGGTACGTGAGCAGGACCCATCGCCGCGAGCCGGGAGGAGCGGGCGAGGTCTCGAAGGCGATCGAGTCGTCGAGAAAGATCGCGACCTCGCCGGGAAGACCGGCCGTGAGCGGCGCGTCCGGCTCGACGATCGCCCGGAGCAGCGAGCCGGGATTCTCGAACTCCGACGACTTCACGTCCGCCAGGACGTTGCGCACGGGAAGCCCGAGATGCTCGATCGCCCACGCGGTGGACGAGTCGAACGCGATCAGGGTGCCTCCTCCGTCGACGAATCCGCGCAGTGCGGCGGTCCCCTCACGCCCGAGGCCACCAGCGTACTCCGGCGGCAGGCCGGGACCGGCACTGCCCGATCGTCGCGTTCGTCCGTCCGTGATCACCTCCGGATCGAGATCCGGGAGGATGATCACGTCGAACCGCTCGCGTAGCGCGCGCCCTCCGTCCTTTTCGGCGCGGCGGATGTCGGCGTTCTCGAGCGAAGTGAGGTCGAACCCGTACTGCTCGAGGAGCCACCGCGTCCATCCTTCGTCCATCGACGCGGTCCACGGCTTGTACAGACCGACGCGCGGCGCGCGAAGACGCTTTGCGGATTCGGGCGCGGCGGTCGCGGGAATGAGGTCGACGCCGCCGCGGGCCGCTTCGTCTGTCGCCGCGGCGGCGGCGGTCGCGTCCAGCCACACCGTCCCGCGGGGAAATTCGACCGGCACCGGCGCCTGCGCGAGATCGTGCGCCTCCTCGATCGAGACGACGACGGTCCCCTTCGAGTCGAGGGCGGCGTTGACCGCGCGCGCATTCTCGGGCGAGCGCGGGAGGAGCGCGTACCACGGCGCGGGCGTGAGCGGCACCGCCTCGACCGGCGGAAGGATGGCGCGCTGCGTGATCGGCGCCACGACTTTGCTCCCGTCGACGTACGCGGGCATGAGCGCGCGCTCGACTTCGACGCCCATCATCAGCGGGAGCGTCCAGGTGGCGACGTCGTACGGCCGCAGAATGTCCGCGCCGGCGGTGAGCCGCGTCTCGGGATACCGCTGGGGCTCGAGCATCTCGCGGACGAAAAGGCCGTAGGGCTGCGCGAGCGGAATCCAATAGTCGCCGCTCTTCGCCTCGATGACTTCGACGCCGTGGTCCGCCATGAGGAATGCGAGGCGCCGCGCCGTCGCGGGATCGCGCTGATCGACCGGGATCAGGTACGCCTCCCGCGGCTCCGCCATCGCGATCGCGGCCCGCGCGCGATCGGCGAGGTTCCGCAGAAAATCGACGCGGCGCTCGGCGACGATCTCGAGGAGCGCGTCCGAGGCGATCCGCTCGTACTCCATGATGTCGCGCAGGGTCCAGACGCCGCCCGGCCACGGATTCGGGTGGTTGATCTGCGGCTTGTACTCGACGAGTCCCTTTCGCCCGCCGCGCAGCTCGCTCGGATGGATCTCGAGCGGCGACGCCATCCGCGCCGAGGCGACTTCGAGCAGAAGACCGGTGATGTTCTTCCACCACCCCGTGTTGCGCGTCCCGCCGACCCAGTACGCGTCGAAGCTGTAGCCGTAGATGATCCCCGCCTTCTCCTGCTCCTCGAGCCGGATGGCCATGTTCGAGCCGATGAGGTTGATCTCGCGCCAGATCAGCGGATGAACGTCGGGATCCATCGGATCGGAGAAAGGAGGGATGAACATCCGCGGGCCGGTGCTCCCCATCTGGTGCTCGTCGACGAACACCTGCGGGAACCATTCGTGATAGATCGCCCGCGTCAGGTGCCGCGTCTCTTTCTGTGTGAGCATGAACCAGTCGCGGTTGTTGTCATGGCCGACGTAGTGGTGGTACAGCCACGGCATTCGGCCGCCCTCGTACTTCGTTCCGAGGTGCTTCCGGTACCACTCGGTCTCCATGATCTGCCCGTCCGGGTTCAGCGAAGGGAGGAGAAGGAGGACGACGTTGTCGAGGCGGAAGCGCGTCTCGGCATCCTCGGCCGTCGCGAGCGCGTACGCCCACTCCATCGCCATCTGCGACGAGGCGATCTCGGTCGAGTGCATGTTGCACGTGACGATGACGATCGCGCGTCCTTCTTCGGCGAGCGCCTCGATCGCCGCATCATCGAGTCCCCGCGGGTCGGCGAGGCGCACGGCGATCTCGCGGATCCGCTCGAGGTTCCGGATGTTCTCCTCGGAGGAGATCACCGCCATGAGCATCGGGTTCCCCAGCGTCGTGGGACCGAGGTCGACGAGCTGGACGCGGCCGGAGGCGCCGTCGAGCATCCGGAAGTAGGACGCGATCTGATGGTAATCGGCGAGCTGCCGGTCGGCACCGATGTCGATGCCGAGAAACGCCGACGGAGAGGCGATCGGGGCCCCGGCGGACGGAGCGTCCTGCGCGAGGAGCGGCGCGGCGGCGAGCGCGAGCGAGAGAACGAGCGGAGCGGCGAGCAGTCGAATCATCAGCGAAATCTCCGGATGGACCGCGGGAAGTCGCGGGCATTATAGCGATCGTTCGTTTTTGACGGCGGAGTAACGCCCGGCTAACGGGAGCGTGACGAGCGATTCCGATGATGGCTCCGTGAGCGGAAAGGGAGTCGCATCGAATCGAATCCTCGTCGTCATCGCCGAGCCGGCGACGCGCGGCCTGGTGCAGAGGATCCTCGAAAGCGTCCTGCTGCACGTCGACACGGCGTCGCGCTACGAGCAGGCGATCGACAAGATCCGCGCCGGCGCGTTCGACGTTCTGGTCCTCGATCCGGCCCTCCCGCGCGTGGACGGCGCCGAGCTCCTCCGCACGCTCCAGCGCGAGCATCCCCGCCTCGCGCGGCGGACGATCGTCCTCGCCGAGCCGGGAAGCCCGATCGCCGAAAAGCTCGCCGCCGTCCCGACCTGCAGGCGCGTCTCGCGCGCCGTCCGCCGCCAGGAACTGATCGCCGCCGTCTCCGACTGCCTTCGTGACATGGACGACCAATCATGAATCGAAACGACGCTTCCGCCGCTTCCTACCAGCTCCGTCTCTTCGGCGAGTTCGAGCTCGTCGCGCCCTCGGGCGCGTCCGTCCCGCTCTCCTCGCGCAAGGCGCAGGTGCTGATCGCGTATCTCGCGCAGCGCGCCGGCCAGGGCGTCTCCCGCGGAAAGCTCGCGGCGATGCTCTGGAGCGACTCGCGCGAGCCGGAGTCGCGCCACAGCCTCCGGCAGTGTCTTCTGATCCTCCACAAGGCGCTCGGCGACCGGGGCGACCTTCTCGCGGTCGAGCAGGAGTCGGTCCGGCTGCGCGAGGAGCGCGTTTCGCTCGACGTCGCCGCATTCGAGCGCCACGTCGCGATGGGAACCGAGGAAGCGCTGCGCGAGGCGAATCGCCTGTATCGCGGCGAGTTCCTCGAGGGCCTGCAGCTTCCGGGAGAGCCGATCCACGACTGGATCCTCTTCGAGCGCCGCCGCCTCGCGCACCTCGCAAAAAAAGGTCTGCTGCCGCTGCTCGAGGCGACCGAGACCTCGGCCGGCATCGAGGACGCAATGCAGATCGCGACGCGGCTGCTCGCGATCGATCCGCAGCAGCACGACGTGCAGTCGACGCTCGTCCGCCTGTACGGCGGCGCGCACCCCTCGTCGCGCCGGAGTCTGGGACGAACGATCCTCGTCGCCGATCCCGACGCGAGCGCCCGGAGCGCCGTGGCAGCAGCCCTCCGCCTCCGCGGGTACGACGTCGTCGAGTGTGCCGACGGGGGCGAGCTCCTCATCGAGGTCGGCGCGACTGATCCCGATGCCGTCGTCGCGGACATCGCCCTCCCCCCGTTCGGGCCGATTCCGATCGTCCGCGCGATCGCCGCGCGGCGGCCGCGCATCCCGGTGCTCTGCACCGGCGAGGAGCAGGAAGAGAAGGAGGCGGAGGGGCTCGCCGCCGGCGCCGCCGACTTCCTCCGCAAACCGCTCGACCCGGAGGTGCTCCTGCTCCGGCTCGAGAACGCGATGCGGCAGCTCGCGCCGCGGGAGACCGGGGCCGGGTAGGGCTATCATCCTCCCGGCATGGAGCTCCTCGACCTCTTCACCCAGCTCGGCATCGCGCTCGGGCTCGGGCTGCTCGTCGGGTTCGAGCGGGAGAAGACCTCCGCGGAGATCGCCGGCGTCCGCACGGTTCCGCTCATCACGATCTCGGGGACGATCGCGGCGTGGCTGTCGCAGACGTTCGGAGGATGGGTCCTGGCCGCGTCGATTCTCGCGATCGCGGCGTTCGTCGTCCTCGCGAACGTCTATCTGATCCGGAAGGGAGCACTCGACGAGGGGCTGACGAACGAGTTCGCGATTCTCGTCATGTTCGGCGTCGGCGCGCTGGTGGTCGTCGCGCCGCACGAGATCGCGATCGCGATCGGCGGCGGCGTCGCGGTGCTCCTCCACGCGAAGGAGCCGCTGCATCGGTGGACCGCGCAGGTCGAACGGAGCGACGTCCGCGCGATCATGCGGTTCGCGCTGATCGCTCTCGTCATCCTTCCCATCCTTCCGAACCGCGACTTCGGACCTTTCGGCGTCCTCAATCCCCGCGAGATCTGGTGGATGGTCGTCCTGATCGTCGGCATCAGCCTCGGCGGGTTCATCATCGCGCGGTTCGCGGGGCCGCACGCCGGCGTCCTCGCCGGAGGGGTCCTCGGCGGCATCATCTCGAGCACCGCGACGACGTTCAGTTATGCGCGCCGGACGCACGGCGACGCGCCGGCGCGCCTCGCCGCCGTCGTCGTCATGATCGCGAACGCCGTCCTCATGATCCGCGTCCTCATCGAAATCTCCCTCGTCGGCCGGCGCCTGCTCCCGTACGCGTTCTGGCCCGTGACCGTGATGCTCGTCGTCCAGACGGCGCTCGCCGGCGCGCTGTGGTGGAGCGTCCGCGCCGAGAGCGCCGAAATTCCGCGGCAGAAGGACCCGGCCGAGCTCCGGCCGGCGCTCGTCTTCGCCGCCCTCTATGCCGTGGTCCTGGTCGCCGTGGCGGCCGCCCGCCAGTACCTCGGGCGCGAATGGCTCTACGTCGTCTCGCTGATCTCGGGCCTGACCGACGTCGACGCGATTACTCTTTCGACGGCGCGTCTCGCGGACGCCGGGGCGCTCGACATGTCGACCGCGTGGCGCCTGATCATCGTCGCGACGATGGCGAACCTCGTGTTCAAGAGCGCGGTGGTCGCCGTGGTCGCTGCGCGGCGGATGGCCGTGCTCGTCGGGACTCTGTCCGCCGTCTCGGTCGCCGCGGGAGCCGTCCTCCTCGCCGTGTGGCCGTCGTAGATCAGCCGCGGACGGCCGCGGCGTCTCGCCGCGAGCCCTCCGCGAAAAGGCTCGCGCCGGGACGGCGCGGCCACACTCACTCCTCCGGCGACCACTCCGCGTGGAGCTTGCCGAGCTCCGGGCGGTCGATGCGCTGAAAGCCGTGGGCGCCGAAGTAGTCGCGCTGCGCCTGCGTCAGGTTCTGCGGCAGCGACTCGGTCCGGCAGGCGTCGTACCACGCGAGCGACGCGGACATCGCGGGGAGAGGCACGCCGGCCGTCTGCCCGAGGGCGACGGTGCGGCGCCATCCTTCCTGCAGTCCGCCGAGCGTCTCGGCGAACGCGGGATCGAGAACGAGATTCGCGAGGTCCGGTTTTCGCGCGAACGCGGCCATAATCGGCTCGAGGAGCTCCGCGCGAATGATGCACCCGGCCGTCCAGACGCGTGCGACCTCGCGCCGGTCGATTCCCCACCCGCTCCGCGCCGACATCGTCTCGATGAGCGCAAACCCCTGAGCGAACGCGCAGATGCGCGTCGCGAGGAGAGCGTCATGCGCGTCGCGAATCAATTTCTCCCGGTCGACCTCCGGCTGCGCGCCGGGACCGGAAAGGACCGCGGCCGCGGCCCGCCGCTCCTCCTTCATGCTCGACAGGACGCGCGCGTAGACGGCCGCGGAGAGGGTCGGCACCGCCAGCCCGATCTCGAGCGCCACCTCGGCCGCCCATCGCCCGGTCCCCTTCTGACCCGCCGCGTCGAGAACGAGATCGACGAGCGGACGCCCCGTCTCCTCGTCGATGACGCGGAAAATGCGCGCGGTGATCCGCAGCAGGAAGGACTCGAGAGGTCCCTCGTTCCACGCGGAGAACACCTCCGCGAGCTCGGACGCCTTCATGCCGCCGAGTCGCCGCAGCAGGTCGTACGCTTCCGCGATCCCCTGCATGTCGCCGTACTCGATCCCGTTGTGAACCATCTTCACGAAGTGGCCCGCGCCGCCGGTCCCGATCCAGCCGACGCAGGGGCCGTGCTCGCTCTTCGCGGCGATCTTCGTCAGGATCGGCTCGAGCAGCGGCCAGGCGTCGCGGTCGCCGCCGGGCATCAGCGCCGCGCCCGAGCGCGCTCCTTCCTCGCCGCCGGACACGCCGCAGCCGATGAACCGCACGCCGGTGCTCTCGAGATCGCGCTGCCGCCGCTCCGTGTCGGCGAAGTGGGAGTTGCCGCCGTCGACGAGGACGTCGCCCGCCTCGAGGAGTGGCGCGAGCGCGCGGACCGTCTGGTCGACCGGATCGCCCGCGCGGATCATCATCAGGATCCGGCGCGGGGGCTCGAGCGCGGCGGCGAGCTCCTCGAATGTGCGCGCGCCGGTAATTTCCCGCCCGGCTGCCGGGCCGCGGAGGAACGTCTCCGTCCACTCCGTCTCGAGATTCCAGACGGCGACGGAGATCCCGTGGGTCGCGGCGTTCAGGGCGAGGTTCTCCCCCATCACGCCGAGTCCGATGATGCCGAGGCGGGCGGCCATGGCCGCTAGGATAGTGCGTGCGCCGCGCCAGCGAGCGCCCGGCCGACGATCTCGCGAATGGCGTCGAGGCCGCCGTCGACATCGGCGAGATGGATCCGGAGCGCCCGCCTCCCACGCGCCGCGAGCGCCTCGAAGTCGCCCTGCGCCTGCGCGGCGACGAGCGTCTCGAACCCGAACGGCTCGCCCGGAATCGGCAGAGCCGCGTCGTCCGCCGTGATCTGGAGAAAGACACCGTTGCCGGCGCCGCCCTTGTGGAGCTGCCCGGTCGAATGGAGAAAGCGCGGCCCGTAGCCGGCCGTCGTCGCGACGCGGCACGCGCGCATGATCTCCGACCGAAGCGCCGCGAACGCGCGGTTCCGCGCCGGCGTCTCGTGGACGTACGCGAGGAGAGCGACGTAGTCGCCGTCCTTCACCGACCCGACAAGCCGCGCGATCGCTCCCGCGACGCCGTCTCCCGCCCAGCTCCGATCGCCGAACGCGGCGAGCCCCTCATCGGCCGCAAGGCGGTCGGGCTGCGAAAGAGCACCCGTCTCGCGGAACGCGGCGAGAATCCGCTTCGTGTTGTCCTTCGACTCCTGAACGTTCGGCTGATCGAACGGATCGATCTCCAGCAGTGCGCCGGCAATCGCGGTCGCGAGCTCCCAGACGAACATCTCCCGCCCGAGATCGGCGGCGTCGCGGAGCCGCCGCTCGAGGACGGGATGGCCGGCGGCGCGAAGGGCGCGCAGCCGCTCGGCCGTGGCCGCATCCGTTTCCCCGTCGATCGCGACGTGCACGAAGACGCGGTCGGCCCCGTACGCCTCCGGCGCCTCGAGAGGTTCGTTCGCGATCGGGAGAATCCCCTTCCCTTCCTTCCCGGTGCTTTCGGCGACGAGCTGCTCGATCCAGAGCCCGAGCGCGGCGAGGCGGCCCGACGCGACGATCGTCACCTTGTCTCGCCCCCCTTTCGCGAGCGTACCGAGGCTCGCGCCGAGCTGCGCCGCCGGGTTCTCCGACGCGGCCCGCCCCGGTTCGCACTCGCGCGTCGCCTCCGCGGCGCGCCCGAGAAGAGCGTGAACGTCGATGCCGGCAAGGGCCGCGGGGACCATCCCGAAGAGCGACAGCGCGGAGTAACGTCCGCCGATGTCGGCCGGGTTCAGGAAGACGTGCCGGTACCCGTCCCGCTTCGCCTCGGCGTGGAGCTGCGTGTCCGGGTCGGTGATCGCGACGAACCCTCGTCCCGGATCGCCGCCTGCGTCGCCGACGCGCGACCAGAAGTACTTCTGAAACATGACCGGCTCGGTCGTCGTCCCCGATTTCGAGGCGACGATGAAGAGCGTGCGCGGAAGGTCGACCGCTTCCTCGAGCGCGCGGACCGCGGCCGGAACGGTCGAATCGAGGACGTGGAGGCGCGGCCATCCTTCTCTCCGGACGAACGCCGTCCGGAGCACTTCGGAGCAGAGGCTCGAGCCGCCCATGCCGAGAACGACGACGTCGCGGAACTCGCCGCGGAGAGCGTCTGCGATCGGAAGGATCTCGGGGAGCCGCTCGAGAGTCCACTGGGGGACCGTCAGCCAGCCGAGGGAGTTCGCGATGATCGCGCGATGCGTCTCGTCATCCTTCCAGACGGAGGCATCGCGCTTCCAGATGCGGTCGAGGATGTTTTCGCGGTCGAGATTCGCGAGGGCCTCATCAGCCCTCGCCGGCGCTTTTCCCAGAGGGGTCGCCTCCTCCGCGACGTCGCGGGCGGCAGCCTCGCGTCGCTTTTCGATCGTCTTCATCAGTGATTCGAACGAGTCGGAGAACGACTTCACACCGTCGCGGATCAACTCGTCGGTGATCCGATCGAGCGAGATGCCGGCCTTGTCGAGGCGTTCGAGAACGGCGCGCGCCTCGTCGAGTTTCTCGTGAAGCGTCGCGCGCACGGTGCCGTGGTCGCGGAAGGCGTCGTACGTCTTCGGCGGCATCGTGTTGACCGTGTCGAGGCCGATGAGGGAGTCGACATAGAGAACGTCGCTGTACGACGGGTCTTTCGTGCCGGTGGAGGCCCAGAGGGGACGCTGGACGCGTGCGTCGCGCTGCCGGAGAGCTTCCCACCGGATCCCGCTGAAGGTCTCTTTGAAGAGAGCGTAGGCGAGCTTCGCGTTCGCGATGGCGACCTTCCCGAGGAGCGACTCGAGCCCGGCGCGGCGGGCGGAGTCCTTTTCTCTTTCGATCAACGCGCGAAGCGCCGCGTCGGCCTTCGTGTCGATCCGGCTGACGAAAAAGCTGGCGACCGAGCGGACGCCGTCGATCGGCACTTTCGCCTCGGCGCGCCGCTCGAGGCCGCGGATGTATGCTTCCATCACCTGCGCATAGACGGCGCGGGAGAAGATCAGGGTGATATTGATGTTGAGCCCGTCCGCGATGAGCTCCTCGATCGCAGGAATCCCTTCGGGAGTCGCGGGGACCTTGATCATCACGTTCGGGCGGCCGAGGTCGGCGAACAGGCGCTTCGCCTCCTCGATCGTGGCACGCGTGTCGTGGGCGAGCAGAGGACTGACCTCGAGGGAAACGAAGCCGTCGACGCCGCGAGTCCTCTCCCAGACCGGGAGGAAGAGATCGGCCGCGCGTCCGATGTCGTCGAGAACGAGTGCGTGGTAGATCGCGTCGCGGCCGGCGCCCTCGCGCGCGAGATCGTGCAGCGCGTCGTCGTAGTCGCCGGTTCCGCCGATCGCCTTGTCGAAGATCGTCGGATTCGAGGTCATGCCGCGGAGATCGTCGTCGAGAATCATCTGTTGCAGAGGACCGGAGAGGAGCGAGCGCTCCATCTGGTCGTACCAGATGCTCTGTCCGAGTCGGGTCAGCTCGACGAGTCGGTTAGCCATGAGTCCCTCCAGAGGCGCATTCTAGTGGACTAGCGCTCGACGCGCCGGCGGACACGTCCGCCGAACCAGCGCGTCGTGAGAACCAGCGCACTCAGAAGAATCCCTGCAAGGAGGATGCGGACGAACGCCTGGCGCGGGCTTGCGAGCCCCGCGACGATCGCGTCGGCCGAGTAGGTCACGATGAAGATGCCCGGAATCGTCCCGAAAAACGTCGCGAGGACGTAGTCGCGCGTTCGAATGCCGGCGAGCCCGGCCGCGTAGTTGAGCAGGTTGTACGGGACGATCGGAATGAGGCGCAGCAGCAGAAGAGTCGTGAATCCCTCGTTCTCCAGGATCGCGCTCAGACGCCCCGCCCGCCTCCGGATCGCCTCGGTGATGCGCCGCCCGCCCACGCGAGCCAGAAGATACGGCGCCACCGAGCCGATCGTCGACGCGGTGAGCACCCAGAGGCCGCCGACTTTCCATCCCCAGACGACGGCGGCCGTCAGGGTAAGGATCGTCCCCGGGACGGCGAAGACGTTGAAGATCGTGTAGAGACCGATGAACGCGAGAGGAGCCCACCACGCTTGGCCCGTACTCCGCAGCCATGCCGCCGCGCTCGCGGGATCGAAGCCGGCTCGCCACGCGAACCAGACAGCGGCCGCGACGAGGAGCACCCCGACCGCGATCGCGACGACCCGCCGCGGGATCCGCTTTTTCTCCGGAGAAGGCGCGCTCACGCCTCCAGTGTAGTCGCCTCTTCCTTCCAGGCGCTCGGGGCACGGCCGGCGAGCTTCGCGTGCACCTGCGTGAACTCCGCGCCGAGAAAAAAAATCAGGCCCGAGTAGTAGATCCAGACGAGGAGGATCATGAACGAGGCGGCGGCACCGTAGGTCGAGTCGAGGGAGCGTTTGCCGAGCCAGATCGCAATCGCCGTCTTGCCGGCTACGAACAGGAGCGCCGTGAAGAACGCGCCCGTCCAGACGTCGCGCCATTCGACGCGAATGTCGGGAAGGAACTTGAAGAGGGAGGCGAACAGAAGCGTCGCTACGGCGATCGACAGGGAGACGTCGAGAGCCTGCCAGAGGACCTCGCCGCCCCGCAGACGGTCAGCGAGATACTTGCCCAGCCCCGCGATCAACGCGCTGATCGCGAGCGAGGAAAGGAGGAGAAAGCCGATCGTGAGCACGACGGCCAGCGAGAGCACCCGCATCCGGAGGGTTCCGAGAATCCCCTGGACCTTCCGGCGCGGAAGGTCCCAGATGAGATTGAGGGATTCCTTGAGATGCATCGAGGCGGAGGAGGCGCCGACGATGAGTCCCACGACGCCGATGACGAGCGCGAGACGGCCGGCGTCCGGGTCGGACGAGCCGCGCACCATCTCCTGAATGGCCTCGGCGCCCGTGCGGCCGATGAACTCGCGCGAGGCGCCGACGATCTCCCCCCGCGCCGCCTGGTCGCCGAGAAAGATCCCGGCGACCGCGACGAGCACGAGCAGCAGCGGCGCGATCGAAAACATCGTGTAGTACGCCAGCGCCGCCGCGACCCGCGGCGCGTCGTCCTCACGCCACTCGCGCCAGGTGCCGCGGACGAGCTTCCACGCGCGCGTCGCGCGGACGCGCTGCCACGCATGCGTCGCGCGGAGCCGCTTCCACGCCGAGCGGAGTCTTTCCTTCACGGCGGCGTGGGGAGCAAAGCAAGTGCCGCGGACGCGCGCCGTCATCCCTCTCCCGCTCAGCGGGATCGGGATGACGTCTTCATCCACTCGATGCACCGCTCCAGACTCCGTCGCATCTCCTCCGGCGGCAGATGGACCGGCCGGCCGTGGCCGGGAAGCACCCACTCGAAACCGTACTCGAGCAGCCGTTCCATCGAGGCGATCTGCTCGTCCCACGAGTACCAGCAGGCATCGCGGAACGCGTAGAGGTGTCCGCGTCGCGGGCTCCAGGCGAGGTGGTCGCCGGTGAAAAGGAACGTGTCGCGATAGAGATAGACGGCGTGCCCGCGCGTGTGTCCGGGGGTCGGGATCATCCGCAGGTCGCGTCCGAGGTCGACGGCGTCGGACCCCGCCGGCTGCCGTTCGACCGCACGCGTCGAGGAGGTGACGTCGGCCGCGTGAAGGACGCGCCCCGCACCGAAATGGGCGGCGTACGCGGCGTGATCGGCCACGTCGTCGCGGTGCGTGAGCAGGATCTCGGCGATGCCGCCGGTCCGTTCGAGATTCCGCACGAGAGGGCGGGCGAACCGCGGGACGTCGATCATCACGTTGCCGTCGGGGCGGCGGACGAGATAGCTGAACGCGCCGAACGAGGACTCGCTCGTGAACCCGTTGACGAACACCTCGTCCGCGACCGGAGCCGGGAACGCCTCGAGAACCGCCGCACGGTCGAACCCGCTTCCTCCAATCGACCCGGTCGGGCACGCGACGAGCGCCATGGCCGCGCGGTGCCGTTCGGCCGCCGTTTCCGGCTGGTGCCAGACGGCCGACTGCCCTTCCGCCGCGCGGAAGGTCGCGGGGGCGATCTGGCGGCAGGCGTCGCAATCGATGCAGGTCGCGTCGACGAAAAAGTCGCCGGCGACGTTCGCCGGGAGGCGCCGGCGGGGGTCGGCCATACCGGGGAAAACGCTCCGGGACGGCCGTCCAATCCGCGGGTGTATTTTTCCGCGTCCGCCGTCGACTCAGGTGCGTCAGGAGAGGAACCCCACCATGAGAGACGAACGCACCACGCTGGTTTTGACGAAGCCCGATGCGGAGGCGACGTGGCAGGGTCCCGGCGTCATCCCGCTCGTGAACTACGCGCTTCTCGAAGCCGCCCTCCACGCCGGCGTGAGCGAATACGGCCGGGAGATCGCCCGTGTCATTTTCGTGGGATCGATCACGGCGGAGCGGTTCCTGTCGTTCCTCGCGGGGCTGCCGATCGGGTTCCGGGGCGACGTCCTCTTCATCCAGCGCAGCGGCGAGGCGTTTCTGAGCGCCGTGTCGCGGGACGATGGCCGCTACCTCTACAGCCTCACGCCACGCGACGTCGAGTTCTACCGGGAGACGACGTTCGCGCAGGCGGAGGAAGCCACCCCGCAGCGCGCCGCCCGCGCGCCGATCGCGCAGGTGTCCTGAGCGAGCCGGGTGGTTTCCCCGGCCGGAACCCGACCGGCCTGAAGTTTGCTTTATCGAGATCCATGAGTCTCGTGAATGCACTCTGCGCCGAAATCTCCGTGTATCAGGGTGTGGGCGAGATGACGGGCACCGTCGTCGAGCGCAGAGCGATCCGCGGCAAGCCGGGATTGTGCAAGAGCATGCGCGACCTCGCGATCAAATCGCGGGTGCTCGGCGATGGGTACTACTACATTCCGGTCGACCTCTGGCCGTCGAAAAAGGATCCGGTCACGATTCACAAGAACGACTGGACGGTGATCAGCTCCCTCTCGCGCTCGGGCGGCAAACGGCGGAAGACCCGGAAGGCGAAAAAGGGCAACTAGAGCCCCTGTATCATCGACTGATGAGACGAGCCGCCGCCTTTCTCCCCCTCGCGCTCCTTCTCGCCTCCCTCGCCGCGGCACAACCGCTGGCGGACTACGATCGGGCGATCCTCGTCGAGCCGACGACCGGCACGGTCCTGTTCGCGAAGAACGTGGACAAGCCGGCGCCGATCGCGTCGATGACGAAGATGATGACGGCTCTGGTCGTCCTCGACCTCATCGAGGCGGGCAAGCTCGACTGGAACGATCCGGTCTCCGCGTCCGCGTACGCGAGCCGGATGGGGGGATCGCAGGTGTATCTGCGCCACCGGGAAGTCTTCCCGGTCCGTTCGATTCTCGCCGCCGTCCTCGTGCAGTCGGCGAATGACGCCGCGCAGGCGCTCGCCGAGCACGTCGGTGGCGGAAGCGACGAACCGTTCGTCCGGATGATGAACGCCAAAGCGCGCGCGCTCGGCCTCCGCGAGACGCGCTTCACCTCGCCGCACGGGCTGCCGGACGGGGAGCGTCCTGACGACGTCTCGAGCCCTCGCGATCTCTGGCGCCTCGGCTGGGAGCTCATGAAGCATCCCGAGGCGCGGAAGCTGGTCTCCACCGAGAAGATGCCGTTCCGCAACGGGGAGTTCATCCTCTGGAACCCGAACAACCTGCTCGAGCGCTACGAACCAGCGATCGGCATCAAGACGGGGACGCACGACCGCGCCGGCTCCTGCGTCACCGCCGCGGCGAAAAAAGGCGACATGACGCTCATTGCCGTCGTGATGGGCGCCGGGCAGCGGAACGCGATGTTCGCCGAGGTCGAGCGGATGTTCGAAGAGGCGTTCGCGGAATACGAGGTGATCGAGCCGGTCCGGAAGGGGACTCCCGCCGCCCGCGCGCTTCCCGTCGCGGGGGGCCGCGTCCCGACCGTGGCGGCCGTCGCCGGCGCGGACGCGCGCATCGTCGTCGCAAAGGACGAGACGACGCTGATCTCGACCGCGATCCAGACCGCACGCCCGCCGGCGCCCGTCGAAAAAGGAGAGCGCGTCGGCTGGATCGTCGTGAGCAAGCAGGGGACGCCGATCGGGCGCGTGCCGCTCGTCGCGACCGCCGCCGTCCCGGCGCGGACCTGGCTCCAGACGTTCTGGGATCACGTCTGGCCGTGGTAGCCGCAAACCCGCGGCGCTCGCGGCCGTATTGACGAACGGAGGAGATCGGAACATGCCCCTGCACCGCTCGCGTCGCTATCGCATCATCGCCGGAGTCTGCGGCGGCATCGCCGAATGGCTCGGCTGGAGCCCGACGGTGACGCGCGTCCTCTACGTCCTCGTCTCCATCCTCTCCGCCGGATTCCCCGGGGTCATCGTGTACATCCTTCTCTGGATTCTGATGCCGGAGGGGGAGTAGCTCGTAGCTAGCAGCTACTGACTGACGATCACGCGCCGCCCCTCGATCCTGTACTTCCCCCCGATCACGATCCGCAACGCCTCGACGTACGCGACATGCTCCTGTTCGAGGATGCGCGCGGCGAGCGTATCGGTCGAGTCGTCGTCGTGGACGGGGACGGTGCGCTGGACGAGGATGGGGCCGCCGTCGAGGGTGTCGTCGACGAGATGGACGGTGCAGCCGCTCACCTTGACGCCGTGCGCGAGCGCCTGCGCCTGCGCGTCGGCGCCGGGGAACGCGGGAAGGAGCGACGGGTGGATGTTCAGAATCCGGCCGCGGAAGCTCCCGACGAACCGCTCGCTCAGCAGGCGCATGTACCCGGCGAGCACGACGAGATCCGCGCCGCTCTCCTCGATGGAGGCGATCACGGCGCGCTCGTGCGCCTCGCGCGAATCGAAATCGCGGTGCGGAATGACGGCCGTCGGATGGCCCCACTCCCTCGCCTTCTCGAGACCCGCGGCGGAGGGCTTGTTCGAAATGACGGCGGCGATGCGGGCGTCGAGCTCGCCGCGCGCGATCGCTTCGTGAATCGCGGCGAAGTTCGACCCGCGTCCGGACAGCAGAATGGCGAGACGTGCCGGCACGTGACTCAGTCGATCCAGCTCGGAAATCCCTTCGGCGGATGATCGTAGACCACGCGCCCGCTGCCCGGCACCACGTTGCCGATGAAGGCGTACTTCTGCCGCAGGGACTCCAGCCGTCGGGTCACCCGGGCCACGTCTTCGGGAGCGACGATGATGACCATCCCGATTCCCATGTTGAACACGCGGAGCATCTCGGCCGTCTCCACCTCGCCTTTCTCGCGGATGAAGTGGAACACGGGGAGAACGTCCCACGAGCCGAGCTTGATCTTCGCGTCGAGAGCGGCGGGAAGGACGCGCGGGACGTTGTCGGTGAGACCGCCTCCGGTAATGTGCGCCAGGGCATGGATCAGCCCCTCCTCGACGAGGGGAAGCAGAGGGCGCAGGTAGCTCAGGTGCGGCGCGAGGAGGACCTCGCCCACCTTGCCGCCGATTTCGGGCACGATCGACTGGTAGTCGAGACCGAGGCGATCGAGCAGCACCTTCCGCGCGAGCGAGTAGCCGTTCGTATGGAGGCCGGCCGAGGAGAGGCCGATGAGGAGATCGCCCTCGCGCACGCGGCTTCCGTCGATGAGATGCTTCTCGTCGACGACGCCGACGATGAACCCCGCGACGTCGTAATCGCCCTCGGTGTAGAAGCCCGGCATCTCGGCCGTCTCGCCGCCGATGAGCGCGGCGCCGTTCTCCTTGCACGCCCGCGCCATCCCGCGGATCACGTCGACCATCACGGGCGGCTCGAGCTTTCCGGCGGCGAAGTAATCGAGAAAAAAGAGCGGCCGCGCGCCCTGGACGAGAATGTCGTTGACGCAGTGGCAGACGAGATCGTAGCCGACCGTGTCGTGAATCTTCATCGCCTGCGCGACGCGGAGCTTGGTGCCGACCCCGTCCGCCGAGGAGACGAGGATCGGCGCGTCCATGCCGGAGAAGTTCGCGCGGAAAAGGCCGCCGAACAGCCCGAGCTCCGAGACGACCTCCGGCCCGTACGTGTCGCGCACGATCGTCCGGACCTGCCCGAGCGCCTCGTCCTGCGCGTCGATGTCGACGCCGGCATCGCGGTATTTCATACGGCGGCGAGCATACTAGCGCGCGTGGCTCGTCGCTAGTCGGTCGTCAATCGTCCGTCCTCAGTCGTCAGTCGTCGGTCGTCGGTGTTCGGTCCGGGTAGATCCTATCCGGATATGTCCGGGTTGATCCTTTCCACCCCGATAGGGGAACGTCATCGCAGGAGGGGAGATGGCGTTCAGAAAGAGGACGATCGTGGACTGGCGAGAAGAGATGGCGCTGGCGGCGTTGGACGGACGGTATACGGTGACGAAGGTTGCGAGCCTGTTTGGGGTGAGCTGCCCGACCGTGCGCCTGTGGCGCGAGCGGTATCGAATGTATG
>JBOGJQ010000122.1:0-4674 GCA_050745405.1 Thermoanaerobaculia bacterium | reverse complement strand
GAGCAGCCGCGGACGAGTCCGGCGCCACAGCAGCAGCAGGGCACGCCGGGTGCGGGAGGAGCAAAGCGGCGCCGCCGTTCGCGACGGCGCCGGGGGCGCGGCGGAAACGGCGGCGGGACGCCGCCGTCGGAGAAATGACCTACTTCTCCGCGGCGCGGCGCTCGTCCTTCTCCTCGGCGAGGCGGATGAAGCGCGCCGTGCACTCGGAGAACCCCTCGCAGCGGATGCAGTAGCGGTCCTCGGCGCGCGGCTTGTAGTCCGGCGGCGGGCAGATGTTCACGCCCGGAACGATCGTTTTCTCGATCTCGCTCCGCAGCCGCTCGCGCTCTTCCGGCGTTCCGGTCGCGACAGTCTTCTCCACGCGGTCGAAGAGCGCGAGATTCCTGTCGGCGCGCGTCTCGTCACCCGCATCGATCGGCGGCCTCTGCGACACGACCACCTTCGGCCGTGGCACGCGGCCGCGAGCATAGCGACCGTGCCGGAGCCAGAAGTACGCCATGCTCACCAGCGCGCCGCCGGCCGCCGCGAGACTCGCAGGCTGCATCCGGACGACGCCGAACGCGAGGAACGCGAGAGCGATCCACGCGAGCCATTTCACCTTCACCGGAAGAACGAAGAAGATCAGGAACGTCATCTCCGGGTACGTCGCCGCGTACGCGAACAGGAGCGAGTACGTCAGAAAGAACGAGCCGATGAGCGGAGAACCGAGAAAAACCGCGACGGCCGCGGACCCGACGATCGAGAGAGCCCAGAAGGTCACGAAGTCCGCCGAGCCCCACTGGTCCTCGAGGGCGTTGCCCATGATGTAGAGGATCAGGAGCGAGAAGAAGAACCCGAGAAGGCCGCTCTGGATGAACTGGTACGTCAGCAGTCGCCAGATCTCACCCGCGAAAAAACGATCGGGAACGAACGCGAAGAACCGCGCGTACCGCTCCGGGTCCTGGGTCTGCAGAACGAAGAACGCCGCTTCGAGAAAAAGCAGGATGTAGATGACGTGGATGTTTTCGCGGGATTTGAACATCGCGGGGACCGATCGTGAGCGACAACCGCCTCAACGGACGATGTATTGCTCGACGTTCCGGATCGCGACCGACGCCCCTGGAACGACGCCGTGGCGCGCGGCCTCGCCTCCGGCGAGCTCCAGAACGTAGCTCGCCTTCCCCTCGGGGCCGTACGTGGGACACGGATCCGCCTTGCACGGCGGGACGTCCGCTTCCACGTCGACGACGCGGCCAGTCGCGTCGATCCAGATCATATCGAGCGGGATCAGCGTGTTCTTCATCCAGAACCCGTGCGCCGCGGGCTCGGGAAAGAGAAAGAGCATCCCTTTGCCCGCGTTGAGCGACGGGCGGTACATGAGGCCCGTCGCGCGGGTATCGGGATCGGAAGCGACCTCGACCTCGACGCGGAAGCCATCAGGGAGGACGACGTGCGGCGAGGTCGCGGCCGGCGCGGGCGCCGGGTCCTGCGCCTGAGGCGGCTGCGCGCCGCACGCGAGAACGAGGAGCATCAGCGCGAAGCCGAAGCCGAAATCACGCCTGCGCCGCGTCATCCTGCTCCTCCTCCCCCGCGGCTTTCTCCTCGCGCGGGATCAGGTTGTACTTCTTCGCGTAGTAGCGGAACGAGCGGAACGACATGCCGAGGAGCTCGGCCGCCTGCGTCTGGACGCCACCGCTCCGCTCCAGCGCGCGCAGCATGAAGTACTTCCCGACGTTCTCGAGGTGTTTCTCGAGGTCCATCCCCTCCTCGGGGAGATCCATCGGGCCGGCGGAGAGGGAGCCGCCGTAGAGGACCGTCTCGGGAAGAGAGCGCGTCGTGATCACGTCGGACGTCTCGAGCGCGACGCTCCGCTCGATCACGTTCTCGAGCTCGCGCACGTTCCCCGGCCAGGAGTAACGCTCGAGCGCCTTCATCGCGTCGACCGAGATCTTTTTCGGTTCCGTGCCGACGACCTCCGAACACTTCGCGATGAAGTGCTCGGCGAGCAGAGCGATGTCTTCCTTCCTCTGACGCAGCGGCGGCAGCGCGATCGGAATGACGTTGATCCGGTAGAAGAGGTCCTCGCGGAACGACCCCTTCTGAATGAGCTCCTGCAGGTCGCGGTTCGTCGCGGCGATCACGCGGACTTCGACGGCGATCTCCTCGTTTCCCCCCACGCGGCGGATGCTCCGGTCCTGGAGGACGCGGAGGAGCTTGACCTGCATCCCCGTCGACATCTCGCCGATCTCGTCGAGGAAAATCGTCCCGTTGTTCGCTTCCTGGAAGAGGCCCTTCTTGTCGCGGATCGCGCCGGTGAAGGCGCCGCGCTCGTGACCGAAAAGCTCGGACTCGAGAAGGTTCTCCGGGAGCGCGCCGCAGTTGATCGAGACGAACTTCCCGCGCCGGCCGGAGTTGTAGTGGATCGCGCGGGCGATCATCTCCTTCCCCGTTCCCGACTCTCCCATGATGAGCACCGTGGAGTTCGCCCGTGCGATGCGCGAGACGATCCCGAAGATCTCCTGCATCTTCGGGCTGCGTCCGATGATGTTCTCGAACGTGAAGCGGCTCTCGAGCGCGCTTCGGAGGTGGATATTCTCCGCCTCGAGCTCGCTGCGCTCGACGGCTTTGCCGACGATGATCTTGAGCTCTTCGATGTCGAACGGCTTCGCGATGTAGTCGTGCGCGCCGGCCTTGAGCGCCTCGACCGCGGAACGGGTCGAGGTGTGGGCGGTGATCATGACGACGGGGAGGGCGGGCTTCTGCGCCTTGACCTCGCGGAGGAAGTCGAGGCCCGAGCCGTCGGGCATCATGAGATCGCACAGGACGACGTCGGGCTCGTTGCGGGCCCACGCCTGGCGCGCCTCGCCGAGGGAGGCGGCGGACTCCACGTGCCATCCCTCCTCCTCGAACACGATCGAGAGGAAATCGCGGAGGGACGCCTCGTCGTCGACGATGAGAAGATCGTGACCCGGCACCGGATCGATTATATAGACGCGGGAACGCTCCTTGCTCTCCGGGCTCTTCTGCACGGACGGGATCGCCATTGCGCTCCGACTCGACACGCGCGCTGCGCGCCGGCTTCGTTCTCGCGGCTGTCGCGCTGCTCCTCCTCGCCGCCTCCCTCGCGCGGGCGGCCGAGCCGGCGTGCTCGGTCGCGATCGGCTCCGCGGTCGCCCGCCCCGGTGATGTGGTGGAGATTCCGCTGACCCTCGAAGGGAGCGGTGTGTCGGCGCTCGCTCTGGTGGTCGCGTTCGATGCGGAGCAGCTGGTCCTCGACGGCGGCGCGCACGGCGGCTCCAAGGTCGACGTCGGCTCGCCCGCGTCCGTCGACGCGACCTCGTGGCTCCTCGCCGACGAATCGCGCCTGGGGATCGTTCTGTTCGACGCCGAGGCGCCGATCGACTCGATCCCCGAGGGCGTCGTCGCGCATCTCCGGTTCCGGGTGCGCCCCGATGCGACGGGACCCGAGGCTGCGGTACGGATCGTGGCGGCGGATCTCAGCGCCTCCGATGCCGATGGACGCGCTCTCGTCGCCTCCGTCGCGCGCGACGGCGCGATCGCGATCGCTACCTCGTCACCGGCGCTCGCGGTTTCGGCTTCCATCGTCCGGTTCGGATCCATCTCGCCAGGAGAAACCGCGCGGCAGAGCGTCGTCGCGTTCAACGCGGGAAGCGGCGCGCTGCGCGTCACCGGGGCCGCGATCGAAGGTGGCGACGGTGCGTTCGCCGTCGCGAGCGGAGTCCCGCGGGAGCTCCATCCCGGGGAGAGCCTTCCCCTCGAAATCACGTTCACGGCCGGAGCGCTCGGCGAATATCGCGGGCGGCTCGTCATCGATTCGGCCGGCGGAGGCTCCGTCGCGGTCGAGATGAGCGCGGCGTCGATGGCGGGCGAGTTCTTCCTCGACCGCCGCCTCGTCGTTCCGGCCGTCGCGCGGGTGAACGGCGCCGAAAGATCGCGGTGGCTGTCGTCGCTTCACGCCTTCAACCGCGGCTCGTCGGCCGTGCGGTTTCGGGCGACCCTCCTTCGCGCGGAGCCCCTCCCGCCGCTCGGGCCGGTCGAGGTCGATCTCGAGCCGGGGACGACGCGTTCGTTCGACGATGCGATCGGGGCGCTGTTCGGGGACGAGGATGCCGCGGGGGCGCTTCTCATCGAGGCCTCGAGCGACGATCTCGTGGTCCGAAGCACGACCTACAACGAGAGGGCGGACGGCTCGCGCGTGCCGCAGGCGGTGCCCGCGATCGAGGCGTCGCGCCTTTTCCGGACGGGCGAGACGGCGCACCTCGTCGCGCTCGAGCGGTCCGACGACCGCCGCACGTCGATCACGGTCATGAACCTCGGTCCGTCGCCGGCGACGCTGCGAGTCGAATTGCTCGACTCCGCCGGCGCGCCGCTCGCGACGAGAGACGTGACGATCGCGCCGCAGGCGATCGTGTACGACGTGCCGGTGTTCGAGGGGGTCGAGGCGGCCGGGGAGACGACGGCGGTCGTTCGCGCGCTGACGCCGGATGCGGTGTTTTTCGCGTACGCGTCGACCGTCGATGCGAGCAGCGGCGCGCCGCTGTTTCAGTCGCCGCGGTGACGTGGGCCCGCCGTCCCGGCGCGCACCCCTCTCAGGTCGTGACGTTGATGCCCGGGGCTCGCGGCGAGACCCTTCGCTTCGCTCAGAGGCTGTGAAATAAACCAGAGCGGCCCGCG
>JBOGJQ010000121.1:0-4799 GCA_050745405.1 Thermoanaerobaculia bacterium | reverse complement strand
GTGGAGCACGTCCGCGCGGCGGCGCCCGGCGCGGTCGTCGTCGTCTCCGCGATGCAGGGCGTCACCGACCTCCTCCTCGGCGCGGCCCGCGCCGCGGCTGGGGGCGAGACGAAAGGAGCCGCCGACGCCGCGGACGAATTCGAGCAGCGTCACCGCGCGCTCGTCGCCGACCTCGTCGCCTCGAAGCGCGCCGCGAAGAGCCTTGGCGAAACCATCGCCCGCGCCGCCGGCGACGTCCGCTCTATGGCCGCCGGCGTCGCCGTTCTCGGCGAGCTCACGCCGCGCGCCTCCGACATGATCGCCGCGCGCGGCGAGCTCGTTCTCGCCGCGATCTTCGCCGAGCTCCTCGCGTCCCGCCGCATCCCCACCACGCTCGTCGACCCGCAGCGCGTCCTCTTCACCGAGCGCCGGTACGGCACGTTCTGGCCGGACTTCTCGCGCTGCGACCGCGCCGCGAAGAAGATCATCGTCCCTCTCCTCGACGAGGGAAGCGTCGTCGTCGTCCCTGGTTTTCTGGGCAGCGGCCCCGACGGAGAGCTCGTCACCCTCGGACGCGGCGGGTCCGACTTCTCTGCCGCGATCCTCGCCCGCAGCGTCGCCGCGTCGTCCGTCACTCTGTTCAAGGAAGTCGACGGCCTGATGACCGCCGACCCGAAGAGCGTCGCCGAGGCGCGCGTGATCCCGGAGCTGCACTACCGAGAGGCCGCCGAGCTCGCGTACTACGGCGCGAAAGTTCTCCACCCGCGGACGATGATTCCGCTCGCCGACCGCCGCATCCCGCTGATCCTCCGGAACACTTTCCGCGACGACGCGATCGGCACGCGCATCGCCGCGGACGTCGCCGCGGGCGACTACCCCGTCCGCGCCCTCACCGCGATCCGGCGGCAGAGCCTTCTCTCCATCGAAGGGAAGGGGATGATCGGCGTTCCCGGGATCGCCGCGCGCACGTTCGCGGCCCTCGCGGCCGCCGGACACTCCGTCTCGATGATCAGCCAGAGCTCGAGCGAAGCGAGCATCTGCTTCGTCGTGCCCGAGGAGGAATCGAAGCACGCGGCGGCGGCGCTCGAGAGCGCGTTCGAGCTCGAGCGGAAGCTGAAGCTCATCGACCGGATCCGCGCAGAGCGCGGCATGGCCCTCATCGCCGTCGTCGGCCTGGGCATGCAGAAGCGCCGGGGCGTCGCCGCGCGCGTGTTCTCCGCTCTGGCCGCCGCGAAGATCAACATCGTCGCGATCGCGCAGGGGTCGTCCGAGCTCAACATCACGGTCGCGATCGAGGAGAGCAGCGCCGACGCCGCGCTGCGCGCGCTCCACCGCGAGTTCCAGCTCGACCGCGTCCGCCCGCTCGCCGACGTGACCGGCCGCGAGGCGAAGCTCACGCTCCTCGGACTCGGCCGCATCGGTCGCGCCCTCGCGAAACAGCTCGCATCGCAGACGCCGCACCTCCGGGACGACCTCGCGATCGATCTCCGGATCATCGCCGCCGCCGATCGTTCCGGCATCCAGGTCGAGGAGAAGGGCTTCTCTCCCGGCACGCTTCAGAAGCTCGCGCGCCGGAAAGCCGCGGGCGCGCGCCTCTTCGACCGCACCTCGCCCCTCTCCGTCCGCGAGATCGTCGAAATGCTGCGCCGCGAGGTCTGGCTCCTCCCGTCTTACCGCGCGATCCTCGTCGATCTCACCTCCGAGGAGACGGCGCCACTGCTGCAGGAAGCGCTCGAGCAGCGGTTCCACGTCGTCCTCGCGAACAAAAAGCCGCTGAGCGTGCCGCAGATCGAGTTCGATCGCCTCTTCGACACGGCACGCGAGAGCGGCGTCTCGATCCGCTACGAGGCGACGGTAGGCGCGGGCCTTCCCGTCTTCGATACCCTCGCGAAGCTCCGCTCCGCCGGCGATCGCATCGACTCGATCCTCGGATGTCTGTCCGGGACGATCGGCTATCTCATGACCGCGATCGAGGAGGGGACGCGTTTCTCCGAGGCCGTGCGGAAGGCGTGGACGCTGGGGTACACCGAGCCCGACCCGCGCGACGACCTCTCCGGTACGGACGTCGCGCGGAAGGCGCTCATCCTCGCGCGGACACTCGGCCGGAGGCTCGACCTCCAGGAAATCGAGCTCGAGCCGCTCTTCCGCCCGGAGAACGACGATCCCGATCCGGAGCGATTCATCGCCGGGCTCGCGGCGCTCGATGACGAGTTCGCGCGCCGCGCCGAGCTCGCGAAGAAGAAGGGGCAGGTGCTCCGGTACGTCGCGCGCATCGGAAAGGGATCGATCCGCGTCGGCATCGAAGCGGTCCCCGCGAGCTCGCCGCTGGGACGCCTCCGCGGGACGGACAATCAGATCGCGATCCAGTCGAAGCGCTACAAAACGAACCCGCTCATCCTCACCGGCCCGGGCGCCGGCCCTGAGGTCACGGCCGCGGGCGTTCTGAACGACATCGTCGCGATCACGACGGAAGAGCGGGTCGCGCGATGAGCCGCGGCGTCGCCTACGCTCCCGGATCGATCGGCAACGTCGGGCCGGGGTTCGACGTCCTCGGGCTCGCGATCGGAGGCGCGGGAGTTCGCGTCGAGGTGGAGCTCGTCCGCGGCGAAGCGCCTCCGGTCGTCTCCATCGGACGTGATGCCGAGACGATCCCGGTGGATCCGGCGAAGAACGCCGCGGCCATTGCGGCATCGGCTCTCCTTCGCGCGTCCGGTTCCGAGCTCGTGCCGGCGGTGCGGATCGAGTCATCGCTCCCCGTCTCCGGCGGCATGGGAGCCAGCGGCGCATCGAGCGCGGCCGGTGCCTTCGCCGCCGCCCTCGCACTCGAGGTGAATCCGTCGCGCGAGGACCTCCTCCGCGCCGCGCTCGAAGGAGAAGGCGCCGTGGCCGGCCGCCATCTCGACAACGTCGCGACGTCGATCCTCGGCGGTCTCGTCCTGTCGCGAAGCCTCGATCCGATCGACGCCGTGGCGCTTCCGGTACGCGCGGCGTGGGCGCTCGCGCTCGTGACGCCGCGCGTTCGCATCGAGACGCGGAACGCCCGCGGGATCCTTCCCGACGAGTCGCCCCGATCCGAGTGGATCGCGCAGATGGCGAACACGACCGGCGTCGCCGCGGCGTTCATCCTCGGCGACGGCGCGCTTCTCCGGCGATCGCTCGTCGACGCGTTCGCCGAGCCGCGCCGCGCGGCGCTCATCCCGAATTTCGCGCGCGTGCGCCAGGCGGCGCTCGACGCCGGCGCGCTCGGCTGCTCGATCAGCGGATCGGGTCCGACGGTGTTCGCGGTCGCCGAGCACGAGGACGCCGCGCGCGCGTGCGCCGAGGCGATGCGGGAGGCGTTCGGCGAGATCGACTCCGTCGCGCACATCGGCTCGATCGATCGACTCGGCGTCCGTCGCGCCGAAGAGGAGTCGCGATGAGCGCCGCGCTCCGGTGCATCGGCTGCGATACGCGTTTCGCGCTCGACGACGTTCGCGTCACGTGCGACTGCGGGAATCTGCTCGAGGTCGTCCGCGACCGAATCGCGCTCGATCGGGCGATCGCCGACGCGCGGCGCGGCGGCCGTGCGCCGATCGACCGGAGCGGCGTCTGGCGTTTCCGCGAGGCCGTGCTCGACATCGCGGAGGGGGACATCGTCACGCACCCCGAGGGGGGGACGAATCTCTACGAGCGCTTCGGCATGCTCTTCAAGCACGAGGGAGAGAATCCGACGGGATCGTTCAAGGATCGCGGGATGACGGTCGCGATCTCGCAGGCGAAGCGGCTCGGCGCGCGGACGGTCGCGTGTGCGTCGACGGGAAACACGAGCGCGTCGCTCGCGGCGTATGCCGCGCAGGCGGGGATGCGCGCGGTCGTGTTCGTTCCGGCGGGGAAGGTCGCCGCGGGGAAGCTCGCGCAGACACTCGCGTACGGCGCGATCTGTCTCCAGGTGCGCGGCGACTTCGACGCCGCGATGCGCCTCGTGCGCGAGTCCGCGTCGAAGCTCGGCATTTATCTCGTGAACTCGATCAATCCGTTCCGCATCGAGGGACAGAAGACGATCGTCTGGGAACTGCTCCAGGACCTCGACTGGAACCCGCCCGACTGGATCGTCGTCCCCGCCGGCAACCTCGGCAACACGAGCGCGTTCGGCAAGGCGCTGCGCGAGGCGCTCGAGGCGGGATGGATCTCGCGCATGCCGCGGCTCGCGGCGATCCAGGCGGCGGGGGCGAATCCGTTCTATCAGGGATATCGCGCGAATTTCGGCGAGCGGTTCCGGGTGACGCCCGAGACGATCGCCACGGCGATCCGCATCGGCGACCCGGTGAGCTGGGAGAAGGCGGCTGCGGCGATCGAGATGACGCGCGGCGTCGTCGACGAGGTGACGGACGCGGAGCTGATGGCGGCGAAGCGGGAGATCGACGGCGCCGGCATCGGCTGCGAGCCGGCGTCGGCGGTGACGCTCGCCGGAGTGCGGAAACTGCGCGCGGCGGGAACGATCGCCGAGAGCGATCGCGTGGCCTGCGTGCTGACGGGGCATCTGCTGAAGGACCCCGACGCGATTCTCGCGAACGTCGACCGCGCGCGCATGATCGAGATCGACCCGGATGTCCGCGTGGTGGAGAAGGCTTTGGGGTAATGTGGGCGGGCCGTCCCGGCGCGCACCCCTTGAGGACGTAACGTTGGCGTGAGAGGGCTCGCGGCGAGACGCCGCGGCCAGTGCGCCCGGGAGCGCACCTGATCGGAGGGGTGAAAGTCCCCTCGGGTCAAACGTTCATTGACTGAAGCCGACCGTAACTGCGTCGTGGCGACACGGGGTGGAGAGCAACGGAAGGCGAACG
>JBOGJQ010000120.1:0-1563 GCA_050745405.1 Thermoanaerobaculia bacterium | reverse complement strand
CCAGATCACCCTCCGTCGAAGATGAGCTCGGTTCCCGGCGCTTGAACGTAGACCGATCCCACGCGGAGCTCGTCGCTCGCTCCCTCGGCGTCCTTCGCGAATCCCTTCACCCGGAGAAGCGTCACCTTCCGGTGGTGCGTCGTATTCATCTCGATATAGACCGGCATTCCCTGGAGCTGCCGCGCAAGGTCACCGGCGGATTGCGAGATCGTCGCGGCGAACTCACGCGCGAGGCGGAGGTAGTGCGGATTCGGCTCGATCGCGGTCGTGGTCCAGACGTCCATCGACGACTCGGGCCCGAGCTGGATCCGGTAACGGAGCGCCTCGAGGCCGCCGACGCGGCCGCGGACCGGTTTCGACACCGGGAGCGACCCGAGTCCCGGCATCACCTCCGTGTCGGACCCGCTCAGGGCGAGGAGGATCGACTGGAGGCGCGGGATCGGGATATCCAGATAAACGCGCGCAAGCCGGTGCATGACCGTGATCTCGTCCGAGCCGTTGCGACTGAACCCGCGGAGGACGAGCGCCTTTCCGGAGACGCCGTCGGAGAACACGGAGATGTCGATCGAGCCGAATCGCTCGAGGAAAGGGAAGGGGGCGGCGGGATTCAGCTCGAGGTCGAGACGGTAGCCGGCGGACGCGCCGGCGGGGAGGGCGCCGGTGAGGAGCAGGAGGATCATCAGCCGAACGCAGGTCGTCATCGATCGCCATTCTGCGGCACGCCGGCGCGCCGCGTCCATGCAACGTTCCAGTTTCTCAGCCAATTGCTTGCATTCGAGAGCAGCAGGCGCGATATTGATTGAGCCCATTCATGCAGCGCGACTCGGCAGTATCGTTCGTTCCGCGGTCGGCGGTAGTTCGTCTGATCGTAGGCGTCGTCGGGGCGGTATTCGTCCTGGCCGGCGCGGGTCTGTTCGTATATCTCGTCGTGACGACGCGGGGGTACGCATCCACGGTCGAGTACGCGATCGGGTTGGCCCTGATTGCGGCCGCGGCGTACGGTGTGTTCCTCGTCCGCCTCGCGCGTGGCGCGCACTGACGGCGGCGCTCACCCGGCGCCCCTTGCGCCGGCCGGTACAATGGTCTCCGAAGCAAGGAGATCCCATGTCCCGACGTTGCGTTCCTCTCTTTCTGTTCCTCGTTCTCGCCGCGGTGCCGGTGTGCGCGCAGATGCGTGTCGGCGGTTCGGAGTTCCTCGCGAAGGACCTCGTGTTCACGGTCTTGGATGACGCGAGCCGCGCGACGGGGAGCGGCAAGCTCGCGGACGGGTGCGCCTGGACGCTCGCGCTGGAGACCGCGATCGCGCAGCGGCCGCACGAGGAGTGCGTGAGCTACTACTACCGGACGACCGTGACGCTGTCGAAGGCGTGTCCTGAGCCGAAGGAGCCGTCGACGCAGCGGAGCGAGCGGACGGTGCTCGCCGGGATGTCATGTCCGAAGAAGGAGTTCACGCCCGAGACCGAGGGGAAGATCCTGAGCCTTGGAACGAACGCGAACGGGAGCCGCCAGGAAGTGCTCGTCCAGCCGGACGGCACGCGCGTGACGGTCGTGAGCTCGCCCGAG
>JBOGJQ010000119.1:0-1869 GCA_050745405.1 Thermoanaerobaculia bacterium | reverse complement strand
CTTCTTCGCGGAGGGCGCCGGGGAGATCGCCGCGGCGGCGGAAGAGAGGGGCGATCGCGGTCACGATCGCGGTCGCGATGACGACGGTGAACGCGAACGCCGTGACGCGCCAGTCGATCGCGAGCTCGCCCGGGATGGGGACCTCGGGCGGGAGGATGCGCGGCAGCAGGCGCGTCGCAGCCGCGGCGATCGCGAGGCCGAGAGCCCCGCCCGCGAGCGCGAGAAGAAGCGTCTCGGCGAGAAACTGATGGAGCAGGTGACGCCGCTCGGCGCCCATCGCGGCGCGCACGGCGAGCTCACGCTCGCGCCGGTCGCTCCGCACGACGACGAGGTTCGCCACGTTCACGCAGGCGATGAGAAGCACGAGCGCCGCCGCGCCGAACACGAGCAGGACGAGCGGCCGCACCGGGCCGAGAATCGATTCGCGCAGCGGCATCGCGAACGCCGTGAAGCCCATCTCCCGCGGGTACTCGTCGGGAAACGCGCGCTGGAACTCGGCCGCGATCCGCGCGGCGTCGGCGGACAGCGTGTGGATCGTCGCGCCCGGCGCGAGGCGCGCGATCCCTTCGAGGAAGTGGCTCCCGCGGTCGTCCGGCGCGGGTCGCTCGAGCTGGAGCGGCAGATAGAGTCCCGCGCTCTCGCCGGCCTCGAAGTCCTCGGGCAGCCGGAACGACCGCGGCATCACGCCGATGATCGTGACCGCCGTTCCATCGGCGACGATCGACGAGCCGACGGCATCGGCGCGTCCCCCGAACCGCCGTTGCCACAATCCGTACGAGAGGAGCGCGACCGGTGCGGCACCCGGCGCATCCTCGGCCTCGGTGAAGGAACGGCCGTGGAGGGGGCGGACACCGAACGCGGGAAGGGCGCCGTGCGACAGATAGCCGGCCGGGATCTGCTCCGCCTCGCCGCTGCCCGTGAGCGTCAACGATCCGATTCCCCAGACGCCGAACGCGGTCGCCGATTCGAGCTCCGCGGCGTAGTCGAAATATTCGGCCGGAGAGATCTGCCCCTGCGCCTCGTCCTGCCAGCGACTGGAGATGGCGGCGAGACGCTCACTTTCGGGATAGGGGAGCGGGTCGAGCAGCACCGCGTCGACGACGCCGAAGATCGCCGTCGTCGCGCCGATGCCGAGAGCGAACGTGATGATCGCGACGAGGGAAAACGACCGAGAGCGCCGGAGCGAGCGCGCGGCCAGCCGGAGCGAACGGAGAAGAGAGCTCATGGACACGCTTCGTTGGAAGGAACGTGCCGCAACGCCGCAGAGGACGCGGCGGTATTCGGGTGTCCGTTTGCGGGACGGGCGCCTTCGGAATGGGACGTCCCGCCCACACGTCCGGGGAGACGGCAACCGCAGATTGACGCCGATGAGCGCAGATCAAGAAACTTGTTGGCGTTTGTCCGAGTCCCGGGTTCACCGGGGTCGATGCGCCGGCCATAAGAAGAAGAAACTCAATCTGATCTGCGGTTCCCGTTTCCGCTGGGCGGGCGGTGCGGGGGATCAGGCCGTCGCGGCCCGATCTTCTTCCGCCGCGGCCCGCCGGCCGCGCCAGGTCCACTTCCCCGCGCGGAATCGCGCCATGTGCCCGGTCGCGCTGACGTAGGCGACGGGGATCAGAACGAGCGTGACGAGGGAGGAGGCGAGGAGACCGCCGATGACGACGCGGGAAAAGGCGGCCTGGATCTCGGCGCCGGCGCCGATGCCGAGGGCGAGGGGGAGAAGGGCGAGGGCGGTGGTGGTCGTCGTCATCATGATCGGCCGGAGGCGGAGCCGTCCCGCCTCGATCACCGCATCGGCGGCGGTCATGTGCCGGTCGCGCCGCAGCAGGTTCACCGCGTCCACGAGCACGATCGCGTTGTTCACGACGA
>JBOGJQ010000118.1:0-6157 GCA_050745405.1 Thermoanaerobaculia bacterium | reverse complement strand
CCGCCTCCGCCCGCGAGAAGGAGCGGCGTCGCCACGATTGCGGCCGCTGCGGTGAGTCCGAGAAGGAGTTTCGTCGTTTTTCGCGTCATTCCATGTCCTCCAACGTGATGTCGCATGAGGTACGCGGGAGGAGGGAAAACGTTGAACGGCCACCGCCGGGGCGGCGAGATTGTTTTCTTTTCGAACGTCCTGGCGTACACGGATCCGGGGGACAAATCGGACCTCGAGCGCTTCCGGAATTACGAGATCGCTCTGACGAAGGCGGGGTTGGAAATCGTCTATCAGTGTGGAGCCACCGAGGGCGAATGCGGCGACCAGCTCGACAACGCGACGATGAACTTCTATCCGCCGCGGCGCTACCTGAACGCGAAGCTGGCGCGCCCGCAGGGGGACGTCTGGGTGCGGCTGTGGGTCGACAGCGGGCCATGGCATCGGATCAACATCATCGAGGTGAAGCCGATGGCGGTCGGCATGGTGAAGGTGGATGCCGCGGCGCTGACGGGCGATCTGGAGCGTAAAGGACACGTTGCGGTCTATGGGATCTATTTCGACAGCGGCAAAGCCGACCTGAAGCCGGAGTCGGCGGATGCGCTGGCGGAGATCGCCGGTGTCCTCGAGAAGAGTCCCGATCTGAAGATCCATGTGGTGGGGCACACGGACAACGTGGGCGCGCTGACCGGCAACATGGATCTATCGCGGCGGAGAGCCGAGGCGGTGGTCAGGGAGCTGACCACGAAGTACAAGATTGCGGCGGCGCGCGTGCGGCCGGACGGCGTCGGGCCGCTGTCGCCGATCGAAAGCAACGCGACGGAAGAGGGTCGCAGCAGGAATCGCCGGGTCGAGCTCGTCCGGCAGTGACGCTTCGACCGCGCGCCTGTCGCTCGTCGCTCGGCGCTCGGGTGTTCACCGAATGTCGTCATCCTGAGCGAGGCGGCGAGGGAGGGTGTGAGCGAAGGATCTCCTCAGCCGCGACTCAATTTTCGCGCGCCGATGGAGGTATCCTCCTCTGAGTCCGTCCGTCCATGGGCGAATTAACGACCTCAGCAATCACGGAGGACTCTTGCCATGCGGAACTTCACGTTTCTTTTTCTTATCCTCCTCCTTCCTCTCGTCGTTCTCGCGCACAGCTCTTCTTCGGAGGCGCCGGCGGATCCCGCCGAGGTGCGGATGGAGAACCTATTTCAGCAGGCGCTCGCGGAGGACTTCACGCCGGGACGGGAAGTCGTGGTCAGCCACGTCGAGATTCCGCCGCACACGACGCTCCAGCGGCACTGGCACCCGGGTGAAGAGTTCATCTACCTGCGCGATGGAGAAGTCGAGATTACGATCGACGGGCAGAGCGCGATGCTCGACACGCCGGGAGAGGTCGCGCACGTCCCGTTCCGGAAACTGCACACGGCCATCACGCACGATCGGGGAGCGAGGGTCGTGGTCTTTCGCGTCCACACGACTGGCGAGCCGGTCCGGTATTTCGAGAAAGGTGGCTCGGCGGATCAGTAGGACGATGTGGGCGCGCCGTCCCGGCGCGCACCCCTTCTCACCGCGTGACGTTGGCGCCCGAGGTTTGCTTCGAGACGCCGAGGCCATGGAGGTAACGTACGGGGGCGCGGGTGGCGAGGTGAGACCGCAGGAGGGCTCGCGGCGAGACGCCGCGGCCACGGGACTAGCGCCCGATCTCCTTCTGCACGGCCATCTTCGCGTCGATCATGACGTGGTGCTCGAGGCCGAGGAGGTCGGCGAGCTTGCGGACGAGGTAGTTCTCGTATTGATGGAGATGGCCGTCGTGATACACGAGACGCCACATCTCCTTGACGATCTCGATCCGCTCGTCGAGCGGGATGTTGCGCCGGAGGACGTTCGTCACGGCGAAGTGGTCGACGGCATCGGAGCGGTGTTCCTCCGCCGACTCGATCAGCTCGCGCGCATCATCCTCGGACAGTTCGAACCGGTCGCGCAAATAGCCGACGATGTTCTGCTGCTCGGCGAGAGAGAACGAGGAATCGGCGTACGCCGTCTCGAGCAGGACGGCCGCCGTCGCGAGGCGGATCCTGTGCTGGTGGTCACGCTCACGCTCTTCGGGACTCGGCGGCGCGAGCTGCTCGCGGAAAAATCGGGCGAGGTTCTGAATCCCCATCGGTTCTCACGAAGCGCGGCGCAGCGGAAACGCGCGCGCGTGCCACGACTCGGCGGCCGGACGCGACCACGCGCCGCTCCGGACCTCGGCGAGCCGCTCGGCCGTCGTGTCGTAGACGATCGTCTCGGACGTCACGCTCCCGCTCTCGGCGAGACGCCGGAACTCGTCGCGTGTCGCGCTCGCGACCGCCTCGCCGTCGCGCCAGTAGACGCGCGTCGTCTCGAGGAAGTCGATCCCGGCGCTCCGGCGCAGGTCGCGGACCGTCCGGAAGAGCCGGTCGACGGAACAGCCGCCCGTCACCGCCGCCTCGTCCGCGGCGACCACCAGAAAGCGGCCCTCGACGAGCCGCGCCGCCGCCGGGACGTCCTCGCCGTGCGAAGACCACCCTTCGAGAAACGCGTCGATCGTTCCGCGGACGATCTCCGCGCTGCGCGCGTCGAGCGGCGCGGCCGCCGCGAAGACCCACGTCCGCGCCTCATCGGGAAGAGCATCGAATGCGACTCTGGACATCGATTCAGCCTTTGATTCCGAGCGCGGAGCGCACGATCGCCGTCTGCTGCGCCTCGTGCCGATTGTACAGTCCGGTCGACGGCGCCGCGCTCAGCGGCCGGCCGAGGTAGCGTACCGGGATGTCGAGAAGCCGGCCCAGACGATTCCCGAGAAACCCCCAGGCGCCCATGTTGCGCGGTTCCTCCTGCGTCCAGACGAGCTCTTCGACGTTCGGATACTTCGCCACGAGCTCCGCGATGAGCGGCTCGGGCCACGGATAGAACTGCTCGAGCCTGGCGATCGCGATCGACGCGTCGCCGCCTTCCTCCCTCGCCGCCGCGAGGTCGTAATAGAGCTTTCCGGAGGTGAGGATGAGACGACGGACGGCGCCTCGGTCGGCATTTTCGAATACCGGATCATCGAGCACCGGCTCGAAACGTCCGCGCGAGAGCTCCTCGATCGACGAGGTCGCGAGAGGGTGGCGCAGGAGAGACTTCGGCGTCATGACGACGAGCGGCTTGCGCGGATCGTTGCGCATCTGGCGCCGCAGCGCGTGGAAGTACTGCGCCGGCGTCGTCGCGTTCACGACCTGCATGTTCCCCTCTGCGCAGAGGATCAGGAATCGCTCGAGCCGGGCGCTCGAGTGCTCCGGTCCCTGTCCCTCGTACCCGTGCGGCAGGAGCATGACCAGACCGCTGTGCTGCGACCATTTTTCCTCGGCGCTCGCGATGAACTGGTCGATGACGATCTGCGCGCCGTTCATGAAATCGCCGAACTGCGCCTCCCACAGCACGAGCGTGCTCGGGTCGGCGACGGTGTAGCCGTACTCGAAGCCGAGCACGCCGTATTCGGAGAGAAGCGAGTCGTAGGCGGAGAAGCCGATCCGCGCGTCTTCAGTCAGCTTCTGGTGCGCGGGACGCGTGTCGTCGAGCGACTCGATCTCGCGGAGACGGTTGAGCGGGAGGTACTCGCGTCCGCTCGCGTAATCGACCCAGATCGCGTGCCTCTGCGAGAACGTGCCGCGGCCGCTGTCCTGGCCACTCAGGCGCACGTGGTGCCCGTCGAGCATGATCGCGCCGAAGGCCATCTGCTCCGCCATCGCCCAGTCCAGCGGCGCCTGCCCCTCGATCATCGCGCGCCGCTTCTCGATCAGCGGCCGGAGCTTCGGGTGAATCGCGAAGTCGTCCGGCACCGTCGTAATCGCCTCGCCGATCAGAAGCAGCGTGTCCGCCGGCACGGCAGTGTCCGGCGACGGATGCGCCTGGATCCCGGTGACCGCTTCGTCAGTCCAGAGCGGATCCCGGTCCGGATCGGCCGGAGGGGCATGGCTCTCGCGCGTGCGGTCGAACGCTTCCTGGAGCTTCTGCTGGAAGGTCTCGAGCCAGCTCTCCGCTTCCTTCGGATCGAGATCGCCCTTTCGAAGCAGCGCCTCGGTGTAGAGCTTCCGCGTCGACCGATGATCGCGGATCAGTTTGTACATCCGCGGCTGCGTGAACGAGGGATCGTCTCCCTCGTTGTGGCCGTGCCGCCGGTAGCAGACCATGTCGATGACGACGTCCTTCTTGAACTTCTGCCGGAACTCGAACGCGATCCCCATCGCGCGGACGCACGCCTCGGGATCGTCGCCGTTCACGTGGAAGATCGGCGCCTGAACCATCTTCGCGACGTCCGTCGCGTAGAGCGACGAGCGCGCCTCCTCCGGGCCGGTCGTGAACCCGATCTGGTTGTTCACGACGATGTGGACGGTTCCGCCGGTCGTGTAGCCGGGGAGCTGCGAGAGGTTGAGGGTCTCCGCGACGACGCCCTGTCCCGCGAACGCCGCGTCGCCGTGGATGAGCAGCGGAATGACCTTCGAACGGTCGCGGTCGTCGGCGAGTTTCTGGGTGGCGCGCGCGATGCCCTCGACGATCGGGTCGACCGCCTCGAGATGGCTCGGGTTCGAGGCGAGCGTCAGGTGGATGCGGTGCCCGTTCGCCTCGTGAACGCCCGCGGATCCTAGGTGGTACTTCACGTCGCCCGAACCCTGGGTCGTGCTCGGATCGAGATCGCCCTCGAACTCGTTGAAGATCTTCTCGTACGACTTGCCGAGGATGTTCGCGAGGACGTTGAGCCGGCCGCGGTGAGCCATCCCCATGATCACCTTCTGCACGCCGTCGCCGGCGGCGCGGTTCAGGAGGTGATCGACCATCGGCACGAGCGACTCGGCGCCCTCGAGCGAGAACCGCTTGTGCCCGATGTACTTCGTGTGGAGGAACTTCTCGAAGACTTCCGCATCGGTCAGCTTCACCAGGATCCGGCGCTTGAGATCGCCGTCGAGAGCCGCCGCGTTCCGCCCGGGCTCCATCCGCTCCTGGAGCCAACGCTTCTCGGTCGGACTCTGGATGTGCATGTACTCCGGCCCGATCTTTCCGCAATAGGTGTCGCGGAGGATCTCGAGGATCGCGCGGAGCGTCGCGGTCGGCTTGCCCGAGAGCCCGCCGGTGATGAACTCCCGATCGAGATCCCAGATCGTGAGGCCGTAGTAATTGAGGTTGAGCTCCGGGTGCGCGCCGACGCGGTAGTCGAGCGGATCGAGGTCGGCGATCAGATGCCCGCGGACGCGGTACGCGTTGATGAGCTGCAGAACGCTCGCCTCGCGGCGGAGCGACTCGTCCGTCTGGCTGCCGCCGAAAAGGGCCGTGCGCCGGTCGCGCGTCCAGCGGTACGGCTCGTACGGAATCCGGAGATCGCGGAAGATCTCGTCGTAGAAGTTGTCCGCGCCGAGAAGGAGCTCGTGGATGCGCGCGAGGAAAGCGCCCGACTCGGCTCCCTGAATGATGCGGTGATCGTACGTCGAGGTCATGGTCATGACCTTCGACACGCCGAGCTCGGCGAGCACCTCGGGGTCGGTCGCGGAGTACTCGGGCGGGTAGTCGATCTGTCCCGTCGCGACGATCGTCCCCTGTTTCTGCATCAGGCGCGGGATCGACGAGATCGTGCCGATCGTGCCGGGGTTCGTCAGCGAGATCGTCGTTCCTTCGAAGTCGGCGATCTCGAGGCCGCCGGTGCGCGCCTTCCGGACCAGATCGTTGTACTGCCGCATGAACTGCCCGAAATCGAGCGACTCGGCGGCCTTGACGTTCGGAACGAGGAGCGTGCGCGTGCCGTCCTTCTTCTCGACGTCGATGGCCAGGCCGAGGTTGACGTGCGGATGATCGAGGCGCGAGGGCTGCCCGTCGATCATCGCGAAGGCGGCATTCATGCGCGGGATCTCGGCGACCGCTTTGACGATGGCCCACGCGATGACGTGCGTGTACGAGGCCTTGTTCTGGCCGGCGAGCGTGAGGTGGCGGTTGATGACGCTCCGGTTTTCCTCGAGCACCTTGACCGGGATCGTGCGGAGCGAGGTCGCGGTGGGGACCTCGAGGGAGGCCTCCATGTTCGTGACGATCTTCGAAAGGACGCCGCGGAGAGGCGTGACGGCGGCTTCTTCGCGCGGCGCGGGAGCGGGGGCGGCGGCGGGCGGCGGCGCGGGAGTGGGGCGGGGGGCGGGGG
>JBOGJQ010000117.1:0-4079 GCA_050745405.1 Thermoanaerobaculia bacterium | reverse complement strand
TCGTTGCTCGTTGCTCGTTGCTCGTTGCTCGTTGCTCGTTGCTCGTTGCTCGTTGCTCGTTGCTCGTTGCTCGTTGCTCGTTGCTCGTTGCTCGTTGCTCGTTGCTCGTTGCTCGTTAGCATAAAGGGGCTGCGTCATCCTGAGCGTGGGGGCAAGGGTGGTGGGAAGCGAAGGATCTCCTCAGCCGCCTCTCAATTCGGCACGATGTCGCGAATCTGAGTCGCAGCTGAGGAGATCCTTCGTCGCTTCGCTCCTCAGGATGACGGCTCTGGTACGAACAACGAACAACCGACAACCGACAACCGACAACGACGTACCAGCGACCAGCGACCAGCGACTACTGAGTAGACACCCCGCCGCGGAAGATGCGCGCGATGTCGCGAATCACCTCCTCGGACGACTTGCCGAAGTGGTTCGGCACGCCGAAGAGAAGCTCGATCGTGAAGTAGCTCAGGAAAAAGCGGATCGCGATGAGGATGGCGGCGACGGGGTCGATGTCGGGCGCGAGGTTCCGCGTGGCATCGGGATTGCGCGCGAGCGCGTCGGCCACGCGCGTCGCCATGCCCGCGTAGAAGCTCCGCATGTGCGCGCCGTCGAACTCGATCATGTCGACGTAGATCAGCGCGACGTGGCGCCGCCAGGTCCGCACGACTTCCTCGGTCGCGCGGCCGATCGCCTCGAGGTTGTCGGGGAACGGCTGCGCGCCGATGGCGCGCTGCAGCGGAAAATCGGGGGCGTCCACCGCCTCGGCGAACTGCTGGAGCAGCGCCCGGAAGACCGAGATCTTGTCGGGAAAGTGATGGTAGACGTTTCCCGTCGAAAGGCCGGCCTGCTCGGCCATGTCGCGGACGCTCGTGGCGCGGTACCCCCGGCGCGAGAAGAGATCGAGCGCGACCTCGAGGATCCGCCGGCGACTCCGTTCGGATTTTTCGTCCTTCTTCAAAATCCTTCGAGCAGCGAGGCGACCACCGACTCGGCGAAGCGCTCGGCGATCTGCTGAATGGCTCGCGTCTCCTGATCGAATGCGTCCGCCGCGCCGGGATCGATGTCGTACGCCTCGCGGAAGATGTACTGATCGTTCTTCCAGAGGACCGTGTCCTTCCCCTCACGATGATCGACGAGCTCGATCGCCGCGGTCACGATCGTCTGGTAGCGCGTCGCCCGCCCTTCGGCGTCGAACGATACCGGCGAGATGCCGAAGCTCTGGATCACTCCGCGCAGGATCGCGTCGGCGTCCGACGCTACGGACACCAGGCGCAGGCGCCCGCGCGAGACCATCTCCTCGGCCACCGCCTGCGTCACGCGCTGCTCGAGCTCGACGCGCGTCGTCCGATTCACGAACGCCGGCACCTGGATCGTCTGGATCTCGGGCGGCAGGAAATTCGCCCGCCCGACCAAAGCGTACCCGCACGCGGCCGTGAGAAGGGCGAGAGCGAGGACGGCGAGGCGGCGCATCATTTCACCACCAGGTTCACGAGCCGTCCCGGGACGTAGATCGTCTTCACGACCCGCTTCCCCTCGATGTGCGGGACGACCTTCTCGTTCGCCGTCGCCCCGGCGACGATGTCCGCCTCCCCCGCGCCGGCGGGGACCTCGAGCTGTCCGCGCAGTTTCCCGTTCACCTGGACGACGATCGTGACGACGTCCTCGCGCATGAGCGCTGGATCCGCGACGGGCCACTTCGCCTCGAGAGCGAACCCCTCGTGCCCCGCGGCCTGCCACAGCTCCTCGGTCACGTGCGGCGCGAACGGGTGAAGAAGCAGGAGAAGCGTCGCGTAAGCCTCTCCGGCGACCCCGTGCGACGCTCCCTCGGTCCCGAGGTAGTCGCCGATCGCGTTCGAAAGCTCCATGAGCGCCGAGATCGCGGTGTTGAACTCGAACCGCTCGACACGCGTCGTCACCGCGGCAATCGTCTGGTGCGTCTTCCGCACGAGACGCTTCGCGGCCTCGTTTCTGACGCGCTCCTCGGGCAGGCCGGCGATGACCCCGGCGTGATTCCAGACGCGGTTCAGGAACCGCCACGCGCCGACGACGCCTTCGTCCGACCATGCCGCCTCTTTCTCGGGCGGGGCGATGAAGAGGGTGTAGACGCGCTCGGTGTCCGCCCCGTAGCGGTCGATCAGCTCGTCGGGCGGCACGACGTTGAAGCGCGACTTCGACATCTTGCCGACCTCGGGGACGAGGTGGTGCTCGGTCCCTTTCCGGTACGCGCCGTCCTCGCGCTGCTCGACCTCGGCGAGCGGAACCCACGCCATCCCCTGCTCGGGATCGCGGAAGCCTTCCTTCGTGATCATCCCCTGATTGAAGAGCCGCGCGAACGGCTCCTCGAAATCGACGAGGCCGAGATCGTGGAGCGCGCGGCAGATGAAGCGCGCGTAGAGGAGATGGAGAATCGCGTGCTCGATCCCGCCGATGTACTGATCGACTGGAAGCCAGCGGTTCACGAGCTTCGAATCGAAGATCTTCTCGTCGTCGCGCGGCGTGATGAAGCGCGCCCAGTACCAGGACGAATCGATGAACGTGTCCATCGTGTCCGTCTCGCGGCGCGCGTCACCGCCGCACGAGGGGCAGCTCGTCGTCACGAACGAGTCGACTTTCTCGAGCGGGTTCCCCTCGCGGCCCGTGAACGGGACGTCGAGGGGAAGTTCGACCGGGAGCTGATCGTCCGGGACGGCGACCGTGCCGCACTTCTCGCAGTAGACGACCGGGATCGGCGTGCCCCAGTAGCGCTGCCGCGAGATCAGCCAGTCGCGGAGACGGTAGCGCACCATGCGCTTTCCGAGGCCGCGGCGCTCGATCTCGTCGATGATCGTCTCGACCGCGCGCGGGACGGAGAGACCGGTGATCGATCCCGAATCGACCGACACGCCGTTCTCGTTGTCCGAGTACGCTTCGGTCATCGTCGCGGGGTCGAGCGACTCGCCTGCCGGCGCGACGACGATCCGGATCGGGAGGCCGTACTGCCGCGCGAACTCGAAGTCGCGCTGGTCGTGACCGGGAACGGCCATGATCGCGCCCGTCCCGTACTGCGGAAGGACGAAGTTGCCGAGCCAGATCGGGATGGGCTGTTCGGTGAAAGGGTTCGTGGCGTACGAGCCGGTGAAGTGACCTTCTTTCCCTGCTTCCTGCCGCTCGAGCGCGCTCTGGTTCCGGACCTTGTCGATCCACGGCTCGATCGCCGCGCGATCGGGAGCGTTCGCGATGAGCATGGGGACGTCGGGATGCTCGGGGGCGAGGACCATGAAGGTCGCGCCGTAGATCGTGTCGGGGCGCGTCGTGAAGATCGTGATCGGATGATCGAGCGCCGGGATGGAAAAACGCACGTCCGCGCCGACGGACCGCCCGATCCAGTTCCGCTGCATGAGGCGGACCTTCTCCGGCCACTCGGCGAGCGCGTCGAGGCCGGCGTCCAGCCGGTCCGCGTACTCGGTGATCCTGAGAAACCACTGCTCGAGCTCGCGCTGCTCGACGGTCGTGCCGCACCGCTCGCAGCGTCCCTCGACGACCTGCTCGTTCGCCAGAACCGTGCGGCAGCCCGGGCACCAGTTCACGGGCGCCTTGCCGCGATAGGCGAGACCGCGTTCGAACAGACGGAGGAAGAGCCACTGGTTCCAGTGGTAGTACGACGGGTCGCACGAGGCGAGCTCTTTCGACCAGTCGTACAGGATTCCCCAGCGGCGGAACTGCCGCTTCATCCGTTCGATGTTGCCGACCGTCCATTCGCGCGGATGGACGCCGCGCTTGATCGCGGCATTTTCGGCGGGCAGACCGAACGCGTCCCACCCCATCGGGTTGAGCGCGGTGAGGCCGCGCATCCTCAGGAAACGGTAGAGGGCGTCGCCGAGGATGTAGTTCCGGCCATGGCCGACATGCAGGTCCCCCGAGGGGTAGGGGAACATGTTGAGCATGTAGTACTTCTCCCCTTCCCGCGCGACGTCCACTTCGGCGACGCGGGCCTCCTCCCAGCGAGTCTGCCACTTCGGTTCGATTGTGCCTGGATCGTAGGGTTCCATCGTGAAGGCGCGGAAGTTTATCAAAAGCGTCCGTCATCCCGAGCGTAGCGAGGGATCAGGGACGGG
>JBOGJQ010000116.1:0-4983 GCA_050745405.1 Thermoanaerobaculia bacterium | reverse complement strand
CCCGAGCAGAACTCTGGCGCATCGAAGATCGCTTAGGAGAGAATGTGATGGCCGGAACCGCCTCTCAGAGTTTCAACTACGAGAGGGACATCCTCCTTCCTCATCTCCAGGAGGCGGGGAAGGTTCACAGGAATCATTTAGAACCTGATCTTTGAGACTGTAAAAGGTCCTCATGATGCTACTGGTGGTCAACGCGTTGACTGCGGCTTGATACCAGCCGTTTGCAATGGGAGTCTTGCTGATGGTGCCGGCGTAGTACCCGTCAGTTGCCTGATATGTCGTCGAATGCACCTCGCCCCACGTTGCGACAAGAAAGATGCCGTGTGTTCCCGACATTCCGATCGGCTCCGGCTGCCCATTCAGGTAATACTGAACCTCGGCAAACGATGAGAGTTCCCCCTCACAGTTAACGTACTCTACGAGTCCCACTGTGCCGACAATGTGCTGGTCGGCCCGAACTGAGGCCGCGGAGATCACGATAACGAAGAGCACGAGCGCGCACTCTTTCATCGACAGTTCTCCCGAATCATCAGATCACGCCTCAAGTCGTAGTCTTCTTCAAGAATCACGATCGTCATGAGGGGAGCGACCGTCTCGTATAGAAAATGAGTGAAGCTGAAGTGGTTTGCAGCGGCCGCGCGAGAGAAAGCCATTCGTCTCAGAACGCACTCCTGTTTGCGAAGCTCAAGTAATTCGGAGCGTGCCTCCGGATCGATGCGCGCAAGCAGTGCTCTCTCCGTCTCCAAGTAGTCGGCGTAAGGTTGAACGGACTCGTGAATGCTGCTCAAGAATGCGAAGACCTCAACATCCGCTGGGAGTGTTTGGGCTAAGTACTCGTGAAACATTTCGCGAACATCTGCTTTGCTCACAAAGGCCAGCTTGACGAATTCTCGAAATACCTCACTGGGTAAAATGGCTGCGGGGAATTGCCGGCCCTCGATGCGGTCAACATCTTCCAGTGAGATTCCGGATTTGTGCTGCCGGTTCAGCCTCGCCTCAGCGCTTGTCCTGAGCCACAGGCGCTCTTCGAGCGTCCAAAGCGCCGGATGCTTTTCCGGATCCGGAGTTGCTCCAAGAACAGTCGGAACCAGTATCAGTAGAAGAATCACTTTCTTCATCACCGGCTCCCTCTGGTTAGTAGAGTTGTCGCAAATATGTGCCCCGCTCGCCTGCGGGGTGTTACAACATGGCAACAACGTCGGGCCGGTCAAAATGTTGAGCGGGCACAGCCCTAACCCCGCGAACGAAATCCACGCGCGCCGAGCTCGCCGAGGTGCTCCGTCTCGTCAGGGAGATCTCGCGCGAGCCGTTGCCGCACATGTTCAAAGAAGAGCAGATCCTTCTTCCATACGTCGATCAGCTCGAGAGTGCCACTGCGGCGCGGCGCCAGCACCGACGCCGTTCTTCGGCACGGTGAAGAACCCCGTCCGGATTTTGATGCTCGAGCACGATCGGATCGCCGACCTCCTGGCGCGCCTGCGCGAGAGGTGAGGCCAACTTCTGCTTCATCTGCTTGGTCGCGGGGAGTTTGGAGTGATCCAGGCCGCCGCGACGGCACCTCTCAAACCGAAGGGACTCGTCTGAAGTCGACGTTCACGACGAGTGTCCTCGGTTTCGTGCACGCGCGTCGAATCGACGAGAGATCGCGGGAGATCGGCACCTCGGCGATCGTCATCGATTCGGCCGCTGGACGCTCAGGCGTATCCGGAGGAGTTGCGACGGGAGACGGGACGGTCACCGCATCACTCACGGCGAGAGGCTCGGGTCGCTCCGCCGGCTGTGCCTCGGCGGCGATCTGCTTCGCCGCGAGCTGAAGGGCCGAGCGATGCGCGACGCCGGCCACCGCTTCGAGGAGCCGGTCGGCCGGATCGCACGCGGTCGCGAGACCGGCCGAAACGATCGCGACGGCAGCCAGCGATTTCTTCATGCGCGTCATCGCCATTCAAAGTGTAAGACGCGCGGCCGCCGATCGCGTTGCGGCCCGAACGGGAGTTCACATCATCGTTACGGACGCCACGAGGTTGCGATCCACCACGTCGTCTCGTCCTCGAGCGGTCCGGTGAGGACGCCCGCGACGCCGGCGCGAAGCTCGACGCCGGGGAAGCGGAAGAGCGGCTGCGGACCGATCGCGAACCGCCCCTCGAGCCCCGCGATCTCGATCCACGGCTGCCTCGGACTTCCATCGTTCCAGAGGCGATGGCGCTCGTAGAAGGCGCGGAGGGGCGCGCCGAACGCGAGGCTCGCCTTTTGCGCCTCGTGCTCTTCGCCCAGAGCCGTTCCGACCGGAAGCGCGGGCACTTCGATGCGCGACGAAAGCGCGGAGTCGGGATGAATGGTGCCGATCGTTCCGCCGAGGGCGTAAAGGTCGAACGGAAGGCGGACCGAATCGCTCGCGTCGCGGTTCCAGGCGACGGCTACGCCCAGGTCGCCCCACGCCGCCTCGACGCCGAGTCCGAGGCGCAGGCGCGACCAGTCGTCTCCCTCGGTCGAGCCGCCCTCGACGCGCGCATTCATCGCGCCCGTCGCGCGCATCCGTCCCATGCTCCGCCGGATCCGCGGCGAGAGCTCGGCGAAGACGACCCTCTGATCGAACTCGCTCCCGGACGCGCCGATTCGCTGCACGAGCGCTCCGGCATCGGCTTCGAACCGTCCGGTGCGCCAGACCGTCGACCAGGACGCGCCGAGCTCGAGACCGCGCCGCTCTAGGTCGAGAAGCGATCCGGAGCAGGCGGGAATCGTGTCGGCGCACTCCGGCTGCTCGCTCGCGTCGTGCTCGGAGAAGAAGAGATGGCCGCGAAGAGCGACGGGCCACCCGCGCCACGCGGACGCAAGCGAGGCGCCGCGCTCGGCGCCGTCGCCAATGGGGATGGACGCGACGGCGAGGGCGCCGAGGCGTCCGACGACGTCACCCGCGCGGAGTCCGAGCTCGAACGTGTGGGTCGACGGAAGCCAGTTCGTCGAGACGTGCGGCCGAAGCTCCTGCCGCCCGATGCCGTAGGGCCGCGACGGAGGAACCTCGGCCGGGTCGACGGGCGGCGGGGGTGGTCGCTGGGGCGGGCGGATCGCCGGGGCGAGGGTGGGATCGAGCGCGAGCGGCGGGAGGGGAGGGAGCTCGCCCGTCAGATCGAGACGCCGCAGATCGAGTCCGTCCGCGTCGACGGAAAGAAAAAAGAGAGCCTCGCCGTCAGGCGCCGGCGCGGGAGCGAGCGCCGCGCCGCGGGAGCGCGTGACCTGAAACGGCTCGGGATCGGCGAGGTCCAAGCGGTGGATCTCGATGAACCCGCCGCTTCCGACGGCGGCGTAGAGCGTGTCCGCGTCGCCCCACGCAGGTTGCGCGACCAGAGCGCGAGGCGGAAGCGGGAGGTCGCGCGTGGTGCCGCTCTCGATGTCGCGCACACGCAGACGCCAGCGTCCCTCGCTCTGTTCGACCCACGCGAGGCGCGCGCCGTCCGGACTCCATCGCGGCGTCGCGTACGTGATCTCCAGCGACGGCGGCGTGAGCGAGGTGACGGATCCCGTCGCGAGGTCGACGGTGACGAGCTCGGAGAAACCGAAGCGGTTCCGCACGGCGACGGCACGCCCACCGTCCGGCGACGGGTCGGCATCGCGGACATCCGCGAAGTACGTGATTCGTTCGACCTCGCCGCTCTCGGGAATCCAGCGGAACAGGTCGGGATGAAAGAAGCCGTCGGCGTCGGGCTCGAAGCGGACGGAGAGGATCGACTCGCCATCGGGCGACCAGCGCGGCGAGTAGGGCTCCGCGCCGTCGGCCGTGACGAGCTCGTGGAGCGGTTCGCGCGGAAGCGGCTTGCGTCGCACCGGCGCGACGTCCTCCGGATCGCGCTCGAGCATCTCTTCGATCCGCTCGCGGTAACGCTCCTCCGCCTCCTCGTCGGGCGCGAGCGGAAGCACCACGAGACGCGAGGGTCCTTCCCGTTTCCGGAGCACGGTGACGAGTTTCGTCCCGTCGGGCGAGAGCGCGGGGTCGCCCGTCGTCCAGGAGAGGTCCTGCCACAGCTCTCCCTCGCGCAAGGAAGGCTCGAGCGCGCGCTCGACGGCGATCGCGCTCGCCGTCAATTCGGCCGTGAAGCGCCGGTAGAGCGTCGCCGGATCGTCTCCGAAGACGCCGGTGAACGCCTCCTCGAACGAGCGCTGTTCGCGCGCGGTGAGACGCGCCCACAGCTTCTGGAGCGAGTCGTCTCCTTCGCGCTCGCGGAGCCAGTCGAGGTACGCCGAGCCGACGAGGTACGCCATCGACATCCCAAGCCAGTGCGACCGATCGCTGGCGAGCTGGGAGTAGGAGGGGAGCCGTCCCTGCTGCGCCCACCGCCGGAGGACCGTGGCGCGGAAGTCGCCGTGCGGCCGCCCCGAGGCCGTCAGGTCACCTTCGATGAGTGTCGCGTAGCCCTCGGTGACCCATCGCGGCGCGCGGAACGCGATCGGGCTCAGAGGAAGAGCGGGGTTGAGGAACCGTCGCAGCGGATTGCGCGACGGCCGGAGAAGATGCGCGAGGTGCGCGAGCTCGTGCACCGTGAGGATCTCCGTCCAGTCGCGATAGAAGCCAATGACCGATTCGGGCGGCGGTGGGTTGGTCCAGAGGACGAGGCGCGGCCACCCGATGAACGGGAGCGCCATCCCGTTCGCCACGGCCATCGGATCCATGACGAGGACGTCGATCTCTTCTTCGATCTCCCATCCGACTTCCGCCTCGACGCGGTCGCGCGTCTCCTCGAGCCGCGCCGCAGTCCGCCGCGCCCACGCCTCCCACGGCGCCGGATAGTGGACGCGAAACCCCTCGGTCTCGATCGTCCGCCACTCGGCGTGCGGTGCCTGAGCGAGGAGGGGCGCGGAGAGGGTGAGGAAGAGGACGGGGAGGAGGGATTTCACGACGCGATTCTAGTCGGAGCTGCGCCGTCATCCCGAGCGTAGCGAGGGATCAGGGTCGGGCGGGGAATCCGAAAACGGAGCGTCTCAGGTCGGCGG
>JBOGJQ010000115.1:0-3139 GCA_050745405.1 Thermoanaerobaculia bacterium | reverse complement strand
AGGTGGCGCGGGACGGCGATGCCGAAGGCGTCGGTCGGACCGCTGGCGAAGGTGGCGCGGGACGGCGATGCCGAAGGCGTCGGTCGGACCGCTGGCGCCGGACGGCGAAGCCGTCCCAGACGGTAGCCGGGGGTCGGCGCAGCCGACCCCCGGGACATTCGAACATTTTTAAGACTCGCACCCCGGAGGGGGGTGCCGGATTCCGGGCCTTATGCCGTCTTGACGCAGCAGGAGCTGCTGGCGCTGCTCGCCGTCGACTCGGTGAGCCCGTCCTCGAGAACGACGAAGACCTCCCACTCGTTACCATCGGGATCCTGGACCCAGGTCTTGTCCTGCCGCGCCCAGCAGCAGTCGGTCCCCCGCTCGTCGCGGGTGAGCAGGCCGGCCTCGATCCACCGGTCGCGCACGGCGACGACGTCCTCGGTCGAGGCGACCTGGATGCCGAGGTGCGACAGGGCGCCTGCGGAGTCGAGGTCGGCGACCTGATTCAGGGCGAAATTGAGCGGCGGATTGGCGATGTCGAACTTCGCGTAGCCGGGGCGGACTTTCACCGGCTCGGCGCCGAGCATCCGCGTGTAGAACGCGATGCTCGCGTCGACGTCGCGGACGTTGATCGAAACGTGGGGCTTGAGGGCGGTGACGTTGGGAAATGTCATGGTCGTTCCTTTCATGCGATCATATTCGCTCATGCGAATGTATGCAAGATAGGCCCTCCGGACATATTTGTCAAGACGTATATGTTGTGAGACAATGACGCCATGGTCACCGACTCCCTCGCCGATCTCTTTCAGGCTCTCGCCGACCCCACGCGCCTCCGCCTCGTGAACCTGGTCGCAGAGGGGGAAATCTGTGTCTGCTTCCTGGTCGAAGTTCTCGGCGAGCCGCAGCCGAAGATCTCGCGTCACCTCGCGTACCTCCGCAACGCCGGAATCGTCGAGGCGCGGCGCGACGGGAAGTGGATCCACTACCGTCTCGCCGAGGCGTCCTCTCCCCTCGTGCGGGAAGTGCTCGGCGCGGTGACGGCCGCGATGGCAGGCGAAAAAGAGCTGCAGCGCGACCGGGCCGCGCTGGCGCGCGCCTGCTGCTCGACGCGCGTCCCGGCGACGCTCCGCCGCGCGCCCCGCCCTCAGCTCGCACAATAGAAAAGCCCGGGCTCGCGCCCGGGCTTTCGTGCGATGAAAGGTCAGGAGTGATCGTGTTACGAGCGCCCGCCGCGGCCGCGGTTGCTTTCGCTGCTGCTGCTGCGGCCGAGACGCGACTCTTCCTCGGAGTTCCAGTTGCTCCCCCGGTCCGCCGAGGACTGGCGGCCACCGGAGCTCTTCCGCTCGCTCGAGGGCGTCCGGCCGCCGGATACGTCTTCCCGGCTCTGGCCCGACTCCCCGCGCATCCCCTCACGCCCGATGTCCCGGCTCTCCTCGCGCGAACTGCCCTGACGCTGCTTCGACTCGCGCGACGTGTCGCCTCGTCCACCCGCACCGCGGTGCTCACGATTCTGCATAAGGAATCCTCCTTTTCGATGGTCGCCTCGCGGCGACCCTGTTATTAAGAGCAAATCCCTTACCAGGATCGCGGGGTGAACCAGGCGAGCTCGCTTCAGCAAGTCTCTATTTCTCAGGTACTTGGGAAGGCGTACAATTCGGGCGCCGTGCCTGCCAGGAAACTTCCGCCGGGCGACCGCCCGCTCAAGACGCTCGAGCGCGTGATCTCCAAGGCAGGGCTCGGCTCGCGCCGCGAAGCGCGCTCGTGGATTGCCGGCGGTCGTGCGGCCGTGAATGGCGAACGCGTGCTCGATCCCGACCGCTGGATCGACCTCGAGCGGGATCGGGTCGAGCTCGACGGCCGTCCCGTCGAGCCGAAAGAGCGCCGCTATCTCCTCCTCCACAAACCTGCCGGAACCATGACGACGTATCGCGATCCGGAAGGGCGCCCGACCGTCTACGCTCTTCTGCCGGAGAGCGACGGATTTCTGATGTATGCCGGGCGGCTCGACCGCGACACGAGCGGGCTGCTCGTCATGACGAACGACGCCTCGCTCGTCGAGCGACTGACGAATCCGCGGCACGCGGTGCCGAAGCGGTATCGCGTGACCACCTCGCGCGCACTGACGGACGAAGAGATCGAGCGCCTGCGCGGCGTCGTCGAGCTGTCCGACGGCCCAACGCGTCCGGCACGCGCCGAACGGGTCGCGAGCGACGAGCGGATCATCGAGCTGACGATCACGGAGGGGCGAAACCGGCAGGTCCGGCGGATGATCGAGGCGGTCGGGGCGGAAGTCGTCGCACTCGAGCGGACGGCGATCGGCCGGATCGAGATCGCCGGCCTCGCGCCGGGCGCGGTCCGAGAGTTGACCACCAAGGAAGTGGAATCGCTACAATCAGGCCATGTCGGTACGTGATCTGGCCACCGCATTCGATCGCCTCAAGACCGCAATCGAGCAGGTCGAGGACGAGTTCTACAGACGCCAGCTCTCCCTCGCCGCGACCGTTCTCGGCAACACCATCGCCGAGACGAACGACGAGCCCACCTCGGGGCAGGTTCACGACATCGAGTTCGCCTTCGGCGATCTCACGTCGATGGCTTCCGAGCTCGCGCCGGCGGACGAAGAGCGTCTCAACCCCGCAATCGAGGAGGTGCGGCGGGCTCTCGCCGGGCTGCACGAGAAGCGGACGCTCCCCGGCGAGACCGTGACGCTGGCCAGCGCGCTCCAGGAGAAGCTCCGGGAGCGCCGCGTCGCCCTCGAGCGGCAGGGCTACCGCTTCGAGGGGGACGAGAACACGCATGTTCCCCATCATCCGCGCGAGCTGTGCCTCCCCGCGCGCCGCCTCCAGCGGGCTCTCGGCGAGGCGGGCTTTTCGCTCCGGTCGCTCGACAAGCTCGTCTCCACGCCGGACGATTTCGCCTACCACGACATCGCGGATCTGATCGCCGAGCTCGACGCCGTCCAGTAATTCGTCGCTCGTTGCTCGTCGCTCGTCGCTACGTTGTTCGTTGTTCGTTGTTCGTTGTCCGTTGTCTCCACGACAAGCTCGTCATCCTGAGCGAGGTGGGGCTGGGCGGGCGTGAGCGAAGGATCTCCTCAGCCGCGTCTCGATTCGGCACGATGTCGCGAGTCTGAATCGCGGCTGGGGAGATCCTTCGT
>JBOGJQ010000114.1:0-6417 GCA_050745405.1 Thermoanaerobaculia bacterium | reverse complement strand
CTGAGTTGCTTCGCGCTCTCGACCGCATTCCCGAGCAGAACTCTGGCGCATCGAAGATCGCTTAGGAGAGAATGTGATGGCCGGAACCGCCTCTCAGAGTTTCAACTACGAGAGGGACATCCTCTATCTAGTAGCTCGTATCTAGTAGCTCGTATCTAGTAGCTCGTATCTAGTTGCTTGTATCTAGTAGCGCGTGCACTCGTCGAAGTACTAGCTACTAGGTACTAGCTACTAGGTACTAGCTACGGCAAACCTGATACGCTTCGCCGCCATGAGGCGCGCGCTCCTTCTTCTCCCTCTCGCTTTCCTGCTCACCGGTTGCAAGGCCGAGTCGCCCGAGGAAATGGCGGCTGCCGACCCGACTTCCACCGCCGGCATCCCCGAGCAGCCGCTCCCGGGCCCCGTGACCACGCCCGCCGTCTCGCCGGAGAGCGCCGGAATCGCCTATGACCTTCCGGAGGGGTGGAACCGTGTTGCGCCCGCCTCGACGATGCGCATCGATCAGGCGACGATCCCCGGACCCGGCGGATCGGCCGAGATGGGAGTTTTCTTCTTCGGCGCCGGCAGCGGCGGCGATGTTCGCGCGAACCTCGACCGCTGGGCCTCCCAGGTGGAATCCGACGCGCCGCCGGTCGAGGAGACGTTCGAGACCGCTGGCCTGCGCGTCACGTGGATGGACGTCTCCGGGACGCTCGAGCCGAGCACGATGGGCATGGGCCCGTCGACGCCGCAGCCCAACTCCCGCATGTTCGCCGCGGTGGTCGAAGGAGAGGGCGGACCGTGGTTCTTCAAGGTCACCGGCCCCGAGGAGACGATGGCCGCGGAGCGCGACGCGTTCGTGGCGATGCTGCGGAGCGTGCGGAAGCCGACTGAGGCGTCTTGAGAGTCTTGAGCGTCTTGAGAGTCTTGAGCGTCTTGGGAGTCTTGAGCGTCTTGAGAGTCGCTCGTCGATACTTTGCACGCGTCATCCTGAGCGAGGGCGTGTGGGCGGGTGTGAGCGAAGGATCTCCTCAGCCGCGTCTCGATCCCGCGAGTCTGAGTCGCAGCTGAGGAGATCCTTCCTCGCTTCGCTCGTCGGGATGACGGCGTTCCTGAAACGCTCCAGACGCCCTAGACGCTCGAGACGCCCTAGACACCCTGGACGCTTTTCGGTCGGAGCCGCCACGACCGGTGCCTCTCGCCCGTCGTCTTCTCCAGCACCCACTCCCCCGCCATCGTGTTGCCCGTGAACCAGAGATCGAGACGTTTGTCGCGCCAGCTCCCCTCGATCAGCTCGTAGGCGCCGATGTCCTCGATCGTCACCCTGTCGCGGTACTCCTCCTGGACCTCGCCGCGGAAGTACGCGGGATCGGCGCGGAACTTTCCGGCGGGCATCGCGACGAGCAGATTCTCGCCTTCGCGATCGGGGCGGAGAATGAACCGCTGGAACATCCCGGCGCGGTCGAGCCACAGCTCGTTCCTCATCTCTGTCTTCGGAAGGACGAAGAGACGGCGTCCGCCTTGCGTCCCGAACCGCGGGAGGCGGACGCCGCGAACGAGCTTTCACTCCCCTTCCTCCTCGCGCTCTTGCCGCGGCGTCTCCTTCAGCTTCCGCAGCGCCTCGGTGAATCGCTCGGGGAGGTCCTGCTTCTTCTTCAGCACCGGAGCGAAGAGGTCCCCCTTCCGCTCGACGCGGCGAAGGGCGGCGGCGGGGCCGAACTCGAGGTGCTCGACATCGCCCTTCCGGACGGCGGTCTCGAGCTCGTCCCACGCGACCGGTAATGACACCAGAGGAATCTCGCGATTGCCGCGCAGCGAGTACGGCGCGACCGTCGTTTTGTAATCGGCGTTCTGGCTGTAGTCGATGAAGACCTTCCGTGCGCGGTGCCGCTTTGCCATCCTCGCCACGACCAGGTCGGGATGCATCCGCGTCATCTCCTCGGCCACGAGGCGCGCGAAAAGCTCCGTCTGCTCGTGCGTCGCCTCGGAGTTGAGGGGGACGTAGACCTGGGCGCCTTTCGAGCCGGAGACCTTCGCGAACGACTCGAGCTCGAGCGAATCGAGATACGCACGCAGCGCGACGGCGACGCCGGCGCATTCGAGGAGCGTCGCGCCCGCGCCCGGATCGAGATCGAAGACGACTGCCGTCGGACGGCCGAGATCACGAACCGTATGGAGGAACGGGTGGAGCTCGAGGCCGCCGACGTCGATGAGCCATGCGAGCGTCTTCCGGTCGGCGACGACGATGTAGTCGATCTCGGACTTGCCGCTCCGGCGGGGAACGGCGACGGTCTTCACCCACTCCGGCGTGAACCCCGGCGCGTCCTTCTCCCAGAAGGACTCCTCGGTCACATCGCCCGGGTACCGCTTGATCGACATCGGCCTGTTGCGAACGTGCGGCAGCAGGACGTCGGCGACGCCCAGGTAGTAGTCGACGGCGTCGTGCTTCGTGAAGCCCGTCACCGGAAAGAGAACGCGGTCCGGGCGGAGATCGCGACGTGCGGACTTTCGGTCCTTCGCGGCCACGGTGGTGTCCCAGCGGAGAGCGTGCCCGCTCGAGCCGGCGGAGCTTGGGTCGTGCACCCGCCGGGGTCTATAGTGGAGCTTCACCGAGCCATGAAGCTTCGCCGTCTCGTCTCGGCTCTCCTGCCGGTCGCGATTCTGGCCGCCGCCGTTCCGTGCGTGGCTGCCGAAGAGAGCTCGTCGAAGAACGGCCCCTACGTCACCGTCTATCACGACGACGTTCTGGCGTTCCAGGTCCGGCGCGACCGTATCGCGCGGCTCGAAGGAGACGCTTACCGGGTCTGGCTTCGCTGGCTGTGGGCCGAGCCGAGGACGTGGAAAACACAGGATGAGGCGGCGAGAGTCCTCTTCGCCGACGTGGCTTGCGAGCCGCTGCGCATTCGCGATCTCGCGATTCTCCACAAGAATCGCGACGGTGAGATCTTCGACGCGGAGGAGATGTCGCCCGAGAGCTCGCCTTGGAAGACATTCGAGGAGGGATCCGGAGCCGCCGCGGCGATGAAGCGCCTCTGCGAGTTCCTCCCGGAGCTCGCGAAGGCGGCGAAAGCGAACCAGAGGAAGTAGCGGCGCGAGGATCCGTCGCACTGCGTTTTCAACAGGTCGCGAATCGCCCGCGCCGCGCCGGGACTGGCGTTCGCGCGCACTGCACACGTCCGTTTCGTCCGCCTGTGGATCCTTGTGGAAAACGGCCGCAACTGTAACTCGACATCGGCGAGTCTCGCGAGTAGAGTTCTCCCACTTCGAACCGAACGCTCTATCGCGGATGTCAACGGTGCGAAGTGGACTCTGAGGTGCGATAGACCGCGGAGTCAAGGCCCCGGACGGAACGCTCTATCGCGGATGTCAACCGTTCGAGGCCAGCTTGAAGGCGCGATAGGCCGGAGAGCACGGCGCGGATGCCTCTTTGCGGCTGCCAACGCGCCAGAACGGCCCCGGAGCGCAAAGAGCTCCGGGGCCACCTTCGTTTTGGCGCCCCTTCGCGGCGCTTCCACATCCCGTAAACCTTACAGCGACTAGTGATCTCCTAGCGTACGCCGGCGGAGCCGTCGTGCTCGCGCTTCGTTCGAGGAGCGCGCGGCGCCTGCTCGTCGAGCGATTGGCGGTAGCGGATGCACCCTCGGAGAAACTGCGGCCACTCCGGAACGGTCGGAATCGGATCCGTTTTCTCGGGCAGAAGCCCCCAGAGCGCCGGATGATGCCAGCAGAGCTCGTGCTCCGAGCTATCGCGATGGCGCCGGATGCCGTCTCGCAGCCGGCGGACCTCCGCAATCAGCTCCTCGCGCGATCGATCGTTCAGGTCGTCATCGAGCATGACTCTCTCCCACCACGATCACAGGTCGATCAGATCGAGGCCCGTCACGTCGTCTTTCCTGCGGACGACTTCCTCCTCCCCTTCCTCGAGGACCAGCTCGAGCGTCGGCCGGACGCTTCCGTCGACGAAATGACCTCCGACCAGGGTCCCGTCCCGTTTGCCGAGGGCGGCGTGCGCGTGCAGCTTCGGCCGCCCTTCGGCGTCACGCGAGAGATTGCCCACGAACGAGACGACTTCCACCTGCTCGTTGATCTCGATGCGGCTGTAGTCCTTCGTCCCCCAGTTCCAGTAAGCGACCGTGACACGCTGGAGAGCTCCGAGGGCGTGGAAATGGGCGGAGAGAATGTTTTCGTCGCGTGCGAACCGCAGGAGCGTCGTCTTCACGTCGTCGTCGATCGCGAAGACGAGCAGGTGCGTCCTTGGCTTCCGGCGTCGCAGGAGGGTCGATTTCATGTTCGGGTGAGACCTGCAAACGGCGATCCGTGACGAGCTCCGGCCCGCCGCGGTTTCCTTTTCGCGGCGACCCGTGTCCAAAGAGGCATGCAACGGATCGACCCGCGGTGGTGGCAGATCGCCTCGCTCGCCTCTCTCCTCGCCTGGGGAACGGCCGTCCTCGGCTTCGACGCGTCACCACTCCGGATCGCCGCGATACTCGGCACCGCCGTCGTCACGCAGCTTCTCTGCACGCATCTCGCGCGCCTCCCGCGGTTCGAGTGGAAAAGCGCCCTCATCTCCGGCCTCGGCCTCGCGGTTCTGCTCCGCAGCAACGACCTGTGGCTTCTCCTCCTCGGCGCGACGCTCGCGATCGCGAGCAAGTTCGTCATCCGCTGGCGCGGCAAGCACGTCTTCAACCCGACGAACTTCGCGATCGTGCTCCTCCTCGCGACGACGGACCGCGTCTGGGTCTCCGCCGGCCAGTGGGGCAGCGCCGCCGTTCTCTCCTTTCTCATCGCCTGCGCCGGCGTCGCGGTCGTGCAGCGTTCGAGACGGAGCGACGTCACGATCGCTTTTCTCGCCGCCTGGGCCGCACTCCAATTCGGACGCGCGATCTGGCTCGGCGATCCTCTCTCCATCCCCCTTCACCGTCTCGAGAACGGTGCGCTCCTCGTCTTCGCGTTCTTCATGATCTCCGACCCGAAGACGACGCCGGACTCGCGCGCGGGACGCATCCTCTTCGCCGCGCTCGTCGCTCTCGGCGGCTTCTGGATCCAGTACGCCCTTTTCCGCACGAACGGACTCCTCTGGTCCCTCGCCGCCTCCGCCGTGTTCGTTCCGCTCATCGACCGCTCCCTCCCCGCCGCCCGGTTCGACTGGCGCGGCGCTCCGGCTCCGACTCTCGCCCGTTCCGTTTCAAAGGAGGTTCCCATGTTCCGCATCGCCGTGTCCCTGCTGCTGGTCGCCGTTCTCGCCCTCCCGCCGGCCGCCGAGGCGTTCTGCGGGTTCTACGTCGGGAAAGGCGACGCGAAGCTGTTCAATCGCGCCTCACAGGTCGTGCTCGTCCGCGACGGCGACCGCACCGTCCTGACGATGGCGAGCGATTACGAAGGCGATCCGCGCGAGTTTGCGCTCGTCGTTCCGGTACCGACCGTTCTCGAGCGCGGGCAGATCCGCGTCATCGACAAGAAGATCATCGACCATCTCGACGCGTACACGGCGCCGAGACTCGTCGAATACCACGACGGCGATCCGTGTCTCGTCGCGATCCACCGCGAGATGGCCGTTACGGCGCAGGCCCCGACGATCGGCGGCGCCGAACGTCGCGCGAAGAGCCTCGGCGTCACGATCGAGGCCAGCTACACGGTCGGCGAGTACGACATCCTCATCCTTTCCGCGCGCGAGAGCCGCGGGCTCGAGACGTGGCTTCGGGAGAACGGCTACCGGATTCCCGAAGGCGCGGCGGACGTCCTGTCGTCCTACATCCGGCAGAACCTCCGCTTCTTCGTGGCGAAGGTGAACCTCGACGAGCAGGCGCGCCTCGGGCTCGCATGGCTCCGTCCGATCCAGGTCGCGTACGAGTCGCCGCGCTTCATGCTCCCGATCCGTCTCGGGACGGTCAACGCGAAAGGACCGCAGGATCTCTTCGTCTACGCGCTGACGCGCACGGGGCGCGTCGAGACGACGAACTACCGCACGGTCCGGCTTCCCTCGGGCGTCGACCTACCGGTGCGCATCCGGGACGACTTCGGGCGGTTCTACAAGGCGATGTTCACCGAGCAGGTCCGCCGCGAAGACAAGAAGGCGGTATTTCTCGAGTACGCGTGGGACATGGCGTGGTGCGATCCATGCGCCGCCGATCCGCTCTCGAACGAGGAGCTCCGACGGCTCGGCGTCTTCTGGCTCGGCGACGGCGAATCGAGGGGCGTCGCGCAGAACGTTTTCGTCACGCGCCTTCATGTGCGCTACGACCAGGAGCACTTCCCGGACGATCTCGTTCTCCAGGAGACGGGCGACCGCTCGAACTTTCAGGCGCGCTACGTTCTCCATCATCCCTGGACCGGATCGGCGGAGTGCGACGCCGCGCGCGAGTATCGCGTCGAGCTCGCCCGACGCCAGGCGCGCGAGGAGCGGAACCTCGCCGAGCTCACCGGCTGGCCGTCGCGTCG
>JBOGJQ010000113.1:0-7323 GCA_050745405.1 Thermoanaerobaculia bacterium | reverse complement strand
CGCCGGCACATCGTGCCGTTCCGCCGCTCGGGATGACAGGCGCGAGATCACTCGTAGCGCAGGGCGTCCGCGGGATCGGTTTCCGCGGCGCGCCGCGACGGAAGCCATGTGGCGAGGAGCACGGCGCCGGCGAGCGCGAGCGGCGTCACGATCCAGATCCCGACGTCCCATGGGGAAACGCCGAACAGCAGCGCCTCGATCAATCGCGCCGCGCCGAGCGCGAGGGGAAGACCGGCCGCGAGGCCGGCGAGGGCGAGCACCGCGCCACGCCGAAGGAGGAGCGCCAGCACGGTGCTCCGCGTCGCCCCGAGGGCGAAGCGGACGGCGATCTCGCGCCGCCGCTGCGCCGCGGAGTACGCGGCGAGTCCGTACGCGCCGACGCACGCGAGAAGGAGGGCTCCGAATCCGAACGCGGCGAAGACGCGCCCGAGGAAGCTCTCCGCCCAGTGCGTGAAGCGCCGCCGCTCGGTCATCGTCATCGCGTCGAAAGCCGCGAATGCCGGATCGATCTCACGGACGGCCCCCCGGACCGGGGAGATGAGACTCGCCGGGTCGACCGCCGCGCGAACGAGCAGCGCCATCGATCGCCACGGACGCGCCGCCCACGGGAAATAGACCTGAAGCCGCGACTGCGCGGTCTCCTCGCCGAGCTCTTCGAACACGAGATCCGGCGCGACGCCGATGACGCGCAGGCGCGTCCGCTCGTTGCTGCGCACGAAGACCACCTCGCGGCCGATGGCCGATTCGCCCGGCCACATCGTCGACGCGAGCCGCTCGTTCACGACCACGACGTTCGTCGCGGGATCACGAAGCTCGTCGCTCGTGAAGGTCCGGCCGTCGATCAGCTCTCGCCCGAGCACGTCCCACAGCCCCGCGGTGACGGGAATCCCCTGGGCGCCGAGCTCCTCGCCCGCGACGGCGCGAGGTGACGCGAGACTCATCGGCGTGCCGCCGTCGTCGGCGGGAATCGCGCCGCTCGCCGCGACGGCCTCCACGCCCGGGATGGCGGCGACGCGCGCGGCGATCCTCTCGACCGTCTGCGCGCGAACCGACGGGTCGTCGTAGGCGTCTCCCGCGATGTACAGGCGCATGCTGAGGATCGGCCGCGGATCGAATCCGGCATCCGCATTCTGAAGGCGGCGCGCGCTGTCGGAGAGCAGGACCGCGCCGACGAGCAGGACGAGCGTGACGGCGACCTGCGCGGTGACGAGGATCGTCTGGGCGCGCCGTTGCTTCGAACCACCTGCGGAACCGCGGCTGCCCTGCAGCGCCGACGCGAGATCGACGCGGGTGATCCGGAGCGCCGGGATGAGGCCGGCGCCCACCGTCGCCACGATCGCCGCGACGGCGACGAACGCCACGACGCGTCCGCCGACGACGAACTCCGCCCAGAACGGCGGCGGCTCGGGCATCGACGCCGCGAGGAGGCGCAGGCCGCCGGCCGCGAGACCGAGTCCGATCGCGGCCCCGGCGGCGGCGACGATCGCGCCCTCCACGGCGACGAGACGCGCCAGCCTCGCGCGTCCCGCGCCGAGAGCGGCGCGCACCGTCAGCTCGCGCTCGCGTCCCAGGCCGCGGGCGAGCATGAGTCCCGCGACATTGGCGCACGCGACCAGCAGGACGAGCGCGACCGCGCCGAGCATCGCCGACGCGGCGCGTCGCGCTCCTCCGCCCACGTAGAACTCGCGCAGCGGAATCGCGTGAACGCCGCGATCGCGGTTCGTGTCCGGATGGAGCCGGGCGAGGTCGGCCGCGGCGGCCGCCAGATCCGACCGCGCGCGCACGAGCGGTACTCCGTCCTTCATCAGGGCGACGCCGATCAGCCCCCGGACATCGCGGCCGGACATCCCGTCGCCGGCATACGGCACCCAGAGGTCTTCGCGTTCGGGAAATCCGAATCCAGGTGGCATCACGCCGACGATCGTGAGGGAGCGTCCGTTGATGCCGATCGGGCCGCCGACGACATCCTCGTCGCCCCCGAAGCTCCGTTGCCAGAGATCGTGACTGATCAGCGCCACCGTCTCGAATCCGGGCTCCGCCCCCTCGTCCTCGCGGAAATCGCGCCCGACGATCGGCTGCATCCCGAGCAGCCGGAAAAGGCCGGGAGTCACCGATGCGCCGGCGACGCGCTCGGTCGTCTCCGGTCCGATCAGCGAGAAATTGCGTTCCGCGTACCCCTCGATGGCTTCAAATGCGGTCGTCCTCTCGCGCAGGTCGACGAGGTCGGCGTACGAAATGGGCGAGTCGTCCCAGTCGCGCGCCTGCGTCGGATGCGTCGAATGGAGCGTGACGAGACGGGCGGTGCGCTCGCCGAACGGAAGGGGGCGGAGGATGAGGGCGTCGACGAGCGAGAAGACGAGCGCATTCGCGCCGAGTCCGAGCGCGAGCGTGGCGATGGCAGCCAGCGCGAAGCCGGGAGAGCGGCCGAGGGCGCGAAGGGCGAAGCGCAGGTCGTTTTGCATCGAGAGGTCCCAGGATCAAACGAGGTGCCGGACGCGGCGCACGCGGATCCGCTTTCGGATCAATCGATTACCGTTTCCGTCGCGGATGCAGGCGCGTTCGCGGACGCGACGGCGTGTCCGGATCCGGACAGTATCTACGATGCGACTTGCGGCTGGTAGATCGCGGGCATGCCCCAGAGGAATCCCTGGCCGTAGTCGACCCCGAGGTCGCGCAGAACCTCGAGATCGTCCTTGCGCTCGATCCCCTCGGCGATGACCTCCGCGCCGAGCTTCCGCGCCACGGAAATGAAGCGCGCGAGGTGGTGACGGCGGCGCTCCTGCTCGGCGATCCCGAAGATGCACCGCTTGTCCAGCTTGATGACGTCGGGCTCGAGGAGAACGAGGCTCTCGAGATGGCTCCGTCCGAAGCCGACGTCGTCGCACGCGATCTTGAGGCCGCCGCGGCGGAGCGTCTGCACGCTCTGCTGGAGTCGCGCGGAATCGCCGAGCATCTGCTGTTCGCTCAACTCGACGCAGAAGAGATCGCGATTGGTGGGGAAAAGATCCAGGATCGATTCGGGCGGCGTCGAAAGGAGCGTCGACGGGAAGATGTTCACATGCCGGGTGAGGGCCTTCGGGAGCGCCTCGGCGAGCGCGATGCAGGTGCGGAGGCAATGGTGGTCCGCGAGCGTGAGCATGTTCCGCTCGGCGCAGAAGCGGAACACGGCGTCCGGCGTGTGCGCTTCGTTCTGGCGGAAACGGGTGAGCAGCTCGAATCCGGCGACGCTCATCTCGTCGAGGCGGAAGATCGGCTGGAGAACCGCGAAGGTGCCGCGGCCCTGGCGGAGATCGTCGCAGATCGCGTCGAGGCCGCGCGGCGGCTCGGCATAGGCCATCCCTTCCCACGCGACGCAGTTCCGGCCGCCCTTCTTCGAGAGGCGGAGGAGGAAGTGCATCCGGCTGACGAGGAGGTCGAGCGATCCGAGGGAGGAGGACAGCGGCACGACGGCGATGCAGGCGGTGAGCCGAATCGTGGTGCCGCCGGTATCGAGCGCGGTGGAGGCGACGGCGAGCCGGAGGCGCTCCGCGATGGCGGGCATTTCGGATTCTCCGGGCCCGGGCATGAGAACGAGGAACTCGTCGCCGCCGAGACGGCCGACGGCGTCGACGCCACGGGCAGCCTCGCCGAGTCGCGCGGCGGCTTCGATCAGGACGGAGTCGCCGACGGCGTGGCCCCAGCGGTCGTTCACCTTCTTGAACTCGTCGAGGTCGACGAAGAAGGCGAGGACGCTGATCTTCTCGCGGTCGATGCGCTCGACCATCTGCGCGAGCGCCGCGTCGAGTCCGCGCCGGTTGAGCAGCTCCGTGAGCGGATCGATCATGAGGAGACTTTCGAGGCGGGCGTTCGCGGCAGCGAGCTCGCGGGACATCGCCTCGACGCGGCTGCGCCCCCGGCGCCGCTCGACGGCGTACCGGGCGGTCCTCACGAGCAGCGCCCGGTCGAAGCCTCCTTTGGTCAGGTAATCCTCGGCGCCGCCCTGCAGCGCGGCGGCCGCGAGCTCGTCGGCGTGCCGTCCGGTGACGACGACCACCGCGAGCTCCGGGGCCGCTTCGCGAATCGCATCGAGTCCCTCGAGCTCCTGCGCGTCGGGAAGACCGAGGTCGAGCAGAACGAGATCGAACGGCTCACTCGCGATGCGCTCGAGTCCTTCCGCGAGCGTCGTCGCGTGCACCGTCTCGAAAGACGCTTCCCGCGTGGCCTGGAGCAGCGAACGGAGGACGCGCGCGTCGGGCTCGGAGTCCTCGACGATCAGAATTCTCGTCGTCGCCGCGGCGGTTTCGGTGGTGCTCATCGAGAGATGACGGCGTGCAGTCGATGTGCCGCGGTCGAGGTCGGCCGTGATGCACGTCACCGGCCCACCGAGAGGAATCGCCGCGTTACGTGCGCTGCGTCACAATCAGCGATCAAAGCGGAAGACGATGGCCGCCGTCGCGGTCATCTGCGGGAATCCGTTCGCGCTGCCGACGGCGATGCATCCGCCCGAGCAGAAGATCTCCGCGCCCGCATCGATGAAGCTGACCCACCAGCGGCCGTCGAGACGAAAACCGATCCGGTCGGTCGCCCACAGATCGACGCCCGCGCCGAACGCCGCCGATGCCCGGATCGTCGTTTCGTCTTCCGCGGCGATGCGCGTCAGGCCGACCGTTCCGCCGAGGTACGGTTGCGCGCGCTCGCCGGGCCGGAACAGGACGCGGCCCCCGACGTGGAGGTAATCAATATCGAGCGAGACGAGCGTATCGTCCGGCGTCTGAAAGATGTCTTCGACGAGAAGCGCCGAGTCATGGCGGAGGTAGACGACGTCGAGGCGGCGCGTCCGTCCGCGATCGAGCGTCACCATGAGACCGAACGCGGTGTCGTCCTGCAGCTCCGGATCCTCGCCCGAGCTCGTTTCGAACTCGGCGCCGCCATGGACGCCGGCGAGCGCGGCGATTTCGAAGCCTTGTGCCACGGCGGCCGGGGACGAGCCGGACAGGATCAGTAGCAGGAGGAGAATGGATGAGAAGCGCAAAGGACCGTTCCGCACGACATCATCTAATATATACGGCTGGAGAGACAGCCATGAGACACGTCCTGTGCATCCTCACCCTTTCGTTCCTCCTCGCGGCCCCGCTCGGCGCGGGCACTGTTCCGGCCGCCGGCGAGCCGGCCCCCGAGTTCACGCTGGTCAACGACCAGGGGGAGGAGGCGAGCCTCGCCGACTATCGCGGCAAGTGGGTCGTCCTCTATTTCTACCCGAAGGACTTCACCAGCGGCTGCACGCTCGAGGCGCACAATTTCCAGCGCGATCTGGCGAAGTACGAGGAGCGCGACGCCGTCATTCTCGGCGTCAGTGTCGACTCGGCGGAGTCGCACAAGGAGTTCTGCGCGAAGGAAGGTCTCGCCTTCCGGCTGCTCAGCGATCCGGAAGCGAAGGTCTCCGGGGCATATGGATCGCTCGCGGAGTACCAGGGGAAGACCTATTCGGCGAGGAACACGTTCCTGATCGACCCCGAGGGGAAGGTCGCGCGCGTGTTCGAGAAAGTGAAGCCGGCGACGCACAGCGAGGAAGTCCTCGCCGCGCTCGACGAGCTGCGCGCCGACTGAGGCCTCTGACAGGCAGCCGTCAATACCGCGCGGCGTTGTTGTCGGTCGGGCTGATCGACTTTCCGTGTCCGTCCTGATCCTCGGGGTAGCCGGTCGGGGTCGTCGTCATGCTTCCGTCGGCCATCTCGGTCGGCCCGAAGCCGCCGCCGACGCGACGGCGGAGGACCGCTAGCACGGCGGCGAGGACGACGAAGCCGGCGAACAGCGCGAACAGGCCCCAGAACATGGCGTTCATGCCGTACAGCGGATCACGAGGCGTGCCATGTGGGCGCGCCGTCCCGGCGCGCACCCGGTAGGGGGACGAGGTTGGCGCCGGAGGCCTCGCGGCGAGACGCCGCGGCCACAGTGCGATCCCTCTAAAATGAGTGGGTGTGGCTGCTTCCGCTGGTCCGGCCATTCGCGCGTACGGCGATAGGTCTGTTCTACCGGTTCGAAGTCGCCGGCGAGCGGCCCGCGGCGACGGGTCCGCTGCTCGTCGTCGCGAATCACCCGAACATGGCCGCGGACGCCGGTGCGGTGATTGCCGCGCTGCCGCGGCCGGTGCGTTTTCTGGCGAAGGCGCCTCTGTTCGCGAACCCCGTGGTCGGCGCGGTGCTTCGCGGCGTCGGGGCGATCCCGGTGTACCGGCGCCGCGACGATCCCGGGAGCGTGGAACGGAATCAGGAGACGTTCGAGGCGGCCGGAGACGCGCTCGCGACGGGCGCGGCGGTCGCGGTGTTTCCGGAGGGGATCAGCCACGGCGAGCCGGCGCTGGCGCCGCTCCGCACGGGCGCCGCGCGCATCGCGCTCGCGACGGCGGAGCGGACCGGCGGAGCGTTTCCCATCGTGGCGGTCGGGCTGACGTACCGCGATAAGACGCGGTTCCGCTCGCGCGCGCTCGCGCTCGTCGGCGGAGCCGTCGAGTGGGACGATCTCGCCAGCCCCCCGGCGGACGCGAAGGCGGTCCGTGAGCTCACGAAGCGGATCGACCGGGCGCTGCGCCGGGTGACGGTGAATCTCGAGACGTGGGAAGACGCGCCCGCCGTCGAGGCAGCGGAGGCGATTTACGCCGCGGCGCTCGGGCTGCCTCGTGACGCCGAGTCGCGCGCGACGCGCCTGCGCGACATCGCGAGAATGCTCGAGCGGCTTCGAGAAACGGACGAGGCGGCGGTCGAGCCGCTGGAACGCGCGGTCGTCTCGTTCGACGCGTTCCTTCGCAGGCTCGGCCTGCGGCCGGCGACTCTCGACATCGCGACGCGGGTATCGGTCGCCGTCCGGTGGGTCGCGGGGCGTGTCCTTCCTTTCGCGATTGTTGCCCCGTTCCTCCTCGTCGGCCTCGTTCTCTTCTTCGTTCCGTATCGCCTCACCGATCTCCTCGCCGCCCGCGGCGCCGGCCCCGAAGTGCGCGCTTCGCTCAAGATCCTCGGCGGATGCGCCGTATACATCGCCTGGTTCGTGGTGCTCGCGGTCGCGGCGGGAATCGCGTTCGGTGCCGCCGCGGGTCTCGGTGTCTTCGTTCTGCTCCCCGCAGTGGGGACCGCCACGCTCGCCGCCGCGCAGTGGTGGGACCGGACGCGGCGGGAGGCGAAGACGTTTCTTCTTCTCCGGAGCCGCGAGTCGCTTCGCCAGCGGCTCCTGGCGCGTCGGGCGGAGCTCGCCTCCGAGCTCGAGCGGCTGCGCGCATCGTTCGAGGCGAGCCGGCAGCCCGGACATTGAGACTTTCGCGGCTTTTGCCTTCCGGCAGCACGCCGGAGGCGT
>JBOGJQ010000112.1:0-4033 GCA_050745405.1 Thermoanaerobaculia bacterium | reverse complement strand
GTCGCGCTTCGCGCGACGCCCCGGCTACCCTCTTGCACGCCTTCGGCGTGCTCGACGTGATCACGACGCCTCCCGTTCGAGCTGCGCGAGCATCTTCCGCGCCGCTTCGATGTCCGCGCCGTAGCGTTCCGGCGGTGCCGTCTGGATGAACTGCGCCAGCGCACGGCGCGCGATCTCCGGCCGCCCCGCCCGCCCCGCCACGACCGACAGGTTGTACAGCGCATCGTACTGCTTCGGGTCGAGCGTCACCGAGCGGGCCCAGGCGTCGATCGCCCGCTGCGAATCCCCGGTCCGCGCATAGACGACGCCCATCGTGTTGAGCGCGAGCGGCATCTGCGGGTTGAGCTCGAGCGCCTTCGACAGGTACTGCCGCGCGCGCGGGACGTCGTTCGCGCGCAGGGCGACGACACCGAGATTCTCGTACGCCGTCGCGTTCGTCGGATCGAGCTCGAGCGCGCGCCGGAACTGTGCGACCGCTTCCGCCGTCCGCCCTACGTCGGCCAGCGCGATCCCGTACGCGTTCAGCAGATCCGGATCGTCGGCGCCCGCGAACTCCTTCAGCACGGCGACGGCCTCCGCCGCGCGTCCCGTCTCGCTCAGAACGAGCCCGAGCCGCCGCCGCATCGCCTCCGACGCGCGCCCGCTCCGCACCTCGTCCTGCAGCACCGCGATCGCCTCCTCCGGATTCTCCGCGTCCTGCAGCAGGAAGCTCAGCATCGTCTTCGCGGCGTCCATGTCGGGACGCTCGGCGAGGAGCTTCCTCGCCCGCGCGATCGCCGCGTCGACGTCGCCTTCCTGGTACTTCGACACGACCTCGTTGAGAGCGAGGTGGTACGGCAGGACGACCTTCAGATCGTCCGCCTCGGTGTACTCCTTCTTCGACGCGTCGCCCGTGACGTACCCGAGGCTCAGAAGGCGCGCGCTCTCCTCCTCGCTCAGGTTCCGCTCCGTCTCCGCCGCCTTCGGCGCGGCGCCGCGGAGCAGCTCGCGGATCGCGAACGTCATCCTCCGGTTGTCGCGGACGATGTTCTTCTCTTCATCCGGATCGCTCGCGAGGTCGTACAGCTCCGGGATCGGCAGATCGATGTACTTGTGCCCGTCGTGAATCATCCCGATGAGCGGCGCCCATCCGTTGTTCAGCGAGGGCGACATCGACTCGAAGTACGTGTCGCGCGACTGGTTCCCTTCGAACAGCGGCGCCCCCGGCAGCTCCTCGGGGACCGCGATCCCGGCGCGCGCGAGAATGGTCGGGGCGATGTCGATGTGACGCACGTAGCGGTCGTCGGCGCGCGGCTCGAGGCGATCCTTCTCCCAGACGATGAGCGGCACTTCGAGCGTCTCTTCGTACGCGAAGAAGCCGTGCGATTCCTCGCCGTGCTCGCCGAGCGCCTCACCGTGATCGGCCGTGACGATCACCATCGCGTCCGGCGTCCGCTCGAGGAGCGGCGCGAGGTATTCGGCGAGAGCGGCGTCGGCCGCTTCGACCTCGCCGAGGTAAGGGGCGTCGGGGTGACGATCGCGGAACGGCGGTGGCGGCGCGTACGGCGCGTGCGGGTCGTAGACGTGGACCCAGAGGAAACGGCTCCGGCCGCGGTTCGCCTCGAACCACTGCACCGCCGGCGCGAGCACGTCCGGCGCACTACGTTCCGGCGTGATGAACTGCGTCGGCGCGCTTCCCTCGGGGTACTTGTCGTCGTACACGTCGAAACCGCGGTCGAGGCCGAAGCGGCGGTCGAGCGGGAACGCGGCGACGAACGCCCCCGTCGCCCACCCCTCGTCGCGCAACCGGTGCGCCACGGTCTCGTACTTCTCGTCGAGGACGAATCCGGAGTTGTCGCGGATGCCGTGCTGGTACGGAAGAAGACCGGTGAGGATGTTCGTGTGCGACGGCAGCGTCACGACGCTGTGCGCGTGCGCGTTCGTGAAGACGACTCCCTCGCTCGCGAGGCGGTCGAGGAACGGCGTCGCCACGTCGGGGTTTCCCGCGTAGCCCAGCGCGTCGGCGCGGAGGGTGTCGATGGTGACGAGGATGATGTCGTGACCGCTCCGGTCACGAGCCGCGGACGCACCGGCGCTTCCGTCGCCGCGAAACGTCGCAAGCGCAACAGCGACACCGATCGCGACGACCGCGACGACGATGCCGACGACGAGCCCGCGACGTCGCCGCGCGGGCTCGCGCCGGGACCCATTCGTCGCTCCGCTCCTCAGGGCAGGCGGCGCGGCCACATCGTCTCTCTTCCGGTTCTTCTTCGCCATCTCCCTCAGCGGACGACGAAGGGCATCTTCACCGTCCGGGCTATGCCGTCACCCGGCGTCAGCGTGAACTCGAGGTTCCACTCCCCGCTCGCGAGATCCACGGGCGTGAAATCGAACAGGAGCTGCATCGATCCGTCCTCGGCGACCGGGCTCCGGCCGACGAGCTTCACGGCCGCCGGCTTCACGCCCGCCTCGCCGCTGACTTTCGCGCCGAGCTGCAACTGCTCGGGCGCGATGCCGTACGTGAACAGGGCCACGCGATAGCTCCCGTCCGCCGAGACTTCGCCGACGGGCGCCGGAACGAAGCTCTCCGCTCCGACGACGAACGGGTACGGCGGCTCGCCCGCCGCCGCGGCCTCGCGGATCATGATCCAGTCCCCCGCGTCCGCGAAGAGGAACGGCGGCAGCACCGCGGCCGAACCCGCCTCGGGAACCGTGATGCTCGCGCTCTTCGAGCCGATGTTGTCCGTCTCGTCGACCCGGACCACGACGCGCACGTCGTAGGTTCCGGGACGGAGCGCGAGCGTGCCGTAATAGCGGATCCCGCTCCGCGCGAGCTTTTCTCTGACCTGCGACAGGTCGAGCGAGATCCGCTCGTACGCGAAGTCCTCAACCTTGTTTTCGGGATTGAAGGCGTAGACGTAGAGCATCGCCGTCGCCGTCTCTCCCGCGACTCCCCGGACGAGATTCTCGCCATCGATCTCGAGGACCACGGGGACCTGGGCGCGCCCCTCGTGCGGGAAGGCCGCGGCGAGGAGGTCGAGCTCGAGGTCGTCGCGCGGCGCCGGGCTGAGCATCACCTCGGCCGTCGTCAGAACGCGCGAGATGTCGTGCTCCTCCGAGGCCTCGTAGTAGCCCTCGCGATGGCGGACGCGCGTGCCGCGGGGAACGTCCGCGACCTTCACGTCGAGCTCGTGGAACTTCCCGGGCTCGGTCGTCTGTCTCGAGAATCCGAGGACGTAGATGACCTGCTGCTCCTCGAGCATCTGGTCGAACGCCGCGGCGAGGTCGTTCGTATTCTTGAAGACGGATCCTCCAGTCGGGTCGGCGAGGAGAAAGAGCGCCTCGTTCGAGTCGCGCTGGTGCCCTTCGCGTGCGTCGACGTCCGCGCGGAGACCTTTCACGTCGATCGCGTGGAGGACGACGTCGGAGCGGCGGAAGATCCGCGCCATATCGGAAAGGTCCGTCGACGCGGTGACGTTGCCGAAGATCTCGTCGCTGTCGACCTTCCAGATCTCTCCCTTCTCGATCGCGGCACGGTCGGCGCGGCTCGCCTGGCCCGTCGTCTCGCGGCCGTGAATCAGGGAAGCGTCGAACCCTTCGGAGAGGAGGATGATCTGCTTCTGCCCTCGGAGGCCATCGAGGAGGCGCGCTACCGCCGCGAACCCTTCGAGCTGCGCCAGTAGACGCGCACGGAGATACGAGTCGTTCATCTGGTTCGTCGACCGGTTGAAGTCTTCCGCGACGTCCTTCATCACCTCGTCCGCAGTCCCTCCCGCCATTCCCACCGCCCGTGAGGCATCGGGCTGGTGGACCGACATGAAGAGAGGGTCGGCGACGCGGAAGTAGCTCGGATGGCCGAGTGTCTCGACGGCCGCGACGAGCGTCTCGCGGTGCGACGTGAACGCGGTCACGAGACGGAAACCCTGATCGACGCTGTACGTCGCGACGGCGACGTGGTCGCGCTCCCCGAGCTGGCTCGCAACGAATTCTTTCGCGGCCTCCTGCGACCTGCCGATGTTTCCGGGCGACGAGTTCGTGAGGTCGAAGAGGAGGA
>JBOGJQ010000111.1:0-2753 GCA_050745405.1 Thermoanaerobaculia bacterium | reverse complement strand
TACTCGACGTCACCGTTCGGCAGCGGACGAAGGCGCCGGAAAATCGACGAGGTCCATCCCTCGCCGAGCGGCGTCCTTCCCATCGTCCGCGACCGGTAGGTGCGATCGATCAAGACGTCGAAGCCCGCGCGTCCCCCGGGCACGAGGTCGACGTGACCGGTCTCGACTTCGCCCGAGTGGAGATAGACCGTCTCCTGGACCATCCCTTCCGCGATCGGCGGATGGTTGGCATCGACCAGCACCTCGGTCGGCCGGACCGTGTCGGCGATGACCGTCGGGATGCGGGCGGTCGCGCGGCGCGCTTCGGCGAGGTACGCGTAGGCGGTGGCGGACGGCAGCTCCGGACGCACGACGATGTTCCGTCCGCCCGACCACAGCTCCCAGACGCCGTCGGCTTCGGTCTTGCCCGCGAGGCGCGCCGGGCGCTCGCAGTTCGCACAACCCGCGGCTTCCTTCTCCGCCGCCGTCGCGCCGCCCCAGGCGTAGCCTGAACTCGCGCGCGGGTCCGCGATCACCACGATCCAGGGCGAGAGGAAGCGGTTAAAGCCTTCCTGGTGACGGTACTCCTCCTCGAATCCGGGCGGGATCGCTCGCGTGAAAACGAACTCGGTCGCGGGCCGCGGGTCGGGCGTGCCGTCGGGACGCATGAGGCGCAGATGCGCGCGCGGCCAGCCTTCCGGCGTCTGCGCCGCGAGCGCCTTCAACACCCGCTCGCTCTCGACCGCCACGCGGAAACTCCCGCCCAGCGCCTCGGCCACCCCGCCGGGGAGCCAGATCTCCATCCGGAACGCCGCCAGCGCGCCGGGCGCCGCGATGGCCGTCCCGTTCTGGGAGATGCCGAGTGGGACGAGGCCGCCGGTCTCGACGAGAACGCCGTCGCCGAGGTCGACCAGAACGCGCAGCCGCGGGTCGAGTGCCGCGATGACCTCGAGGCGCTTCTCGAGAAGGCGTCCCGCGTAGACGAGCCCCGTCCGCGGATCGACGAGAGGCGCGAGGGTACCCGAGGCGACCGGAACGTCCGAGCGCCAGAGGATCCGCGGGTCGGGCTTGCCGACTCCGTACGCGCCCGGCGCGGAGAGGGACTCGCTGACGGTCTTGAAGAGGGCGGTCTGCGCGATCGGTTTTCCGGCCGGGCCGAACCGCTCGTCGATGCGCGAGATGTCGACCAGAAGGAGATGCCCGAGGCCGTCGGTCACCGCGGCGACGTGCCATCCCGGGACGACGCGGACGCTCGCCGCGCCGCCCGGGATCCAGATCACGTCGACGAGGTTCTGCGCGCCGAGCGGTTCGTTCGGCGAGAACGCGAGCGGCGGCTGGCCACCCGTCTCGACCACGAGAAGGCCGTACTCGTTGCCCGCTACGAACACGTACTCGCGGCGCGGCGATCCGGCGATCGCCCGCGTATGCGGCGCGATCCCGTTGAACCGGCCGAACGGCGCGCGCCCGGCGAGCGCCTCGAACTTCGCCCGCAGCTCCGCCAGGCGCGGGTGGTCGTACGACTCGTCGCCGAGCGTCGCGCGGAAGACGAGCCCCGACGACTGCCGCCGCGCGCCGAGGACCGGGCCGTCGGGCGAGGGCTGCGGGCGCACAGGGAGATCGAGGATGCCGCGGCGCGCGTCGAGCGCGTAGACGTTCGGCCCGCCATTCCCCGGGAGAATCGCGGCGTCCGGCGTGAACGTCAGATCGGGGATCTCGGCGACGCTCCACTCCATCGCCTGCGAGTCGTCCGGCTCGATCGACGCGCGCGTGAACGCGATCTTCTCCCGGAGCGGCTTCCACCCCGACGGCTTGTCCGGCGCATCGTTGGATTCGAGCGCGTTCAAATCGAGGATCCCGACGCCATACCCGAAGAGCGATACCACGCCGTACGTGCGGAGGTTTCGGGCGATACGAAGGCGATCGCTCGTATGTGCAGCGAGGGTGACGACCGCCGGTGCTCCTGGTCGCGCGTCCGCCGAGGCGCGCAGCGCGCTCGTCAGATTCTCGAGCGTGATTCGTTGGAGCAGATACGGCAGCGTCCCATCGATCGGGATCGCCATCGTGATCTGCTCGAACCCGCCGCCGAGAGGCTGCACATCCGTGATCAGCCCCGCCCACACCTCCTTGAACGCGGCGAGATCGAGGGGCTCCCCCTCGTCGTCCTGCACCAGCACCTGGATCTTTCGCGGAATCGCCTCGGGGCGGTCCGAAAGAACGGCGACCGTCGAGGGCGGCAGCGAGGCGCTGTACCCGGGCGCCCAGCTCACCTGCCCGCCGGCGATCTGCTCGCTGACCACGTGCGGCGCCGTCGCTCCCTGCTGACGGAGGAACTGCTCGAGACGGAAGCTGCGCATCACGCCGAAGGTGTTACCGATCGCCGCCGTCCAGACGCGCCCGTGATGATCGACCGCGGCCGACCAGTAATCGTCGAGCGCGCCGGAGACATACGCCAGCGGCAGCGTCGATGCGCCCATCGCGCCGGCGTTGCTGACGTCGTACGCGAGAAGACCGCCGTCCATCGCGGAGACGAACATCGTGTTCGCGTGGAGAGCGATATCGCGCACCGCGCCGAGCTGCGTCGTCGCGTCCTGACGGATGTCGAACGCGGCGAGCGGACCCCCGGGAGCGCGGGTGATGAACTCGAGGATCAGGTCGGATGACAGACCGCCCTTCGGATCTGGATCGGCCGGATCCTTCCACTGGAGGAGCTTCATCCCCGCCGCGTCGGCGAGGTCCTTCGAGACCCGAAGGCGGTAGTGCGCATCGAGCTGGAA
>JBOGJQ010000110.1:0-4133 GCA_050745405.1 Thermoanaerobaculia bacterium | reverse complement strand
CGGCTACGCGTCTGCGACGCCTCCGGCGTCGTAGGCTAGCGCGCGGCGGCCACACCATGCCCGACCGGATACAGCCCCGGAATCGACACCGGCAGCTTCCCGCGGAACGGGATCTCGCCCGTGATCGCCCGGACCGCCGCCCTCTCGGCCGCCGGGTGCGTGTCGTACGTCAGGATGTAGCTCGGCAACTCGGGAACGGCGGCGAGCAGGTACGGGCTGCCGAACAGCGTGAAGACGAATGGCTTCTCGAGTCCTGCCATATGGCGGAGGAGCTCGAGCTGTCCCGGCGTCATGTCGATCGACCCCTTGTACGCGGCGACGCGGATGAAGCCGTTGACGACGACCGCGTCGGCGAGCTGCGCCATCTTCCGGACGGCCGCGATCTCCTCGGCGCCGCTCCTGTCGTCGATCTGAACCGTCACCGTTCGAGGGAACCGCCGCCGCAGCTCGTCGGCGAAGACGTTCCCCACCGGGCCCTCGCGCCAACCGGTCGACCGGTCGAGCAGGTTCACGTGGAGCACGGCCATGTCCTCGGATCCGCGGAGGGGGACGGCGCCGTTCTCGTTGCGCACGAGCGTGACGGCCGCGTCCATCATCTCCTGCGCGGCATCGCGATGCGCCTCGGAGCCGACGATGCTGCTCACGGCGAGCGGATCGACGCCGGTCCCGCGGTGGAGCCCGACCTTCGCCTTCGCCTCGAGGATGCGCCGCACGGACGTATCGAGCCGCGCCTCCGACAGACGTCCCGAGCGCACGGCAGCGACGACCGCCGCGTGCGCCACGTCGAGATCGGGCGGGAAGATCACGACGTCCGCGCCTGCCTCGATCGCGCGCACCGTCGCGTCGCCGACTTCGAAGTGGGCGCTCACGCCGCGCATGTCCATGGCATCGGTGAACACGAGCCCCTCGAAGCCCATCTCGCCGCGGAGCAGATCCGTCATCACGGCGCGCGACAGCGTCGACGGGATCCCCTCCCGCTCCTCGAACGCCGGCACCCAGATGTGCGCCGACATGACCGCCTCGACTCCGCTGTCGATGGCGGCCTGGAACGGCGGCAGCTCGATCCGCTCGAGGCGCTCACGGTCGAGCTTCAGGACCGGGAGCTCGAGATGCGAGTCCTGCGCGACGTCGCCGTGACCGGGGAAGTGCTTCGCCGTGGCGATCTGTCCCGCGCTCTGCGCGCCGTCGATGTACGCGCGCGCCATCGCGGAGACGCTCTCGACGTCCTCGCCGAACGAGCGGATGTTGATGATCGGATTCCGCGGATTGTTCTGGACGTCGACGACCGGGTAGTAGTTCACGTGAATGCCGACCGCGCGCCCTTCGCTGGCGGCGATCTCGCCCGCGCGCCGCGCGAAGTCGGGGTTTCCGGTCGCGCCGATCGCCATGGCGAGCGGCAGGCGGGTCGCCCCGCGCGAGACGTAGCCGAGGCCTCCCTCCAGGTCCGCGGTGATGAGCAGAGGCACCTCGGACAGACGCTGCATCCGTTCGAGAAGAACCGCGGTGCCCGCTGGATCGCCCCCGAACGTGTGATATCCGCCGACGTGGAGGTCGCGGATCGCGTGCTCGATGCGGGCCCACTCCTCGCTCGAGTCCGGCTTGTACGAGCCGTTCGAGACCGGGAGGAGCATCTGGCCGACCTTCTCCTCGACCGTCATTCGCGCGAGAGTGCGGTCGACCCAGCGCCGCTCGGCGCGGCCGAGCTCGCGCAGGGGAGCCGCCATCAGGGAGCCGGCGCCAATCAGAAAAGCCATCGTCACGACCGTGAGTCGCATCCTTCGTTCCTCCGCATCGAATCTGTGAAAATCTGTGTAATCTGTGGATTACCTGATCAGGTGTATCGCGAGGACGCTCTCGGGCGCCATGCGCGGCCGGATGACCACGCCGTCCGCATCGCGTTCGAGCTCCACGGCCTCGCCCGTCATCAGGTCGCGCGCCGTCGCCTTCCCGACGCCCGCGATGCGCACTTCCGGCGCGACCTCCCGCTTTTCGTGATTGAACACGATGGCGATGAGGTCGCCCTCGCTCTCGAGAAGCCGCACCTCGACGTCCTCGGTCGCGCTCACGGGACGGGAAACGTCCGCCCAGTCGAGCAGCCCCTCGAAGAACCGATCGAGCAGCGGCGTCGGCTCGTTCTCGTACGCCGAGCCGAAGAACGTGCCGATCGTCAGCATCCGTCCCTCTCCGAAGCGCGACTCGACCATCGCCGGGGAGCCGTCCGCCCACGTCGCGACGACCTTACCGCGGTCGGAGGTCGGGAGCAGCACTTCCTCGTACACGGCGCCGGGCAGGACTTCTCCCTCCTCGATGCCGAGAAAGTCCGTTGCGAGCGTCATGTGCGTTTTCTGCGTCGGCGAGGTCTGGATGGCGTCCTCACGGCACGCGCAGACTTCCGCGAGCCCCTGTCCGGGAATGACCTCGGACGCGTAGCCGCGCTCGTCGTTCCACGCGGCGCGCGCTTCCGTCACGAGGGATCCGCCGTTCCGCACCCAACGGGCGAGCCCCTCGGCCACGGGCGTCGAGATCATCAGCGGGTAGGGGAAGTAGATCAGCTTGTACTTCGAGACCTCGCCGTTCGCGATCTGATCGACGTGGATGTAGTCGACCGGAACGTTCGTCGAATAGAGCGCGCGATACGGCCCGAGCATCGCGTTGCGCTCGATGCTCATCAGCTCTCCCTGTCCGACCGAGGCGTACTGCGGCCGCCGGCCGCCGACCATGTACGACAGCGGATTGAACACGATCGCCACTTCGGCCTCCGCCGGACGGGAGTCGAGGAAGAGCTCCTGGTTCCGATCGACGGCCGCGGCCACGGCGCCCGCGGCGCGAGCGCGCGGTGTGATCGTCCCGTCGAGGTTGATGAGCCCGAACCCGCCCGACTCGTAGCCGGAGCTCATCGGGTAGTAGGCGTAGACGTTGACTGCTTTCGCACCACGGCTGAGCGCGGTCCAGATCCAGATCGACTCGTCCTGCGGCGTCACGGTGTCGCTGATGCGGAGCGCGATGGTTCCGAATCCCGCCTGGAGCTCGCCGACGTAAAAGCCGTTCGAGCGGGCGTATCCCATCGACTTCGCGAAATCGAGGATCGCGCCGCGCCACGCGACGTCGCGACCGACCGGGGCCGAGTGCTTCGGATAGAACGACGTGCCGAAGTAGTCGACGACGCCCGCCATCTTGAGGTCGTCGGGGCTGCCGTCGCCCGCGAGAGGCGAGGTGAAGAGGTTCGGCGAGGCCGCATGGCTCGTCGCGACCTTGTTCGGCAGCACGCTCTTCACCGTGTCGTAACGCGCCTCGAGATCCTCGGCGAGCTTCGTGCGGATGAACATCCGCCAGTCGATGAAGTCCGTGTAGGAGAGGATCGTGCCGAGGCGGTTCGGGCCGACGTCGTCCCAGTCGTCGAATCGGCGATACCACGCCTCGTTCAGCGCCTCGAGCGTGCCGTACTTGTCCTGAAGCCACGAGCGGAATCGCGCCTTCGTGTAGGGACAGAAGCAATACTCGGCACTCGTGAGCCACGGTGCGTACGCCCAGTTGATGATGTGCGGCTCGCTCCAGAGGTCCCATCCGAGAAACGCCGGTTTCGCGCTCATCCGCTTCGCGATCTGTTCGTAGAAGCCGAGGATCGCGTCGCGTACGCCGGGATGATCGAAACAGTAGCCCGGCGCCGCGTGCGACGGCATCACGTCGCCGCTGATCGAGATGAAGTGCGAGTCGGGGTACTTCTCGCCCACCCAGTCGGGCGCCGAGTCGACGTAAACCTGCACCAGGAGCCGCAGCCCTTCCTCGGCCGCGAGATCGGCGAGCGTCTCGAGGTTCCGGAAGTCGAATTCCCCTTCCTTCGGCTCGGCCGTCGCCCAGTCCACCCACGTCCGGACGGTGTTGAACCCGAGCTTCTTGATCTGCTGCAGGTCCTTCCGCCAGACCTCTTTCTTCGCCTCGGGATTCGGCTCGAGCATCGGCGCGCGCGCCTTCCCGCCGCCGTACCAGACGGCCATCGGGAAGTACCGCTCCTGCCCCTTCGGAGCTTCGGCCGCGACGGCCGAGCCGGCGAACAGAGCCGCGATCGTCATCAGCGAGAAAAAGCGCATCGGGGGTCCTCCTTTTTGTGGCCGGGCCGTCCCGGCCCGGAACCC
>JBOGJQ010000109.1:0-4154 GCA_050745405.1 Thermoanaerobaculia bacterium | reverse complement strand
CTCGCCCCCGGCAACTCTCCAGCGCCCTTCGGGCGCAGGGGAGCGACGAGCGACGAGCGACTAAAGCGGCGGCGGATTTTCCGGTGTCGCCGAATTGCCCGGCGGCGCGGTGCCGGCCGGCGCCGCTTCGGGCAGCGGAAGCAGCTCCATCCCCTCCTCCGGCAGCGGAGGCGGAGCCGGTGATTCCCCTCCCTCCCCCGGCTGCGCGTTGACGTCCTCGGCGGGGGTGGTCGGCTCGCTTTCCTTCGGCTCGTAGAACGCCCGCTGGAGGTAGAACGGGAGCTTCGCGACTGTCGTTACGCCGCCACTGCAGTCGCGCGTCGGCTCGGTCCCGGCGACGAACGCCTCCATGACGACGCGATTGCACGGCCCCTCGCCGCGGCGGCCCGTCTTGAGATCCATCGGGACGAGGACGACGTTCGGCGGACGCTCGAATTCTTCCTTCGGTTCGCCGCGCAGCTTCCTCTCGTCGATCTCCTCGAAGAACTCGACCCAGATCGGCAGAGCGATGTCGCCGCCGGTCGCGCCGCTTCCGAGCGAGCGTGACGGATCGTCGTAGCCGATCCAGACGCCGACCGCGAGCTCCGGCGTGAATCCGACGAACCAGGCGTCCGTGTAGCCGTTGGTCGTTCCCGTCTTTCCGGCGACCGGCCCGGGAATGACGTGCGCCTTGAACCCCGTCCCCCGGCGGACGACGCCGCTCATCGCGTAGGTCAGCACGTACGCCGTTTGAGCGCTCGTCGCTTCCCGGTACTCCGGATAGTTCTCTTCGAGCACCTTCCCGGTCGCGTCCGTGATGCGCCGCACCATGGTCGGCTTGACCCAGATCCCGCCGTTCGCGAAGGCGTTGAAGCCCGCGGTCAGCTCCAGCGGAGAGACGCCCGCGGCGCCGAGGGCGAGCGAAGGATACGGAGGAAGCGGCGCCGTGATGCCGCACCGTCGCGCGAAGTCGACGACCTTGTCCGCACCGACCATCATGAGCGTCTTCACCGCGGGAACGTTGATCGACAACTCGAGAGCGCGCTGGATCGTGACGATCCCCGTGTACTGCCCGCCGTAGTTCCGCGGCGAGTAGACCTCGGTCCCGAACTGGATCGCGACCGGCTCGTCGAACAGAGTGTCCGCCGGCGTGAAGCCGTTCTCGAACGCGGCGCCGTAGACGAACGGCTTGAACGCCGACCCCGTCTGGCGCAGCGACTGGACCGCGCGATTGAACTTCGAGCGCTGGAAGTCGTAACCGCCGACCATCGCGCGGATCTCCCCCGACTTCACGTCGAGAACGACCATCGCGCCCTGCAGCCGGGGGAGCTGATCGAGGTACCACGTCTTCTCTCCCCCCTCGGACTGCTCGAAGCGAACCTGGACGAGGTCGCCGCGCCGGAGCGCGTCCTCGAGCGACCGGCGGCGCGTCCACTGCCATCCCTTCGGCCCGATCTCGATCTCCTCGTCGCCGAGCCGGACGCGAATCGCGTCGTCGCCGGCACCCAGGACGATCGCCGTGTACGCTTCGCCCGCCACGGGCTCCTCGTTCCACGACGAGTCGTCGAACGTCGCGAGGTCGATCCCTTCGTCGAGGAGGTTCCGCTCCGGTTTCCGGAACCCGCGGATCCGGTCGAGCCGGCGCAGACCGCGGCGCATCACCCGCTCCGCGACCCCCTGGATGTCGACGTCGAGAGTCGTATAGACCTCCAGGCCCTTCTTGTAGAGGTCGTCGAAGGTGAGTCGGGGGTGCTCGCCGATGTACTGCCGCACTTCCTCGGAGAAATACGCGCCGACGCTCGGCGTCTCGTCCTCGAACGTGCCGAGGACGAGAGGTGCGGCGAGAGCCTGCTCGTATTGCTCGCGATCGATGTACTCGAGCTCGAGCAGCCGGCGGAGAACGAGATTCCGCCGGCGGACGGCATTCTCCGGCTCGGCGATCGGTGAGTAGTGCATCGGGCGGCGGATCATGCCGGCGATCGTGGCCGCCTCGGCGAGCGTGAGGTCCTTCGCGTGCTTGCCGAAGTAGAGGCGCGAGGCCGCCTCGACGCCCCACGCGCCGTGGCCGAGATTCATCTGGTTCGCGTAAAGCTCGAGGATCTGGGTTTTCGTGAAGTCCTTCTCGATCTCGATCGCGAGGAAGGCCTCGTTGATCTTGCGCGTCCAGCTCTTCTCCGGCGTGAGGAACACCTGCTTCGCGAGCTGCTGGGTGAGCGTCGACGCGCCCTCGACCTTCTTCCTGGCGAGGATGTCCTTGATCGCGGCGCGGAGGATGGCTTTCGGATCGATGCCCCCGTGCTCGTAGAAGCGCGCGTCCTCGACGGCGACGATCGCGTTCAGGAGGTGGGGCGCAATCTGGTCGATCGTGACGACGATCCGCCGCTGGATCGAGTACTCGTTGAAGGCGCGTCCCTTATGGTCGTAGACCCTCGTGATCACGCTCGGACGGTAGGTGTGGAGCGACTCGACGACCGGGAAGTGGATCATCCGGGCGAAGATGAATCCTCCCGGGACGCCGAGCACGATCGCCACGAACAGGATGAGGAGACGCGAGACCAGGCCGCGCGCAGGAGGGCGCGGGGGTGTCGTCGGGGAGTCCACGAAATGAGGATACCCGAATCGCGGTTTTCGCATTCCTGCGGGGACGCTCCCCGCTACAATACGAACGCAATGGCGACCCAACCGGTCCAGACGCCACGCCAGACCTACGACTGGGGAAAACTCGTCGCCCATTCTCTGAAACAGAGTGGCACCTGGGCGACGTGGGATAAACTGCTCGAGGCGCGGCGGGCCTACCCCGACGACATGCTGCTCCGCGGCTACGCGGAGATCGTGCGGAACGCCGTCGTGCGCGACCTCCTCGCGAATCCGAAGGGGATGCAGGCCGCGCCGAAGCTCGCTCCCGAGTTCCTGTCGGACTTCGACCGGTTCGACCTGACGGCTCAGGAGGGGTATCTCATCTCGCTCATCGACGGGCGGATCACGATCGACATGCTCCTGAAGCTGAGCCCGTTCGACAATTTCACGACGCTGTTCAACCTCGCCAAACTGCAGAAGCAGGGCGCCATCACGATGCCATCATGACCGACCTCGCCTATCCCCTTCTCGACAACCTCTCCGTCGCGATCGCCGTCGTGCGCGACGACGGTTCGATCCGCTACCGCAACCGGACCTTCACCGACATCTTCGGCGAAGGGGCCGACGAGTGGATGGAGCGGAACGCGCGCGCCGTCGGCGGTGAGCGGGGATGGCTCCAGGCGTTCTTCGTCGACACGGCGCGCAGCCACTCGATCGACCTCGAGCACAACGGCCGCATCTACCGGATCGAGCGGATCCCGAACACCGGCGGCGAGCACGAGGTCCCCCTCACGTTCGAGGACGTCACGCGGCAGCGCGAGATCGAGCAGGCGAAGTCGGACTTCACGTCGATGATCGTGCACGACCTGCGTGGGCCGCTCTCCGGGATCCAGGGGACGCTCGAGTTCGTCCTGAGCCAGGAGACCGCGCGCCTCGACTCGCTGTACGAGGAGCTCCTCCGCGAGGCCTCCCGCGAATCGGAGCGGATGATGAGCCTGATCAACGAGCTGCTCGATTTTTCGAAGATCGAGTCGGGCAACTTCGAGATCGGCGAGGATATCGTACCGGTCGCCGCTCTCCTCAAGCGGTCCGTTCACAGCATGCAGTCCGTCGCGCAGCGCGAGAACATCCACCTCGTCTCCGCTCACGGAATCGACCTCCCGGCGCTGGCCGGAAGCGAAGAGAAGCTCACGCAGGCGATCATCAACCTCATCTCGAACGCGCTGAAGTTCACGCCGAAGAAGGGGGTGATCTCGGTGGGCTCGCAGGTCCTGCGCGATCAGGACGGGCCGAGAGCGGTCGCCGTCACGATCACCGACTCCGGGATGGGGATCAAGGCCGAGGAGATGGAGCAGCTCTTCGAGAAGTACAAGCAGACGAAGAACAAGTCTCTTCGCGGCGGCGGCGGCACGGGCCTCGGCCTCTACATCGTGAAGCAGATCGTCGAGGCCCACGGGGGGCAGGTGCGGATCGCGTCGATCGAAGGCGTCGGGACGAGCATGATTCTCGAGATCCCGGTGAGGCGCGAAGCGGCGTAACACCATTGTCCCGGGCGTCGTCATCCCGAGCGTAGCGAGGGATCAGGGACGGGTGGGCAA
>JBOGJQ010000108.1:0-7343 GCA_050745405.1 Thermoanaerobaculia bacterium | reverse complement strand
GTCGCCCCCGGCTATTGTCCCGCGCCCTTCGGGCGCCCGCCGGCTCGTTGGACTCGAAGTCACTCCTCGCACCGAAACTAGGCCTTGTCGAGCGCGAAGCTGGTAGGGCCGGCAAGGCCATCAGCGTCACGCGCGCGTTTCGTGCCGAGGAGTCGATCCCTGGTCCGTGCCTTCGCGGCCGAGCGCGGGAGCGCCTAACCCGGATGATTCACGAGGCTCGGACTTGGCCCCAGGCTGTCATCCCGAGCGGTAGCGAGGGATCTGGGCGGGTGGGAGCGGAAGATCTCGCGCTCCCGCCCCCCGGATCCCTCGCCTCACGGCTCGGGATGACAACGCGGATTTCAAGGCGATTCCGTGGAATTCGAGTTCAGAGTTGGCTCGGAGTGGGAGGTTGGACATATTTATGTCACCAGCGTATGTTTAGGTGACCATGAGGACGACGATCCGTCTCGACGAGCGCCTCCTCCGGGAAGCGAAGAAAGTGGCCGCGCAGAGCGGCCGGACGCTCACCAGCGTCATCGAGGAGGCGCTCCGCGAAACGCTCGCGCGCCAGCGCAAGGCGCCGGGGGCGCGACCGGCGCTGCCCCGCCACCGCGGGCGCCTGCAGCCAGGCGTCGACCTGGATGACGCAGCGTCCCTTCTCGATCTGATGGAGCCGAGGTGATTCTCCCGGACGTGAACGTGCTCGTGTATGCGTTCTCGGCGGGTGCAGTCGATCACGAGCGCTACCGTAGCTGGCTCGAAGGGGTCCTCGATTCGCCGGAGGCGTGGGCATACTCGGAACTGGTGTTGAGCGGCTTCGTGAGGGTGGTCACGCATCCCCGCGTATTCGACCCTGCCGCGCCGATGGACGCGGCGCTGCGCTTCTGCGCGATCCTTCGCGGCCGTCCGAACGCGATCGCCGTCTCGCCCGGTGAGCGCCACTGGGAGATCTTCGAGGGGCTCTGTCGCTCGTCCGGCGCGCGGGGGAACCTGGTGGCGGACGCGTACCTCGCCGCGCTGGCGATCGAGAGCGGCTCCGAATGGATCACGACCGACCGCGACTTCGCGCGCTTTTCCCTCCTTCGCTGGCGTCATCCCCTCGGCTGACGAGCAGGCGGTTCACTGCGCCGGAGGCGTACGTTCGTTTCTTCCTGTGCCGAGAATCGGTTCCTAAACAGCGCTGTACGGCATCTGTTCCCACGGGCTCGCGTCCAGGATCACCACAGTACGCTCGAACGGAGTACTCAGTACAATGTTCTCACTGCCATGAAGCTGAGAAGCATCAAGGGCCCCGCAGGACGAAGCAAGGTTTCCCTCGCCGAGGCCACGCGCGCGGCCAAGGTCGTGCGCAGAGAGTCCGCGACCGGCCGCTTCGTCGTCGTTCCATCCGGGCCGGCCGTGGCCCGCGACAGGAAGTCGGCGAAGCACCTCGCAAAGAAGCGCTGACTATTCGATGGCTTACGAAGAGAACGTCTTCCTCGACGTTCCCCTTGACTCGAGCGATTAGTCTCTCAGGGCGGCGTGCGCGGGAGTCTCCTGGGGTCGGATTCGATCGAGTCTCGGCTCTGCGTCGAGTTACGAACGGATTCTGGACCGTCCCCAGGCCGCCGATGCTACGATTAAATCGAGCCGTAACCATGAATCGAAAACACGCCAGCGCCCTCGGTATCGAACTGCCGGACCTCGCGCCGTTCTGCCGCCGGAACGGCATCCGGCGTCTTGCGATCTTCGGCTCCGCGACGCGCGAGGACTTCGGCCCCGACAGCGACGTCGACGTCCTCGTCGAGTTCTTCCCCGGCCGCACGCCCGGCTTTGCCATGGTCACGCTCGAGGACGAGCTCTCCGCGCTCCTCGGTCGCAAGGTCGATCTCCACACGCCACGCTCGCTCAGCCGTTATTTCCGCGACGAGGTGCTGCGGGAGGCCCGTGTCGTCTATGACGCAGCATGACGACGTCCGCCTGCGCCACATGCTCGATGCGGCTCGAAAAGCGGCGTCGAAGGCATCCGGAAAATCGGCTGCCGACATCGCGGCGGACGAGGACCTCCTTCTGATCCTGACCCGGCTGCTCGAGATCCTCGGCGAGGCCGCGAAGAACGTTTCCCCGGAGATTCGAGAGCGCCACCCGGAGATCCCGTGGAAGCAGATCTCGGGCACGCGAGACCGCGTGATCCACCGATATTTCGATGTCGATCCCGAGGTGATCTGGCGGATTGCGACGGAGGAGCTCCCCTCCCTCATTCCGAAGCTGCAGGAGGCGACGCAGAGCGGATCGGCCTGAGCGCCCAATGAACCTCCACCGACACGCGAACCTGGGCGTCGCCATCGGAACGCCGGCCCCGCAGTGCGGGGCCGGCCGGTCCGCCGGCTTCCAGCCGGCACCTTTAGAGGCTAAATTCCCCCCATCCCCATGAAAAAAACCTCCGCCTGATCGACATGATCGCGCTCCTCTCGTCGCGCACCTCGCGCAGCGTGCGCGAGCTCGCCGCGCACTTCGGCACGACCGAGCGGACGATCTTCCGGGACATCGCGGAGCTCGAGGAGCTGCGGCTGCCGCTGGTCCGCGACGAGCGGGGCTACCGGCTCGCGGACGATGCGGTTCTCCGCCCGCTCCATCTCGATCCCGGCGAGCGCGCGCTGCTGCGGCTTCTTCTGGTCAACCCGGCCTTCGGCAGGACGAAAGCGCTGGCGCGCCGTCTGGAGAGCCTCGCCTCGAAGCTCGCCGCGGTGGCGCCGGCGGCGGGGGTGTCGCACGTCGTCCTTTCGGAGCTCGACCGGACGGGATCCATCCAGCCGGGCGTCGTGGAGTCGCTCGAGCGGGCGATGGAGCGCGCGGCTCCCGTGGAGATCGACTACGCCTCGCTGCGGTCGGGGTCGCGCAGCCGGCGCGGGGTCGACCCGTGGGTGATGTTCCACCGCGCCGGCGCGTGGTACCTGGTGGGGCGGTGTCATCGGCACGATGAGGCGCGGCTGTTCCGGCTCGATCGGATCGGCGCGGTGCGCGAGCGGGAGGGGACGTTCGTGCGCCCCGCGGGGTTCGATCTCGAGACGTTTCTCGGGGGAGCGTGGAGTCTCCATCACGGCGAGGCGCGGCACGAGGTCGTGGTCCGATTCGACGCCTCGCTCGCGCCTCTCATCGCGAATGCGCGGCATCACGAAGGGGAGCGCGTCGAGCGGCTCCCCGGCGGGGAGCTCGAGTACCGGGTGACGCTCGCGGACCTCGAGGAGATCGCGCGCTGGATCGCCGGGTTCGGCGGGAAGGCGGCGGCGCTCGGGCCTCCGGCTCTCGTGGCGCGGATGCGGGAGATCGGCGAGGGTCTGGCCGAGGGGCATCCCGCCGCGCGGAGGCTGCGCGCGGTGGCGAAGGTCGCGGCCGGCGCGCGCCGGCGTTCGCCGCGCAGCCGTTGACGCCGCGCGGCCGGTCTCGAGGGTCTCCGAGGGTCTCGAGGCTCACAGCTTCGTTTTTGTAGCTCCCTTCGCCCCGGGAGCTTGGATAGGAGTGTCTGGAGCTTTGACAAGATGCGTAGAGCCGCCCATCGCCATGGGAGAGTGAGCCACGCCTCGATCTTCCGCCTCTCCATCCGGGCCTGTTTCCGCGTCGCCACGCGCGGACCTGAAACGCCCCCGGTTGGCCGAAACGATATATATCGAAAAAGATGCACCAGAGGGTAGGGAACCGCCCCCTTTGCGCGACTCCTTCTCCAGAGGTCCCAGGTCCAGGAGAAAGGGGGCTGCCCCGTGAAGCACGCCATCGCGTTCGCGACTCTGATCGCGATCACCTCGCCCGGTTGGGCCGCGAAGCCGTCGGCGAGCAAGCCTCCCTCGGCCGTCGTCTTCAGCGGCTTCTATCCCTTCAATGCCGGGACGCCGAGCCATACGGTTCCCATCGTCGTCCCGCCGGATGGCGCGTGGCTCACCGGAACCGGGAGCTACGACAACATGGCGTATCCGTACTGGGATTGCAGCCACTCCTATTCCGCGACCCTCACGCCGAACGCGAACGACTACACGCCGCTCTTTACCGCCGGCTGGCTTCCCCACGAAACCTGCGTCAACCAGTCCCCCGTCTTCGGCTGTCTCACCTGCGGGGTGAAGTGGGGCGGGCAGAATTCGTTCCCTTCGACCTCTATGACGACTTCCAATCGCCCCGGCTTCGTCGCTGGCGGCGGCAACGTGACGCTCGTCTCGCACAATGGCGGCGGGCCGGATGACGTCGTGGTTCTCCCGGTCGAACAGTTCAACCGCGACGCGATGGAGTCGATGCGCGTCTATCAGTCGGGCGACGAGGAGAATCCGGCTCCCGCGAGCCAAACCGACATCGACGCCGCGTACTACATCGCCGACAGCGCCGATCGCGTCACGGTCGTCCCGGTGTTCGAGTACGGCGCCGATGCGAACGGCATCATGCGCGAGTTTCCCGCGGGGCCGGGCGTCGCCTGGTCAGCGATCTGGGACAAGGGCGCCGCGACGAGCGAGCCGGAGGAGCGGTTCGCGCCGCAGGGACTCCACGGACACTCGATCCTCGCGGTCCCGGTTCCCAAGCTCGAGACCGGCGAGCACACGTTCCTCATCGAGGCGCGGCTGCCCAGCGGCAAGACGTACACGAGCGCCGCGACGAGCGTGATGGTGTACGCGCAGAACATCTACATCACCGTGGAAGGAACCTTCGCGCCGAAGAAGCCCGAGGATCAGCTTCCCCAGTTCGTCCCCGGAGCCGCGCTCAATGGGACGAACCTCGACCTCCGCAACGGGCCCCAGATGATCCAGCTCAATATCCTGATCGGCAGGGGAAGCCGCGGAACCTTCGACGTGAAGCTGACGAACGTGAGCCGCTATCCGGGGATCACGATGAACTATCCGCCGGGGGCGACCGACTCCGATCCGGACATCGACTTCGGGGCGGGCGATCTCGAGCTCATCGACGTGCCGATCCCGAAAGGTGGGGCGCCGAAGGTGGTGAAGCTCCCGCTCTACATTCACGATTACGCGGCCTCGGCGACGATCGAGGTCACCATGCCCTACCGGAAGACGACGTTCACGACGCAGCGAAGGATTCCGCTGGACGAGGACGGCAATCAGCTTCCAGACCAGGGTTGGCGCGCGGTGGGCGGGATCACCGTCGGTGCAACCGGCTTGACTGCCACCGGCGATGTGGACGCTGCCGGCGGATCGACTGGAACGGACGCGGCGATCGTCGGCGACGGGTTCTCGAATTTCGAGGAATTTCGCGGTTTCATCGCCGCGGGCGGATACGTCCGTCTCGATCCTCAGTCGAAAGAGATTTTCGTCGACCTCGATCCGGCATTCCTGTTGGCGGGTCCCGTCGCCTCACCGCTCTCGGCACTCCTGACTCTGGGACCGCGCATCCTTTTTCTCGAACCGGACGAGACGAAGAGCGAGGACGAGCTTACGCGACTGCTTCACCGCGTTCGAGGAGTGGTGAACTCGAACCGCACCGGAGTGCCGGTCGGCCACCCCCGTCCGCAGCGAGCCATCCGTCTGATCCAGCAGACGCTCCTCCCGCCGGCGATCTACCTCGCTGGCCCGAACATTCATGTTCCGGTGTGGCAGATCGGGTATCTCGGCGCGACGTTCTCCGATGACGTTCTCGACATCGACGTCCTCAATAGTCCCGGGAACGTCGGTACGACCGAGACGCCGATGCGAACGCAATTTTCCGAGGTTTACACCCGGACCTTCACCAATCTCGCCGTCAGTACGACGTTCACGTGGCCGGAACACTATGACGCGGCGGGTAACGTGGTGCCTCCATGCACGACGGCGAATCAGAGCGGGTGCGACGTGTGGGATACCACGAATCATCTCATCATCCCGGCCCTTCAGGACGGGGTGTGGGGAATTCTGTACACGGTTCCGGATCCGGCGCATGATCCGGCCGACCACTACTCATTGCAGGCGCGTCGGTGCTCGGACGACACCGCGGTCCTGGGCGGCCTCACCACCCTGGAAATGGAGCGCCTGAAGGGGTTGCTCGCCGCGCATGAAATGGGCCATGCCATGGGAATGAAGCACCTCAAGAATTTCCCGGGCGACTGCGGCGATCTCATGTTCGATACCGAGGCGCCGCATCCGAATCGGCGGACCATGTCGCATTATCTTCCGCAGCCGTCCGGGTTCAGCTCGAAGGACCAGGCGATGATCCGCCTCTGGCAGCCGTGAGAGGAGCCAACATGAAACGCGTTTCTCGCTTCGGCAGTCTCATTCTCGCTTTCGCCCTCGCCTCCGCGGCCGCGGGCGGTTCGACTCTCGTCGTAGGCGTCGAGCATCACACCGCCGTCACGAATGCCGCTGGTCAGCAGCGGGTCCTCCGAACGGCATTCACCGACGATCCGATCGTGGCGACCGTGAAACTGGACGTGTACGCTCTACCTCAGCTTCCGTCGACGCGCAAACACCTCGAGGCTCTGCAGAGTCTTTCCGCGGACACCTGGGTGGAGCGGCTGCGCTGGGATGTCCGCGACGCTATCTCGGGAGATGCGGTCGACGTCCATCCGAGGGTGATGTCGTCATCCCTGCGCGATCGAGGCCCCTCCGCGGAGTCGCCGAGCGACCGCGACACCTCCGTTCCATGCAGCTCCTACGAGGCGCGATTCGACCTCGGGGCACTTCCTCCCGGCGATTACACCGTGCGCGTCGCCGTCGAGGGTCTCGAGTCGGCCGCGTTTCCGCTCGCTGTACGCGCCGGCACCGAGCCGGAGGTCCGTGATGTGTACCTGCAGAAGAGAGCCCGAAAGGCGACCGCGTGGAGTGAGTTCGAACGTCTTCAGCTCGAGCGACTCCGGCTCGATCCTACGAAAGCCGCCGCGCTGGTCGAGCTCGCCGAGCGCGCGCTCGTCGATGGGTCGCTCGAAGAGGCGACTCTCTATTTTAGCCGCGCCGCGGACGTGATGGAGGCAAATCTCGAGCGATGGGCGCAAGTGAATCCGGAAGACGCGAAGCGGCAGGAGCCGGGTGTCAGGAGACAGGTCACGCAAATGCGGAGGCTTCGGGACGTTCTCCCGGAGTACTTCGCTCACCGGCCCGAGTGGGCCATCGCGATCGACCCGCAAACCGGCGGGTACGTGATCCGCTCGCGACCGAGTGGAAACGTGATTCGGGAGATCGTCTCGCCGTGAAGCCGACGACGCGATGATCGAGCGCAAACTGCCGTCGCTCGAGCGGGCGATGGAGCGCGGGGTCTACGCGTCGCTCCGGTCGCGGTCGCGCAGCCGGCGCGGGGTCGATCCGTGGGTGATGTTCCACCGCGCCGGCGCGTGGTACCTGGTGGGGCGGTGTCATCGGCACGATGAGGCGCGGCTGTTCCGGCTCGATCGGATCGGCGCGGTGCGCGAGCGGGAGGGG
>JBOGJQ010000107.1:0-5215 GCA_050745405.1 Thermoanaerobaculia bacterium | reverse complement strand
CGGCGGAGGCGACGTTGCGTCCGAACAGCACGACGGCGTACGGCGGCGTCTCGCGAAGGATCCGCTTCTCGAGATCCGTGAGAGTAGTGCCGGTGATGCCGACCCCGATGACTCGACTACCCATGTTCTTTCCCGGTGAGAATCGCGTTCAGTTCGGCGAGGAGATTGAGTGCCTCGAGCGGCGACATGACGTCGACCTGGAGCGCGCGGATGCGCCTCGCCACCTCGTCCTCGCGCCGGTCGAACAGAGACATCTGCGGGCGAGGCGCGGCGGCCCCGGCGCGCGGCCGCGTCTCCTCGACCACGTCCCTCTCCTTTCGCTCGAGCGTCGCGAGGATATCGCGGGCGCGGTCGATGACGGAGCGGGGGATGCCCGCCAGCTTTGCAACCTGGATTCCATAGCTCTTGTCGGCCGCTCCGGGGAGGACCTTGCGGAGGAAAACGATCTGGTCGTTCCACTCGCGGACCGACACGTGGGAGTTCGCGACGCGGTCGCGCGTCTTCGCGAGGTCCGTCAGCTCGTGGTAGTGCGTCGCGAAGAGGGTGATCGCGCGGCGGCCCGCCTCGTCGTGCAGGTACTCGATGATCGCCCACGCGAGCGAGAGGCCGTCGAACGTCGCCGTTCCCCGGCCGACCTCGTCGAGGATGACGAGCGAGCGGTCGGTCGCGTTGTGGAGGATGTTCGCCGTTTCGTGCATCTCGACCATGAACGTCGACTCGCCGCGCGCGAGATTGTCCGACGCGCCGACGCGCGTGAAGATGCGGTCGAAGGTCCCGAGCCGCGCCTTCGCGGCGGGGACGAAGCTGCCGATCTGGTTGAGCAGGACAATCAGGGCGACCTGACGGAGGTACGTCGACTTTCCGCCCATGTTCGGCCCCGTGATGATCTGGATGCCGTTCTCGTCGCGCCGGACCGACGTGTCGTTCGGGATGAAGCGCTCCGTGAGGGTCTCGACGACCGGATGGCGCCCCTCGCCGATCTCGATCTCCGCGGCGTCCGAGAGCTGCGGCCGCACCCACCGCCGGCGGCGGGCGATCGTCGCGAGTCCGGCGAGGGCGTCGAGCTCGCCCACCGCGCGCGCCGTGGCGATGACGCCGCCGCAGGCGCCCGCGAGCCGGCGCAGGAGGTCGTCGTAAAGACGCTGCTCGATCGCGAGCGTCCCTTCCTCGGCGCCGACGATCCGCTCTTCGAGCTCCTTGAGCTCCGGGGTGATGTACCGCTCGGCATTCGCGAGCGTCTGCTTCCGGATGTACTCGGCGGGGACCTTCGCGAGGTTCGACTTCGAGACCTCGATGTAGTAGCCGAAGACGCTGTTGTAGCGGATCTTGAGCGAGCCGATTCCGGTGCGCTCCTTTTCCTCGTTCTCGATGCGGAGAAGGACGGACTTCGAGTCGCGGGCGATGGCGCGGAGCGCGTCGAGCTCGGTGTCGATCCCGCCGCGGATCACGCCGCCGTCGCGGATCGAGGCGCCCGGCTCGGGCTCGATGGCCGCGACGATCGCCTCGCGTACGGCGGGAAGCGCATCGAGGCGGCCGGCGGTCTCGCGGAGGAGCGGCCCCTGCATCGCCGCGAGGGCGGCCGCGAGGGCGCCGACCTGCTCGAGCGACGCGGCGAGGGTGAGGAGCTCGCGCGGCGACGCGCTCCGGAGCGAGACGCGCGAGGCGAGGCGCTCGAGGTCGGCGATCCGTCCCAGCGTGCGGCAGACCCCCTCGGTCGTCATCGGATCGCGCATGAGCTCGTCGACGGCGTCGTGGCGGGCGAAGATCGCCTCGCGCTCGCGGAGCGGCCGCGCGAGCCAGCGCCGCAGCGTACGCGCGCCCATCGCCGTCGCGGTCGCGTCGACGACGTCGAGGAGCGCGGTCTTCGCCTTGCCGTCACGCGGTTCGAAAATCTCGAGATTCTGGAGCGTCGCGGCGTCGAGGACGAGGAAGTCCGCCGCCTCGTCGACGCGGAGCGCGACGACGTGCCCGAGGTCGCGCTTGTGACTCTGCTCGGCGTAGCGCAATGCCGCGCCGGCGGCCGCGATCCGCGGATCCCCTTCCTCGAGACCGAACCCGCGCAGTGACTGCGTGCCGAACTGGCGCGCGAGACGCTGCTCCGCCGCGCCGGCGTCGAAGAGCGACGCTTCCGCGGGCGTGATCGCGACGCCGGCGCCGGACGGCATGCGGATGGACTCGTCCATTTCCGCCGGACGGACGATCTCGCGCGGCGCGAAGCGCACGAGGTCGTCCTCGAGACGCGGGTCGGACGCTGACTCGTAGAGCGTGACGAAGAAGTCGCCGGTCGACACGTCGAGGTACGCCGCGCCGAGCGCGTCCGCCGCCGGCGCGAGCGAAAGGACGTAGCAGCCGTCCCGCTCGAGCAGGGCCGTCTCGACGGCCGTCCCCGGCGTGACGACACGAACGATCTCGCGATGGACGATCCCCTTCGCCGCGGCCGGATCGCCGACCTGCTCGCACAGCGCGACGCGGTACCCCTGGCGGACGAGCTTCGCGACGTACTGGTCGGCCGCGTGATACGGCACCCCGCACATCGGCGCTTCCCATTCGCCGCCCTTCCCCCGTGCCGTCAGCACGAGATCGAGAATCGGCGCGGCCGTCTCCGCGTCCTCGAAGAACATCTCGTAGAAGTCGCCGAGCCGGTAGAAGAGAATCGCGTCGGGAACCTGCCGCTTGATCTCGAAGTACTGCTCGAGCATCGGCGTGAGCTTCGCGGTCGGACGCACCGATGAATTGTACCGGTTCACCGCGTCACCGAAAGACTTCGCGGATGCGAATGAGCCGTCCCGCGCGCGGCTCGAGCTCGACCACGACGGCTTTGTCGAGGGCGGTGCGGGTCGCGGAGTCGGCGAGGACGATCCAGCGGGGATCGGGACCAACCTCGCCCGGGCGCGCCCAGGCGACGTTCACGACCTCATATCCGGCGAAGCGGGGGTCGTTGCGCTCGAGGATCCGGACGGCGATCTCGCCGGCGACCGCGCTCCGGATCCGGTTCTGCGGCCGGGAGGGGTCGTCGACGTTCATCCGCTGGAGGACGAGGAAAAGAAGGAGGCAGAAGCCGATCCACACGGGGTAGAAAATCCAGAAACGGCGAGGGGCGTACGGCACGCGCCGTATAATATGGCAATGGAGCGCGCGGACCTGGAGCGGAAGATCCTGGACGTCGTCCGGGAGCAGAAGACGATTCCCGACGCGCCGCCCGCCCAGGACACGCCCCTCGTCGAGCTCGGGATCGATTCGCTCGACGCGCTCAACATCCTCTTCGCGCTCGAGGAGGCGTTCGACATCACGATCCCCGACGAGCGCGCGCGCTCGATCCGGACGCTGGGGGATCTGGTGTCCGTCATCGAGATCGAAGTCGCGAGTCGGTAGCGTTCACCCAGTCCTATTGGTCCTGTTCGTCCTATAGGTCCTATGACTGCATAGGACCTATAGGACGTATAGGACGTATAGGACGACCAGCGACTAGCGACTAGCGACGAAAATGCGCATCGCGATCACCGGCATCGGCATTCTCTCCGCCCTCGGGCGCGGCGTGGAGGAGCACGTGCGCGCCGTGCGCGAGGCGCGGTGCGGCGTGCGGACGCTCGAGCGGGTCGACGTCGCCGCCCTCCGTTGCCGCATCGGCGCGGAGGTTCCCGACGGGGTCGTCTCCGATCTGCCGCGGGACGTCGATCGCGTCGCCGGCTACGCATTGCTCGCGGCCGAGGAGGCGATCGAAGGAGCGCGGCTCGCGGAGAGCGGCGTGCCGCCGGAGCGGATCGGGACGGTCATCGGCACCGCGCTCGGCGGGAGCGAGACGCTCGACTCCGGATACGCGCGCCTTTATCGCGAGGGGCAGAGCCGGATGCCGCCGATGACGATTCCGCGCATCATGTACAACGCGCCGGCGAGCGCGATCGCGGCGCGGTGGAAGGCGCTCGGGCCGGCGTACGCGACCGTCTCGGCGTGCGCCTCGTCGACGCACGCGATCGGCCAGGCCGCGCACTGGATACGCTTCGGCCTCGCCGACGCCGCCATCGCAGGCGGCTCGGACGCGCCGTTCACGACCGGCATTCTCCGGGCCTGGGAAGCACTCCGCGTCCTCGCTCCCTCGGAGGGAGACCCGGCGCGCGCCTGCCGCCCTTTCAGCATCGACCGGACGGGGCTCGTCATCGGCGAGGGGGCGGCGGTTTTCGTCCTCGAGCGGATGGACCGCGCCCGCGAGCGCGGCGCTCCGATTCTCGGCGAGATCGCCGGCTTCGGCATGTCGAGCGACGGCGGCCATCCGACGGACCCGTCGACCGAGGGGGAGGTGCGCGCGATCGCGATGGCGCTCGCGGACGCCGCCATCGAGCCGGGAGAGATCGGGTACGTGAATGCGCACGGGACGGCGACGCAAGCGAACGACGTCACCGAGACGCGGGCGATCCACGCAGCCCTCGGCGCGGCCGCCGCGACGGTCCCCGTCAGCTCGACCAAGGCGATGCACGGCCACGCGATGGGAGCCAGCGGCGCGATCGAAACGGCCCTTTCCCTCGCGGCACTCAACGCCGGCGTGATCCCGCCGACGCTGAACCTCGAGCGCCCCGATCCCGCCTGCAATCTCGCCCACGTCGCGCTCCAGGCGCGGCCCGCAGAGGTCAGGGCGTTTCTTTCGAGCTCCTTCGCGTTCGGCGGCCTCAATGCCGTTCTCGCCCTCCGGACGGCCCGTGGGGCCGGTTCCTGACCGCGGCATCGGATTTGCTTTTTTCGCCCGGGATCATCGTTGGACGCTCCCCTGTCCGTCCGATATCATCGCCGCGAACCTGCGGAAGGAGGCCTGTTTGATCGTCGAAAAGAAGCACCTCGACAACTTTACGGTGCTGTACGTCGAGGGACTGATCAAGCTCGGCGAGAGCGCGGAGTTCTTCTCCTCCGCGCTCGAGAACGTTCTGAAGAACGAGAACACGAACGTCATCATCGACTTCACGAAGATCGACTACATCGATTCGACCGGGATCGGGGAGCTGGTCGGCTACCTCGGGAAATTCACGACGCAGAACCGGAAGCTGATCCTCGTCAACCCCTCGGATCGCATTCAGAAGCTCCTGAAGCTCGCGAAGCTCGACACGGTCTTCAAGATCTACGCGAGCGAGGAAGAGGCGATCGCCGCCGAGGGATCGTCCGCGACGGCGGGCTGATTTCCGGCACCCCTTCGGGGTGCAAATCCATTTCGAAACCTCATTCCGTGGGT
>JBOGJQ010000106.1:0-4528 GCA_050745405.1 Thermoanaerobaculia bacterium | reverse complement strand
TCCGGGACGAGGCTCGCGCCGGGACGGCGCGGCCACATGCGCAGACGCCTACCGGCCGTCGCCGAACGACATGCCGAGGCCGAGGGCGGTGCGGACGACTTCGCCGTCCGCGTCGACGAGCTTCAGGCGCGAGACCGCGTCTTCCAGCGGGACGGGGACGATCCGGTCCTGCCGCAGGGAAACCATCTTGCCGAAATCGCCCGCGGCGACGAGATCGATCGCCGCTTTGCCGAAACGGCTCGCGAGGATGCGGTCGAACGGATTCGGCGAGCCGCCGCGCTGCACGTGCCCGAGCACCGTCACGCGCGCCTCGAGCGGCACCTCCTCGGCGATGTCCGCCGCGACCTGGTACGCGATCCCACCGAGCCGCTTCGCCTTTTTCTCGGCCCACACCTCCTCGCCGCCTTCGCGGCGGGCTCCTTCGGCGACCACGACGATCGCGAACGGCACGCCGTGCCGTGCCCGGTCCTGAATCGCCTCCGCGACCGCCTCGATCCGGTACGGGATCTCCGGGATCAGGATGATGTCGGCGCCGCCCGCCATGCCGGAGTAGAGCGCGATCCACCCCGCATGACGCCCCATGACTTCCAGGATCATGACGCGGTTGTGGCTCTCCGCCGTCGAATGGAGGCGGTCCACGGCCTCGGTCGCGATCTCGACGGCCGTCCAGAAGCCGAACGTGTAGTCCGTCGCCGCGAGATCGTTGTCGATCGTCTTCGGCACGCAGACCACGGGGATCCCCATCGCCATGACACGCTGACCGATACTGAGAGTGCCGTCGCCGCCGACGAGAATCAGCGCGTCGAGGCCGAGCTGCCGCACGGCCTGCAGGACCTCGGCCGAGCGGTCGACCACCTGGTCCGGCTTGTCGGGGAACTTGTACGCGAACGGATCGCCGCGGTTCGTCGTCCGGAGGATCGTTCCTCCCTTCGGAAGAATTCCGCGGACGTCGCGCAGTGTGAGCTGATGGTGGCGATCGCTGAGGAGCCCTTCGAACCCCTCCTCGATCCCGATGATCTCCATGCCGTGATCCGTGATCCCGCCGCGGACGATCGCGCGGATCACCGCGTTGAGACCGGGGCAATCGCCTCCACCGGTGAGAATGCCGACTGCTTTCTTTCTCGCCATGTTCTCGTCGTCAGTCGTGGTCGGGGATTCCAGTCGCGTACCAGCCGCGAAATACCACTTGCGCTCTTACCCGTTTGCGTTCGCGGAAAGGATGGATATGCGCCTTCGTTCGATGTTCGTCGCCCTCGCCGTGCTCGCGGCGATTCCGCTCGCCGCGCAGGATCCCCAGGAAACGCGGCTGACGCGCCTCCTTCGCCAGCCCGACGTCCACGCGGACACCCTCGCCTTCGTCTACGCGGGCGACATCTGGGTCGCCTCCGCGAACGGCGGGACCGCGCGCCGGCTCACGTCGCACGAGGGACTCGAGCAGTTCCCGAAGTTCTCCCCCGACGGCCGCTGGATCGCGTTCACGGGGCAGTACAGCGGCACCGATCAGGTCCACGTGATCGCCGTCGACGGCGGCGAGCCGCGTCAGCTCACGTTCTACAACGACGTCGGTCCGCTGCCGCCGCGCGGCGGCGTCGACAATCGCATCGTCGACTGGACGCCCGACGGGAGCGCGATCCTCTTCCTGCCCCACCGCCTCCCGTGGAGCGAGCGGATGCCGATTCACTACACGATCCCGTTCGAGGGCGGCATGGGGTCGCCGGTCGGGATTCCCGAGGGAAGCGGCGGGAGCTACTCGCCGGATGGGACGCGCATCGCGTACACGCCGATCGAGCGCGAGTTCCGCACGTGGAAGCGCTACCGCGGCGGGCGCGCCCAGGACGTCTGGATCTGGAACGTGGCCGAACGCCACGCCGAGCGGATCACGAACGATCCCGCGACCGACAATCAGCCCGTCTGGATCGGCAACTCGATCTACTTCACCTCCGATCGCGGCGAGAACCAGCGCCTCAATCTCTACGTTTACGATCTCGCATCGAAGCAGATGCGCCGCGTGACGGCGCACGAGGACTTCGACGCCCTCTGGCCGAGCGGCGACGGCCGCCGCGTCGTCTACGAAGCCGGAGGATGGCTGTGGCTCTTCGACCCCGCCTCCGGCGAGAGCCGCCGCGTTCCGATCGAGGTCTACGGCGATTTCCGCAACACCGTCCCGCGGTTCGTCGACGTGAAGTCGAACATCCAGACGATGGAGATCTCCCCCACCGGCGTCCGCGCCCTGTTCGGCGCGCGCGGCGACGTCTTCACGGTTCCCGCGGAAGAGGGAGAGATCCGCAACCTGACGCAGACGTCCGGCGTTCGCGAGATGGATCCGGTCTGGTCGCCCGACGGGCGCCTGGTCGCCTATCTCAGCGATCGCACCGGCGAGTACGAGATCTGGGTACGTCCCGCCGACGGCACGGGAGAGGAGCGGCAGGTCACGCGCGGCGGATCGATCTGGCGCTTCCCGCCCATCTGGTCGCCCGACAGCAAAAGGCTCGCGTTCGCCGACAAGAACGCCGAGCTGCACTGGATCGACGTGGAGAGCGGCCGCATCACGACCGTTGACCGCGGCACGTACGACGACATCAGAACGTACACCTGGTCGCCCGACAGCCGCTGGATCGCCTACACGAAGAGCGGCGAGACACGGATGACGTCGATCTGGGTCCACTCTCTCGCCGATGGCCGCAATCACCGGCTCACGAGCGGCCTGACGAACGACTTCTCGCCCGTGTTCGATCCGAAGGGGCGCTACCTCTACTTCCTCTCGGACCGGGACTTCAATCTGACGTTCAGCGGATTCGAGTTCAACTACGTCTACACGTCGCCGACGCGCGTCTACGTCGGCATGCTCGCCGAGGAGGGGCCGGCACTGTTCCTCCCCCAGAGCGACGAGGAGAAGCCGCTCGCCACGGCGGCAGCGGAAGAGGAGACGGAGCCTTCACCGGCCGCTCCGGAAGAACTCGAGGCGGTGACGGTGGAGATCGATCCCGCCGGATTCGAGACACGCGTCCGCGCGATCCCGGGGGAGCCGTCGAACTATCGCGGTCTCGCGACGAACGACAAGGGCGTCTTCTACCTGACCGGCAGCGGCCCGGAGACGGCGCTGAAGTTCTACGATCTCGACGAGAAGAAGGAAGAGACCATCGTCGAAGGGCTCTCCAGCTACGTGCTCTCGGCGGACGGAGAGAAGCTCGTCTACCGCCGCGGCGCGAACTACGCGATCGCCGCGGCGCGCCCGGGACAGAAGAACGGAGAAGGAACGCTCGACCTCGCGAACTTCGAGATGAAGGTCGACCCCGAGGCGGAGTGGGCGCAGGAGTTCACGGATGCGTGGCGGATCCTGCGCGACTGGTTCTACGACCCGAACATGCACGGCGTCGACTGGGATCTGATGCGCGAGCGCTACGGCGCGCTCGTGCCGTACCTCGCCCACCGGACGGACCTCGACTACATCCTCGGAGAGCTCGGGGGCGAGCTCGATGCGGGACACGTGTACGTCCAGACGCCGTCCGATTGGCGCGTCGAACGGAGAGACAACGCGCTTCTCGGCGCCGTGATCCTCGCCGATCCTTCCGGGTTTTACCGCATCCGGGAGATCTTCCCCGGAGAGAACTGGCACGCCGACTTCCGCTCCCCGCTCACCGAGCCGGGCGTCGAAGTGAACGAAGGGGACTACATCCTCGCCATCGACGGCGAGTCGACCCGCGGCGTCGACAACTTCTATCGCCTCCTCGAGAACAAGGCGGATCGGGTCGTCACGCTCACGGTCAACTCGCGCCCGTCGCTCGAGGGAGCGCGCGAGGAGCGCGTCCGTCCGATCAAGCAGGAGACGAACCTCCGCTATCTCGACTGGGTGCAGTCGCGCCGCGCGTACGTCGAGGAAAAGTCGGACGGCCGCATCGGCTACATCCACCTGCCGAACACCGGCGTCGAAGGAAACCGCGAGCTGTTCAAGTGGTTCCTCCCGCAGGCGAACAAGGACGCTCTCATCATCGATGTCCGCTACAACGGCGGCGGGTTCATCCCCGACCGGATGATCGAGCTCGTCGACCGGCCGATCCTCAGCTACTGGGCGCGCCGCAACGTGAAGCCGTCGGTCACGCCGGGCTTCGCGCACGACGGGCCGAAGGCGGTCCTCATCAACGGCTACTCGTCGTCCGGTGGAGATGCGTTCCCGTACTACTTCCGCGAGCGCGGCCTCGGGCCGCTCATCGGCACGCGGACGTGGGGCGGCCTGATCGGAATCTCCGGACAGCCGGACCTGATGGACGGCGGTGGCGTGACGGCGCCGTCGTTCCGCTTCCTCGACACCGAGGGTGCGTGGGCGGTGGAGGATATCGGAGTGGAGCCCGACATCCGCGTCGTCGATCACCCCGACCAGGTCGTGCGGGGAATCGATCCGTCGCTCGAGAAGGCGATCGAAGTCCTGATGGAGGAGCTGCGGGAGAACCCGCCGACGGCGATCGTCGTCCCGCCGGCGCCGGGGACGTAGGGCAATCCGGCACCCCCTCCGGGGTGCGGAGTCTGTTGG
>JBOGJQ010000105.1:0-1577 GCA_050745405.1 Thermoanaerobaculia bacterium | reverse complement strand
GAACGCAGAACGTAGAAGCTAGAAAAGGGGCCGGGCGGGTTTCTTACTTCTACGTTCTGCGTTCTGCGTTCTGCGTTCTCCTTCCCCCGGGGTAAACTGTCCCTCGCCCAATGTCCCGCTCGATCCGAATGCTGCTCGTCCACGCCGATGGAGAGTCCGCGCGACGCCTGCGCGACCGTCTTGGCGGGACCGCCGAGCATCCGATCGACGTCGTCCAGCTCGAGACGGCGGCGGCGGCCTGCGAGCGGCTGACCGAAGAAGGGTTCGATCTGATCCTGCTCGATCTCGCTCTGCCCGACGAGCCGGGCCTCGACGGCTTCATCCGCCTCAACGCGCAGGTCCCGGAGACGCCGGTGGTGGTGATCACCTCGCCCGCGACACAGCGGCTCGGTGAGGCGGCGCTCGACGTCGGCGCGGCCGATTCCCTCGTGCGCGCGTCGATCGAGAACGAGCCGGTCGACGAGATCCTCTTCGCAATCATCCAGCGGAGCCGGTTCCAGCAGGCGATCCGGCGCCGCTCCCTCATGGACGAGGCGACGGGGCTCTACTCGCGGGAAGGGTTCCGCGAGATCGCGGCGAAGCACGTGGCGCTCGCGTCGCGCGGCGGGAAGTCGCTCCTGCTGTCGAGTTTCGAGCTCGACGGCGTGACGGGATCCGCCGAGGAGGATGACGCGGCGGTGCAGAGCGCGGCGGTGATCGTGAAGCGGAGCTTCCGTGTCTCGGATCTCATCGCGCGCGTCGGGGCGAACCACTTCGTCGCCGTGGCGATCGTGAACGCGTCGGACAATAGCCGCGAGATCGTCGAGAGCCGGATCCGCGAGCTGCTCCACGACCACAACGCGACGCACGAGGCGCCGGCCCGCATCCGCCTCCGGACCGAGTTCGTCCGCGTCGAGCCGCTCCCTGCCTGGTCGGCGGACGACGTCATCCGCGCGATGCCGAAGGCGACGCGGGTGTTGGAGTAGTCGCGTCATCCCGAGCGTAGCGAGGGATCAGGGACGGGTGGGGAACCCCTGATCGGAGCATCTCAGGTCGGTGGGTCGCCGAAGATTCGCTCTCCCGCCGACCTGAGCCCCCGCGTCACGCGCGTCCCGCCCGTCCCTGATCCCTCGCTTCGCTCGGGATGACGGCCTCTTTACGAGCGACCAGCGACCGGCGACGGGTCACGGTAACATCCGCGGTCCGTGGCACGCGCTCGCTCCGATCTCGTCCTCCTAATCGCGGCGGTTCTCGCCGGCGCGTTCTTTTTCGCGTCGCTCGACGCGCTCTGGCCGCTCGCGCCGGTCGATCTGACGCGGGAGCCCGCCGCGGTCGAGGCCGAGGCGCGCGTGTTCCTGCGTGATCGGGGCCTCGAGCTCGCCGGGGGAGATGCCGCGGCGAGCCTGCGCGTGGACGAGGACCTGCTCGAGTATCTGCAGCGGTCGTTCGGCCTCGACGGAACGCGCGCGCTGATCCGCGACGGCGCGCCCGTCTACCGCTACGTCGTCCTGCTCAAGCGCCGCGACGATCCCGATCTCGCGTACGTCGCTGTGGACGCGCGCGGCGGGATCGCCGGGTGGGGGCGGACGCTGCAGGAC
>JBOGJQ010000104.1:0-2981 GCA_050745405.1 Thermoanaerobaculia bacterium | reverse complement strand
ACCGTGAACGCCTCGGCGCGGAGCTCCGCCTGCTCGGCGGCGGGGATCGACTCCGGCATCTTCGCGAACGCGATCTGCCAGAGCGGAGACGCGGGCGGATCGTCGTGAATCTGTGCCGCGATCGCGTCCTCGACGCCCCGCAGCGGCTCCTTCGGCGGCACGATTCCGCTCTCGAGACCGCGCCCCATCAGCGACATCGTCTGGTAAACCAGACGCGGATAGGCGCGCATCCGCGCGATGAGGTTCCGATAATCGGTCACCGTCCGCTTCGGCATCATGATCGCGAGCTCGGCGAGATCCTGATGCACGCCGCCCATCTGATTGATCGGCATCAGCTCGTCGGGAAACTGGAAGCCTTCGATCTCCCTCTCGAGGTTCCGCCGGATCAGGTCGTAATTCAGGCGGTCCTCCGGCTCGAGCCCATCCCGCTCGATCGACCGGATCTCGGCGAGCAGATCCCGCCGGAACTCCCGTCGCCGTTCGATGGCCTCGAACGACATGTCCGTCAGCCGGTCCTGATACCGCGGGTCGCCGACGTACGTGGCGAGCGTCGGGAACTCGCGGAGGCGCCACTCCCAGTCCCTCTCGAGGAGCGCGTCGAGGCGCTCCGAGGCCGTCTGTCCGAAGGCCGCGCTGGCCAGCAGCAGCAACACCGTCATGAAGCGAAAGACCATCTCTTCTCCCTCGCATCCCGAATATTGACGCTTCCCGGGAGGTTCTTTAGACTGCCCATCCCCCCGGGGCGACGTAGCCAAGTGGTAAGGCGGAGGTCTGCAAAACCTCTATTCGTCGGTTCGATTCCGACCGTCGCCTCCAGTTTTTCCTACTCCGCGACCACCACCCGGAACGGCAGGGACGATTCCCGGAACTCGCTTCCCTCGCGCGCGCGAGCCGTCAGGTGCAGCGCGTATTCGCCCGGCAGCAGGTCCTCCGGCGCGAAATCGAGAAGGAGCTTCACGGTCCCGTCCTCGTCCTGCGAGGTCCTGCCGACGAGCTCGATCTCGGGCCTCACCTGCGTGCCGTCGGCCGATTCGACGCGCGCGGTGATCCGGATCGCCTCCGGGTCGATGTTCCGCGTGAAGAGGGCGAGCCTGTACGACTCCCCGCGGACGAGCACCGGCTTCGCGCTCGGGATGAAGCTGTCCTCGGCCAGGATGAACGGGTACTCGATCTGCCCCTCGGCCGTTTTCGCTCCCTTGAGCATGATCCACTGTCCCGGCTCCTCGAAAAGGAGCGGCGGAAGGAGGGCGATCTCGTCGTGGCCGGGAACGACGAGGCGCGTCCGGTCGAAGCCGTTGCGGCCGGTCTCGACGATGCGTACGAGCGACTTGATCGAGTACTCGCCCGGCGGAAGCGCGAGCGTCCCGTAGTACTTGATGCCCGTCTGCTGGAGGGCCGCGCGAGCGTCGGTGAGGTCGACCGAGACGGTCTGGAAGAGGAAGTCGCGCACGGTGCCATCGTCGTCGAACGCGTAGATGAAGAGCTCGGCGTTGACGACGTCGCCCTCGACGCCCGCGACGAACCCCTCGCCGCCGATCTCGGCGATGACCGGAACCTGCGACCGCGTGTCGTCGAGCGGGAACGGCGCCGCGAGAAGATCGATCGAGACATCGTCGAAAGGGATGTCGTTCATCAGGATGTCGGTCGCGGAGAGCCTCTGCTCGACGACGGACATCTGGAGAGTCGGCTCGTAATAGCCGGCGCGATGGCTCACGCGCAGACCGCGATGGCCGACGACTTTCACCTTCACGGCGAGATCGTGGAACTTCCCGGGATTTCCGGTCGTGCGCGTCTGGAAGCCGAGGACGTAAATGACCTCCTGCTGTTTGAGCATGCGCTTGAACGCGAGATCGAGGTCGTTCGTGTTCTTGAAGACCTCGCCGCCGGTCGGATCGGCGAGGAGGAAGTGCGACTCGCTCGTGTAGCGCTGGGAGCCGGTGCGCGCGTCGGACGCGGCCGGGACGCCCTGGATGTCGATCGCGTGGAGGACGACGTCGGACCGGCGGAAGTGACGCGACATCGTATCGAGCTCGCGCAGCGTCGTCGCGTTCCCGAAGCGGTCGTCGTTGTTGATCTTCCAGATCTCGCCGCGCGCGAGCGCATTGAACTCCGCCACGCGGTCTTCGATCGCCGAGTCCTGCTGCCATCCCTGAACGAGGCGCGCGTCGAAGCCTTCCGAGAGAAGGATGACCTGCTTCCGGCCGCGAATGCTGTTGAGGAGATGGGCGATCTCGCCGAACGCCTCGAGCTGCCGGTCGATGCGCTGGCGGTCGTGCGAGTCGCCCATGCGCTGCATCGCGAGACCGGCCAGCTCGCTCTCGCGCAGGAAGCCGAGCTCCAGTGGCCCCTCGGACTGGACCACCTCGCTCGCGTTCATCATGCCGGGCGCTACCCCTCCGGCGAGGAGCAGCGGATCGCGTGTCTCGTAGAACTGCGGGTGGCCGAGCGTGAGGATTGCGCCGTTGACGAGCTCGCGATCCGTCGTGAACGCGGTCAGGATCTGAAATCCTCCCTCGATCGAGTAGGTCGCGACCGCGACGAGGTCGCGCGGAAGGAGACTCCCGAGAAGGAAATCGCGCGCCGCCTCCCGGGCTCGGACGAGCGCCTTCGGCGACGAATGGCTCAGGTCGAAAACCAGCAGGAAGTTCCGCCGCGCCGCGGGAGCGATGATCGTCTCCGGATCGGCGGAGATCTTCGCCAGATCGATCTCCTCGAAATGCGTGATCTCCCGCCGCTCGCCGTCATCGAAGACCGCGAAGTTCTCCGCCCGCAGCCCGCGGACGGGGTTGCCGTCGCCGTCCACGACGTTGACGGGGATCTCGACGAGATTGACCTGCACGGTCTCGCGCACCTGGGCGGAGGCGGCGAGGGGAAGGAGGACGAGAGCGAGGACCGCGAGGTGTATCTTCATGGGATGCCTCTCCAAAGGACGGCGGAGCCGTCCCGGACGCGTAGCCGGGGCGTCGCGCGAAGCGCGACCC
>JBOGJQ010000103.1:0-10864 GCA_050745405.1 Thermoanaerobaculia bacterium | reverse complement strand
CGGAGCGCCCGCTGCCCCCGGAACGCGGGACATGCGAATTTTTACGCGCCCTGAAGGGGCGCGGGACGAAAAAGGCGCCCTCGCGGGCGCCTTTCGTGTTTTCGATGAACGACCGATCAGCGGTGGTCGTTGAAGAACGTCCACTGCCCGACCGGATGCCCCTGCTGGAGCTGCTGCGCCTGAAGGTAGCCGTCGATCGCGGCGAAGATCGCGACGGCCGAAGCGCCGATGCCGCAGGTGAAGACGCCGATCACGAGACCGCCGACCAGAGCGGCGATCCCCTTCTGCCACTGCCCGTACCAGAAGTAACCGACGCAGAGAAGGAACAGGTTCAGCAGAAGCGCGATGACCGGCTCCTTCTGCGGCGTGGGCGGCTGGATGATGTCGCCGCCCGCGCCCGGCGGGGGCGTCGACGGTCCGCCGCCCGGGGGATTCGTGTCCATGAAACCTCCTATGCCGACTTGTCGGCCATGTCCGAGATCACGGGGAAGCGCATCCGCTCGCCGCGGACCGCTTTCATGATCGCCATGATGAAGACGACGATGTAGCCGATGCCGATCAGACAGCTGATGAGCGACAGAATCATGCCGAGCCCGCACCCCGCGCCCTCGAGGACGAACGTCGAGAGCATCCACCAGACGATCGACACGATCACGTAGGCCCCGAAGAGCAGCAGGCCGTTGATCGCGTGCCACTTGACCTCGCGATCGTCCTTCTTCGCGACGAGCGGCACGATGCCGAGAAAGTAGATGTAGGAAAGGGCGAGCATCAACGTCCGATCCGAGGAGCCCGGCGGCTGGGTCCCGGTCGGCCCGGCGGGTGGAGGTGGCGGCGGAGGCGGTGGCGTGTACGATCCGCCGCCGGGGGGAGGAGTCGGTGTCTCACTCATTGCGCGTGGCTCCCTCGACTTTCGTTGTTTTGCTGAATCCTCGCGATTCTAACTGCACGAGCGCGCGTGCTCAAAATCGGCGCCTCGCCGGGAACCGCCGCGCCGCGATCTCGATCGGCACGATCGCGAGCAGCGCCGAGACGAAAACACCCGCGAGCAGAGGCGTCACCCAGAGCGGATGCTCCGGATCGACGCCGAACACGATCCGCAGCAGCAGCCGCTGCACCGGCCGCGCGAGAAGAAACATCATCGATCCGACGTAGAGGAGCGAGATCGCCATATAGGCCAGCCCGCCGAGGGAGACGGCGACCTCGATCGGATTCTCCCGCTTGAAATCGGCGCTCATCGCTCCCATCCCGACCCCCAGCCCGACGAGCCCCGCCGTCGAGCAGAAGGCTCCGGCGAGCGTCCACCCCCAGATCGTTCCCGACGCATCGAGTAGGAGGTTCGCGAGCACGGTCAACAGCAGGCTCAGCACGAGCAGCGGAAGCGCGTACACCGCGGCCTTCGTCCAGAGAATCCGCCGGATCGAGACCGGCGCCGTCTCGAGAATCCAGAACTGCTTCCCCTCGGCGGCGATCGACGGATAGGCGAAGCGGAGGCAGATCGCCGCGACGACGAACCCGGACATCCCGAGGTTGACGTAGGCGAGGATCGCCGCGCGGAAGTCTCCCTCGAGCGGCATCATCTGGATGTTGTAGAGATAGATGAAGAGCAGCGCCGCCATCATGAAGAGCTGCGACCACTGGGCGGCGTCGCGCGTCACGATGCGCGCCTCCTTGCCGAAGAGGGCGCGCGTCGGCGGGTCGGCGCGCGCGAGAAGCCGGTCGAGCAGGCGCGTGAACGGTCCCGCGCCGATCGCCGTGGGGGCCGACGTCTCCTTCGCGCGGACGAACGCCGTGAAGTACGTCCATCGCGCGACGGCGAGATAGACGAGGAGCGAAGCGGCGGCGAGTCCGGCCATCCGCCAGGCGGCCGCGGCATTCCCCTGCAGGAGGGCGTTCGCGAGCCACGCCGCGGGAAAGAGCTCCGCCGACGGGAGACGGATCGCCTGGAGCACCGCGACGACGTCGTCGGTCGCGATCTCCGCGAAGAGCCTCTCGGGCCGCACCATCCGGATCCCCACGACCGCCCCCGTGACGACGACGATCGCGAGCGTCACGGCGATCTGGTGCACGCGCCGTACGGGAAAAAACCGCACGAGGAGAAGCACGATCGTGCACGCGAGGCACACCGGCGGGACGAGCATGAGGACGACGCCCGCGCCGCCGGCGACCGAGAAGGCCGCGCTCTTTCCCAGCTCGAGCTGGAGGGCGACGATGACCGGCATGAGAAAAAAGAAGACGAGGTACGCGCTCTGGACGAGCGCCTTGCCGAGCCGCGCCGTCGCGATGCGCAGCCGCGACACCGGTGCCGCGTGCCACGTCTCGAGGTCGAAGTCGAGAAAGAGAGACGAGATCGCGCTCGTCATGGCGGAAAAGAAGAGAACCATCGAGGCGACGAGGAAGACGAGGCCGAGAAAGTTCTCGATGAGGCCCAGCGCGAACATCGGCGTGAGCGTCTCGATCCGGCGCGCGGCGGCGAAGAGGCGCCGGAAGATCCTGTAGTCGCCGTAGAGAAACGCGACGAGCAGCGTCGCGACGACGAGCGCCTTCACGGCGAGCGCGGGACCGTAGGGGCGCGCGCGGGCGAGAAAAAGCCTCACGCTCCACATCGATCCCGCCGTCACGTCAGCGCCTGGACCTCGTCGAAGAACTTCATCGTGTCCTCGAACCGCGCGGCGCGGCTCTGCGCGCGCTCGAGACCGAGCTCGACGAGGCGCTCGATGAGGCGGCTGTACTTCAGCTCCGTCGCCTCCCACAGCTTCGGGTACATCGAGATCCTCGTGAATCCGGGGATCGTGTTGATCTCGTTCACGTAAATCCGCGAGGTGCCGCGCTCGAAGAAGAAGTCGACGCGCGCGTATCCCGACGCGCCGATCGCCTTGAACGCCGCGACGGCGAGTTTCCGGATCTCCTCGGATTTTTCCGGCGGAAGATTCGCGGGAATCTGGAGCTGGGACTTGTCGTCGATGTACTTGTCCTCGTAATCGTAGAACTCGTGTCCGGCGATGACCTCGCCGGGGGCCGAGGCCTGCGGGTCCTCGTTCCCGAGGACGGAGACCTCGACCTCGCGCGCGTCGACGCCGCGCTCGACGAGCACCTTGTCGTCGAAGCGGAGGGCCTTCCGCACGGCCGCGTCGAGGTCGTCCGTCGTCTTCACCTTCGACACGCCGACCGACGAACCGGCGTTCGCGGGTTTGACGAAGAAGGGAAGGCGGACCGTGTTCGCGATCATGCGCGCGACGCGCTCGCGGTCGTGCAGCCAGTCGTGCTCGGAGACGGGGATGAACTCGACCTGCGGCAGCTTCGCGGCCGCGAAGGCGAACTTCATCATCCACTTGTCCATCCCGACGGCCGACGCCGTGACGCCGCTGCCGACGTACGGCATGCCGATGATTTCGAGGTAACCCTGGAGAGAGCCGTCCTCGCCGAACGTGCCGTGAATGATCGGGAAGGCGATCTCGATGCCATTCGCGCGCGCCCACTGAGGAAAGGCGAACTCGGGGTCGCCCGCCGCCGCCTTCCGGCGTCCGTCCAGGGCCTCCGCGCTCGCCTCCGGCGGCAGGAAACGGCCGTCGCGCGCGATGCAGATCGGGACGAGCTCGATCCGTTCGCGAAGTGCGGCGTCGCGAATCGAGCGGGCGGACAGGATCGAGACGTCGTGCTCGGCGCTGCGGCCTCCGAAAAGCAGCGCGACTCGAGTGGGGTTCATGTGTTGCCTCCCATGCTTACACCCTCAGCAACCCCGATTCCTGCTTTTGAGGCAGGAACTGTCATCCCGAGCGGTAGCGAGGGATCTGGGCGGGTGTGAGCGGAGGATGTCGCGCTCCCGCCCCACCCAGTTCCCTCGCCTCACGGCTCGGGATGACAGCTCGCGTCATCGATGCATCAGGGCTAGTTGCTCGGGATCGGAACGCTGCCGAGCAGGTACTTCAGATCCTCGTCGTCCCACTGGACGCCCGCGCCGAACATGAAGGCCGGCTCGTTCAGAACGTCCTCGACGCCCGTATTCAGCCAGATCGCCGGCGCGTTCTCGCGCTCCTCGCGCAGGCGCCAGCGTCCGATCAGCCGGAAGCGCGGGTAGTCCGCGAACTCGCTGCCGAAGTCGAAGATCTCGCCGGAGACCTGAATCCGTTCCGTCGCGCGCCAGTCCGCCCCGACGCCGCCGTACGAGTCGATGAGTCCTCCCCGCACGCGGAGGTCGTCGAACTCCCATCCGACCTGCGCCGAGATGAGGAACTCCTTGTCCCACTTGACCTGGCGCTCGACGACCGTCGACTCGACGCCGTTCTCGATCCTGGTCGTGACCTTCACCTTCTCGTTGCGGTCGCCGCGCGCGTCCTGCGTCGCGCCGACGTGCAGAAACATGTTCCTCTCGATGTTCGGGACGATCGTCGCGCCGAGCGTGAAGCGGCCGTTCCCCTCGAACTGCGCATCGGGCACCTCGGAAAGCCACCAGCCGTCGAGGCCGACCTGAAGGCCGAGGCGGTTCACGCGGCCGAGAACGTCGCGCAGCTCGCCCACGCCCTCGTCGATCGACCCGAGCGCCGACACGAGCGTGTCGTGCGCCTCGTCGCTGTAGATCAGCTTCCCGACCGTCCCCTCGCCCGCGCTCACCTGCCCCGTGATCGAATTGAGGTTCGCCGTCGTCGTCTTCAGATCGCTCGAGAGGGTCCGGAGATTGTCGACGATGACGCGGATGTCCTCGCGGTTCTCGCCCACGGTGCCGCCGATCGAGTTCGCGACGCGATCGATCGACTCCGCGATGCGCGGGATCTCGACGCGCAGCTCGTCGGTGATGAAGCGGAGGTTCTCGGCCGTCGCGTTGATGTTCGCCTCGTTGTTCTCGAGGATGCTGCGAAGGCGGAAGGTGACGTCGTGGATATTCGTCACGATCTCCTCGAGCCGCTGCGTCCCCTCGGGGCCGGCCATCGCCGCCCGGAGGGAGGTCGTGATCGCCTTCACGTCGTCCGCGATCGAGGCGAGCTGGTTCGTGAGGTCGTCGATCGAGGGCGTGTCCGCGCCGGCCAGGACGGCGTCCTCCGGGAGCGGGGGCGCGGCCGGCGGCCCGGGCTCGAGCTCGACGTACTGCTCGCCGAGAAGGCCCATGCTCGCGACGCGCGCCGTCGCGCCCCGCCGCAGCGGGACGTCCTCGTCGATCTCCAGCGTGACCTTCGCGCGCCCGTCGGGGAGGAGCTCGATCTTCGCGACGCGACCGACGCGGACGCCCGCGACGCGAACGGCGGATCCCTCGTCGAGGCCCGCGATCGACTCGAACACGGCTTCGACGGTCTTGGTCGGCTCGCCTCCGAACGCCACGTCTTCCACGCGCACGATGAAGTAACCGAGGATCACGAGGATCACGGTCATGAAGATGCCGATCTTGGCAGCGGAGCTCATGATGCGGGCGTCATTCTATCGTGCGCGGTAGTGTGCCGGATCAATGCCCGCCTCGCGCATCATCCGCACGAGGGGCGCGAGCGGAAGTCCCACGACATTCGTGTAGTTGCCGTGGATCGACTCGATGAACATGGCGCCGATTCCCTGGACCGCGTAGGCCCCGGCTTTATCGGCCGGCTCGCCCGTGTCGACGTACCACTCGATCTCGTCCCGGGTCAGCGCGGCCATGCGGACGAGCGTGGCGGTCACGGTCGCGGCCTCCCATTCCGGCCGGACGCGCCGGATCGCCGTCCCGGTGTAGACGACGTGCTCGCGCCCGGCGATCGCGCCGAGCATCCGGATGGCGTCCTCGCGCCCGGCGGGCTTCTCGAGGATGTCGCCGTCGAGGAACACGACCGTGTCGGCGGCGATCACCCACGCGCCGGGAAAACGCGCGGCGACGCTCTGCGCCTTGTCGCGCGCGAGCCGCACGACGTAGTCTTCCACCGGCTCCCCCTCCGCCCACACCTCGGGCACGTCGCTCGTTACGACCTCGAACGTGAGGCCCAGCTGCGCCAGCAGCTCGCGCCGCCGCGGCGATCCGGAGGCGAGGATCAAGGTCATCGCTCGCTTCCGTCCTCCGCGACCCATCCGATGTCCACGACGCCGACGTCGCCCTCGCGCGTCATCCGGTAGACGATGCGGAGAGCCTCGGAGCGATAGGACCAGAAGCCGCGGAGTGGATCGAGCAGCGGAACTCCGGCGATGGCGTTGCCGGCGAGAACTTCGAGGCCGGCGTCGATCTCCGCGCGGCGGCCGTCCTCCAGAGCCGACGCGGCCGTCTCGGCGACCCAGACGCGCCGCTCCGCCCCCGCCGCGCCCGCCCGCCCCGCCTCCAGTGCCGCCTCGCCCGCGCGGATCCGCTCGAGGAGCTCGGGGCGCCCGCCGAGCGAGACGGTCTCGGTCAGGGCGAGGTACTCGTCCCAGGACATGAGGAGGGCGACGGGGCGGCCGGAGCGCGTGAAGAGCGTCCGGCGGCCGCGGACCTCGCACTCGAGAACGGCCTCGCGGACGTCCTCCGGCTGGTCCGCCAGCTCGAGCCGGAGGGGCTGCTGCGTGTTATTACTCAATGGTTTTATAAAGCGACTTATGATGCGTTAAATAGTCACGAAAATCACTACCAAGATCAGGGTGTCTCAATGCGTAATCGACGGTCGCCTTGAGGTACCCCAGCTTCTCGCCCGCATCGTACCGCCGGCCGTCGAAGACGTAACCGTAGAGATCGCCGCGACGGATGAGCTCGCGGAGGCCATCGGTGAGCTGGACCTCTCCTCCCGCGCCGCGGGGCGTCTTCTCGAGAATCGGAAAGATCTCCGCCGGGAGGATGTAGCGCCCGATGATCGCGAGCTGCGACGGCGGGTTCTCCTTCGGCTTCTCGACCATGTCCGTCACTTTCCAGAGGCGGTCGCCCACCTTCTCGCCCGCGATGATGCCGTAGCGGCGCGTGTCGTCGCGCGAGACCTCCATCAGCGCGACGACGGGGCGCCCCGTCTCGCGGTAGACCTCCATCATCTGCTGCAGGCACGGCGGGTCGGCCAGAATGACGTCGTCGGGGAGGAGAACCGCGAACGGCTCGTCGCCGACCGCCGGGGCGGCCTGCAGGACCGCGTGTCCGAGCCCGAGCTGCTCTTTCTGGCGTACCCCGATGACGTGCGTGAGGCCGGCGATCTCCTCGACCGTTTCGAGCAGGTCGCGCTTCTCCCGTTCGCGCAGCGAGGCCTCGAGCTCGATGGAACGATCGAAATGATCGATGATCGAGTCCTTCCCGCGCGAAGTGATGATGACCACGCGCCCGAGCCCCGACGCGATCGCCTCCTCGACTCCGTACTGAATGACGGGCTTGTCGACCAGCGGGAGCATCTCCTTCGGCACGACCTTCGTCGCCGGCAGAAAGCGCGTCCCGTAGCCGGCACACGGGAAGACGCACGTTCGAAGAGGTTTCATGGGGCGGATTCTATACGTCCGTTGTTCGTTGTTCGTTGTTCGTTGTTCGTTGCTCGTCGTTCGTCGTTCGTTGCTCGTCGTTCGTTCTTCATGGACGATGCCGGGGCTTACGGCTGGTCGCGGGAATGCGACTCGCGTAGTACCGGATGAGGCCGGAGACGAGACATCCGACCGAGTCAACGCGCTTCTCGATCTCCCGCAGCGTGTCAGCGTCGATGGCGCCGAGCCGGCGGCAGATCTCGACCTGCGTCGCGAGCTCGTACAGCGATCCGCGGGCGCGGACGGCGAACTGGCGCTTGTCGAGCCAGGACGAGCGCCCGCAGGATTCCGCGACATTGCTCGGCACGGACAGAGCGGCCCGGCGAGCCTGGTCCGCCAGGGCGAACCCGAACCGCCGCGAGATATGCTCAGTTGTTACGAAGACCACGACGGCGAGCTGAACAGATTTCTCCCACACATCCAAATTTCGATAATTCATGGCGATTCGGCCGAAGCGAGTGTCGGCGCCGGAGGTGGGCACCTCGAGTATACCTCGGTCGGAGCCCGTCAACGGCCAACGAACAACGACCAACGACCAACGACCAACGACCAACGAGATTCCGATTTCCGACGGCAGGCTTATTGCTCCGGGCCGGATAAGATGTGTCGGGTGAAGGGTGGTCATGCGTAAAGCTCTCGGTCTGTGCATTCTCCTCGTCGTGACGTCCGTTCCCGCGGTGGCGGGATGGAGCCGCGCCGGTCTCTATGGGGCGGACGTCCGCGCGCTCCTCGTGGCGCCGAAGGATCCGGATCTGCTCTTTCTCGGGACGAGCCAGGGAGAGGTCTACGTCTCGACGGACGGGGCGGCGAGTTGGGACGAGCCCCGCGGCGCGGCCCCCTTCCCGGGACACGTCGTCGACAACCTCATCGTCGACGCGCGCGGCCGCCTCTGGGTCGCTGCGTGGGGTCTGTGGGGGGGAAGCGTCGTCGCCGTCTCCGAGGATCGCGCGCAGACGTGGGAGCGCCGCGACGGCGGCATCGCGCGGCACACGATCCGCGCGCTCGCCGTATCGGCTTCCGATCCGGACGTCGTCGTGGCCGGAGGGCTCGACGGCGTGTGGCTCTCGCGCGACGCGGGAATGACCTGGACGCGCATCTCCGATCAGGTGAACGTCGGCTCGGTCGCGATCGATCCGCAGTCGCCCGACACGATCTACGTCGGTACGTGGCGCCAGGCGTGGCGCAGCGATGACGGCGGCGCGACGTGGAAGCACATCGCGAAGGGGATGGTGCTCGACACCGACGTCTTCTCGATCAGCATCGATCCCGAAAACCCGCAGGACGTCTGGATCTCGACGTGCGGCTGGGTCTACAGCTCGAGTGACCGCGGCGATTCGTGGACCCGCCATAAGGAGGGATTCGAGAATCGCCGGATTCACGTCATCGAGCGCGGGCCGGTTGACGACGCGACGCTCTACGCGGGTTCCGTCGCCGGACTCTATTGCTCGCGCAACGCAGGACAAAGCTGGTCCCTCGTCTCGCCCGACTCGCTCGTCATCAACGGAATCGCCGTTCACCCGGAGCGGCCGCAGCGCATCGTCCTCGGGACCGAGGGCGACGGCGTGTACGTGTCGGACGACGGCGGCGAGTCGTGGAAGCGCTCGAGCCGCGGGCTGTACAACGTGCGCGTGGCGTCGGTCGTCACGGATCCGGTCCACGAGAATCGCGTCTACGCGGTCGTTTTCTTCGGCGGATCGGCTTCGGGTCTCTACGTTTCTTCGGACGGCGGCGCGAACTGGGCGCGCCTCAACGAGACGGCCCTGCCGCAGGTGCTCTCGCTCGTGGTGCGCAAGGACGTTTCGCCGCGGTTCCTCGCCGGGACCGAGCGCGGATTCTGGTGGAGCGACGACGGCGTCGCGTGGGAGCGTGCCGAGCCGCTGATCACGCCGATCCGCGTCGAGCGGCTCCTCGAGTACAACCGCGAGCGCCTCTTCGCCGCGACGGCTCACGGCGTCTTCACCTCGAGCGACGGCGGCAAGCGCTGGTACCGGCTCGGCATCGACGAGCCGGTGGCCGACGTCGCGCTCGGGCGGATCGGAGCAGGTCCGGCGCTCTACGCTCTCACCGGTTCCGGCCTCCGCGTCTTCGACGGGAAAAACTGGAGTCCCGTCGCGGGATCACCGGAGAGCGGGCGCACGCTCGTCGTCCGGCGCGACGGCGCCCACGACCTCGTTTTCGTCGGCGGAGCGGAGGGCGTGCGCGGCGGACACGTCGATCACACGAAGCGATGGATTCCCGCGAAAACGCCGGCAGGCGACCGCGCCGCCGTGCACGCGGCGACGCACGCGACGGACACGGTCTTCGTCAGCTTCGACAACCGTCATGAAATTCATCTGTTCGCCGGCGCGGATCCGTCGTGGACGACCGTCCCCGTTCCGACGCGACTTCGGGACCTCGCCGCCGTCGCGGCCGACCCGTTCCGCGAGAACCGCTTCTATCTCGGCACGCACGGTCAGGGCATCCTGATCTGGGACGAGTCGCAGCAGCCGGCGCGCGAGCCGGTCGCGGGCGGCTATCTCTCCGCCGGCGGGTCGAAGTAGCGGACGACGAGAAAGCCGAGCCCCTGCTTTCCGAACGGGGTCTTCCGATCGGTCGATCCGACGACGTAGACGGCCGGAGGGCGCGCGTCGAAGACGAGCAGCGGCGGATCCTCCGCGCGGCGGCTCGGCTCCCCGCATCGCTCTTCGAGCGCCGTCTCGATCTCGTGAAACGCCTTCGGGATCTCGTGGAGGAAGCCGATCAACTCGAAGCGGATCGACTGGAGCCGGTCGTCCGCGAAGACGAGTGTGATCGTGCGGCGCGCCTCGATCTCCACGATCAGATGCCCGGCCTCTTTCCCCTCCCTCGCCTCGAGGCCTTCGCCCTCGAGCGCGGCGCGCGCCGCGGCGGGAGTCATCCCGAGGGAGAGACCGAGATATTCGGGAACCATCCAGGCCGTGGCCGGCTCGGGCGCTACGCCCCCGAGCAGAAGTGCGAGAAGAGCGAGCGTGGCGGCCATCATCAATGAACGACGGCGGCCGAGGCCTTGCGGCTCTGCACGACCGAAACGGCCATCGCGGCGCGGCGGGTGATCTGGTCCCACGAGCGTTGCCGCACGAGCTCGGGAGCCGCGAGCGAGCCAGCGAGGTTGAGAGCGACGGCGCCCGCTTCGAGATACGGCTCGATCTGCTCGATCGACACCGGGCCGCCGGCGAGCATCGGAACGTCGCGGATCGGCTGACGGATCGTCCGGATGTAGTCGGGGCCGCCGAGCAGGCCGGCGGGATAGACCTTGATGATGTTCGCGCCGGCCTCCCACGCGTGGATGATCTCGGTCGTGGTCGCGGCGCCCGCCACGCAGAGAAGGTCGTGCTCGAGCGCGTAGTCGATTACGGCGATGTCCGTGTGGGGCGAGACGAGGATCTGCGCGCCGGCGCGGCGGGCTTCGGCCGCCGCGTTCGACCCGCGCACC
>JBOGJQ010000102.1:0-11948 GCA_050745405.1 Thermoanaerobaculia bacterium | reverse complement strand
CGCCACGAGCGCCGCTTCGCGACGTCTGTCCGCTTTCGTCAGAAGCGAGCCCGCCCCCGAAAGCCCGCGCCAGCGCGGGGGCCTTTGTCGACCGGCAGTCTGGGCCGGGGATTGCGTTCCGCACGCTCCTTCCCTCGCCCCAGGCGGCGACGCTCATCGGAATCGCGGCGGGGTAGTTCTGCCGATTCGCATGGCGGCTATCCCTTCAGCACTCGAGGTGCCAGGCGCGGGCGAGCGCATCTGCTTGAAAACAATGGAGGCTCATCGGAAGTACGCGGTCGGTCGCGTCGAAATCGACACGCCTGCTGTCGAGAGTCCAGCACGCCGCACTCACACCCGGGACCAGCACCCGGCGCTCTGGTCCGCTACCATAGCCATCACGCACCATGAGCGGCAGCGATGTGTTGATCGAAGTTTCGGCGCTCACGCGGCGCTTCGGGGCAAAGACGGCGCTCGACTCGGTCGACGTTTCGGTGAGGCGCGGGGCAGTGTACGGGCTGGTCGGCGCGAACGGCGCCGGCAAGACCACGCTGATCCGTCACATCCTCGGCCTGCTGCGCGCGGAGAGCGGCACGGTCCGCGTTTTCGGTCTCGACCCGGTCTCTGATCCCGTCGGCGTGCTTTCGCGGATCGGATACCTCGCCGAGGAGAATGACCTGCCGCCATGGATGCGCGTGGACGAGCTCTTTCGGTATTCGCGCGCGTTCTATCCGAACTGGGACGTGCAATACGAGGCGGAGCTGCAGTCGGTGTTCGGGCTGGACGCAACAGGCAGGCTCCGGAACCTGTCCAAGGGTCAAAAGGCGCGCGCAGGACTCGTCACCGCCCTCGCTCATCGCCCCCCGCTCGTCCTTCTCGACGAGCCCTCCTCCGGTCTCGATCCGATCGTCCGTCGCGACATCCTCGGCGCGGTCTTTCGAACCATGGCAGACGAGGGCCGTACGGTGTTCTTCTCCTCTCATCTGCTCGATGAAGTGGAACGGGTCGCGGACCATGTCACCATGATGAGCAACGGGCGCGTGGTGATGAGTGCGTCACTGCGATCGATGATCGAGCGGCATCGGCGCCTCACCGTTCGGTTCGCGGGTTCACCGGGCGGACCGCCGGATGACTCCGGTGCGTTGCGTTGGGAAGCGCGCGGTGATTTGTGGGAAGCGATCGTCGACGGAGATTCCGCCCGCCTGCGGGAACGACTCGCATCGCAGCGCGCCGAGGTCGTTTCGGACCGCGCCGCCACGCTCGACGAGATCTTCGTCGGACACGTCGGCAGCCGCGCGGACACCGCCGGCGAAGGCTGAACCATGCACACGCCGGCGGCCGCAATCACCTGGGAGCTCTTCCGGCGTCACCGCGTGGGCTTCGGGCTGCTGGTCGTCTATGCGCTGCTGCTGGTCACTTTGCAGGCGATCGTCCCCGCAATGTCGGAAGACGAACGGTACAACCTGCTCATCCTCGGCGCGCTTCTTCCCCTCGCCTGTTTCGGCTTCTATTTCGTCGGCGTCTTCAGCTTCGGCATGGACGGCGATCTGATGGCGCGGCAGTCGATGTACCCGCGCCGGATGTTCGTCCTGCCGGTGAGCAGCGGTTCGCTGACGTTCTGGCCGATGTTCTGGGGTGTCGCATCGGTCAGCCTTCTCTGGCTGATCTTTCGTTTCCTGACACCGTTGCCGCCGGGCTGGAAGCTCGCCAGTGTCTGGCCGATGGCCGCGATGGCCGCGACGTTGATGTGGATCCAGGCCTTCAGTTGGATGTCGTATCCGGTGACCGGGGCACGCATCGCCATTACGGCCCTCGTTCTCACGGGCAACAACATCAGCGGCATGTTCGCGTTGGAAAATGGAGTGGCCGAGCAGCGGATGCTGGCCCTCTATCTCCCGCAGATCCCGTTCGCTGCCTGGCTGGCCTGGCTCGCGGTCCGGCGGGCCCGTCGCGGGCAGTCATTCGAACGAGCGGCCGGGGAGAGCGCCAGCGATGCATCGCGGTCCCGACGGCGGTTTGCCACACCGGTCGCCGCGCAGCAGTGGCTCGAGTGGCGAAGTTTCGGCTGGTCGCTCCCGCTCATGGTTGCCATCGTGCTCCCCTTCGAGCTGCTGGTGTTGTTCGGGATGCGCGAGGCGCGGGGGGCGGTGTACGAAATCCTCGCCGGCATCCTGCTTCAGATGCCGTTCCTCGCGCTGTTCGTCGCGACCAGCATGTCGCGCTCCGCTGCCGAGGAGTCGAGAACGACCTTCTTCTTCACACGGCCGATCGGCAGCGCGGCGTTGGTGCTCTCGAAGTTCCGCGTCGCCTTCGCGTCGACGCTGCTGGCCTGGCTCGTCACGATCGCGGGCGTGACCGCCGTCGCCGTCTCCTCGGAGGTCGGTGATCACCTCGTGCAGACGTGGCAATGGGTGCGCGACGTCGTGGGCGTCACTCGTGCGTCTCTTCTCCTGGCATTCCTCGCCGCCGGATTGTTGCTGATGACCTGGAAGATGCTGCTTCTCAGCCTGGCCATCGTTCTCACCGGAAGAGAATGGCTGATCAAGGGAAGTGCCTTCGCCGCGCTCGTCACGCTGACGTTGCTGCCGCCGGCGTACTGGTGGGCGATCCGGCGGGATGAAGTGATCGAGGCGGCGTGGGACGCGATTCCGCTCGTGCTGGCGAGCCTCGTCGTGGCGAAGACGCTCGCCGGTGGCTGGGTGGCCCTGCAGCTCGACCGGAGTCGGCTGGTCGCTCCACCCATGCTTCCGGCAGCAGCGGCGATCTGGGCCGGCACGGTCCTGGTCGTGTATCTCTTCCTGCGTTGGGCGGTGCCGGCGATCCTCGTGCCGGGATGGGTGCTGGCGCTGATGGCCATCGCGTTCGTTCCGTTGGTGAGGATCGCCGCCGCGCCCCTGGCCATGGACTGGAACCGGCATCGATGACACGTACGCGAGTACTCACCTTTCTGCTCCTCGTGGCGCCGGCGGTGGCTACCTTCAGCGCATGGGCGATCGACCAGTGGCGGTTCGGGACGAACGGTTCGATCGTCGCCGACGGATTGAGGCGTACGTATCTGCTGCACGTGCCGCGCGGCCTCGACCCTGCCCGTCCGGTGCCGCTGGTGATCAGTCTGCATGGCGGCGCGCTTCGTCCCGGATGGCAGCGGCGCATCGACGGCTGGACGCATCTCGCCGACCGGCACGGTTTCCTGGTGGTTTACCCGGCCGGCCGTTCGGGTGGGCCGCGGCACTGGGAAATGGACGATCGCGATCTGCGCTTCATCGCCGGTCTGATCGATCACCTCGCCAGCCAGTACCCGGTCGACCGGTCGCGCATCTATTTGAGCGGATTCTCCAACGGGGGAAACTTCGCCTACGTCCTCTCGTGCGCGCTCGACGACCGTGTGGCAGCGATCGGGATGGTCGGTGCCGCGTTCCTCTTCAACTCGCCCGGCTGCCGGACCTCGGATCCGGTGCCGATGATCTCGTTTCATGGCACGGAGGATCGCGCAGCTCTCTACCGCGGAGGTTCGTCGTTTGCCACGCGCGGCGTGGTGTTGCCCGCCGTCCCGGCCTTCACCGAACGCAACGCGCGCCGCATCGGCTGTCGCGAAAGGGACGACGCTCGCCTGAGCGCGAACGTGACCCGGACGGCATTCACCGGTTGCGAGGAGAACGCGGAAGTCGTCCTCTACAGCATCGAGGGAGCAGGCCACATCTGGCCCGGCGGGCACAGGATGAAGGAGACTCGTCTCACGGGAAAGCCGAGCGACGAGATCGACGCCACCGCAACGATGTGGGAGTTCTTCTCCCGCCATCCCCGACCGCGGCCGGCCCCGTGAACGCAGAACGCAGTAGACGAACGAGCCGCGCGGATATCGTGCGCCGAAACCTCCCTCCGAGCTCCGGCTCGACCGACGACGGCCACACGAGTCGCTGCAGGAAAACGTGGGGACAAGTTGGTTTTCCGGACCTGGTCCCAGCTTTTATCTGCTACCGTTGAGGCGGTCACCTTCGTTTCCCTTCCCCCAGCCGAACCAATCGAGGAGGACTCAATGGCCCGAGCCACATTCCTGGTCGCCATCGTCGTGGTGTTCGTCTTCGGATCGATTGCCCCCGCGCAGGAGCCGCCCCCTCCCCCCGAGGAATCGCAACCGGTGGAGGAAGAACCTGAACCGTTTCTCGAAGAGGTGACCGTCACGGCGCAGAAGCGCGTCGAGGACGCGCAGGACGTGCCCGCCGCCGTCACGGCCATGCCCGCTGAGCAGGTCGAGACGCTGACCGCGGGCGGTGCGGACGTGAAGGCGATCTCGGGACGCGTCCCGAGCCTGCTCATCGAGTCGTCGTTCGGCCGGGCTTTTCCCCGCTTCTACATCCGCGGCCTCGGGAACACGGACTTCGATCTCAACGCCTCGCAACCCGTGTCGATGGTGTACGACGAGGTCGTCCTCGAAAATCCGGTCCTCAAGGGAATGCCGGTGTGGGACATCGACCGGATCGAAGTCCTTCGCGGCCCGCAGGGGACCCTGTTCGGCCGGAACACGCCCGCGGGCATCGTCAAATTCGAGTCGAAGCAACCGACCCAGGACTTCGATGCGTACGCCCACGGATCGATCGGAACCTACAGCACGATCGACCTCAAAGGCGCCGTCGGCGGCGGCCTCACGGACACGCTCGCCGCCCGCTTCTCGTTCCTCGTGCAATCGCAGGACGACTGGGTCGACAACGAGTTCACCGGCGAGGGAGAAACCTCCATCGGTGGGCACGACACCCTCGCCTGGCGGCTGCAGTTCCTCTGGAAGCCCGTCGTCCGATCGAACATCCTCCTCAACCTCCACGGGTGGGACGTCGACGGAACGGCGCGGATCTTTCGCGCGAACATTCTTCGTCCCGGAACGAACGAGCTCGTCTCCGGCTACGACCAGGAAACGGTCTTTCAGGACGGGTTCAACGAACAGACGATCGACTCGACCGGCGCCGTCCTCCGGATGGACTACGCGTTCGATCGCGGGACGATCACTTCGGTCACCGGCTACGACACGGTGGAGATGTACAGCCGCGGCGACATCGATGGAGGATTCGGCGCGGTCTTCGCTCCACCCATGGGGCCGGGATTCATTCCGTTCCCATCCGAGTCCGCCGACGGCATTCCCGATCTCGATCAGTTCACCGAAGAAATCCGGTGGACGAGCAACACGGGAGGCCCCTTCGAGTGGCTGGCCGGCGTCTTCTTCTTCGACGAGGACCTGACGGCCGAGACGTTCTCGTACACCTCGCTCGCTCCGGGGAATCCGGTCGAGGGGTTCGCGTTCCAGACCCAGACCGCGGAGTCGTGGGCGGTCTTCACCTCGTTCGACTACCGCTTCTCGGAGCGGTGGAATCTGCAGGCGGGCCTCCGCTTCACCCAGGACGAGAAGACGCTCGCGGCGGAGAGGCCCGTGCCGCTCTTTTTCAACACGGCGACGATCGCGCCGGTCACCGCGAGCACGGACGACGATTTCACGAGCTGGGATCTCGCGCTCACCTGGGTCGCGAGCCCGGCCGTCAACGTCTACGGCCGGCTCGCGACGGGCTTCCGCGCACCGAGCATTCAGGGGCGGATCCTGTTCGCTCCCGACACCGAGGGCGGCACGAACCCGGCGACCGACGGCCTTTCGATCGCGGACACCGAGGAGATTCTCTCCGGCGAGATCGGGGTGAAGAGCGAGCTGCTCGACCGGCGCCTTCGCTTCGGCGGCGCTGCGTACCTGTACGAGGTGGACGGGCAGCAGATCACGGCCGTGGGCGGTGAGTTCAATGTCGCGACGCTCCTCAATGCGGACAAGACCGTGGGCTACGGCCTCGAGACCGACGTCGCGTGGGCTCCCTCGCGGGAGTGGCTCGTCACCATCGGTGCGAGCTGGAACCACACGGAGATCCAGGACGCGACGCTCGCAGTCGCCCCCTGCGGCGGCGGGTGCACGGTGCTCGATCCGATCGGACCGAACGGTGCGCTGGTGGACGGCAACGCCCTCCCGCACGCGCCGGAGCTGATCTTCGCGGGGATCGTCGACTACCGGCGGCCGGCCGCGGCCGGCGTCGTGATCGGCTCGCTGGACCTCGCCTGGTCGAGCGAAAAGCAGTTCTTCCTCTACGAATCGGAGGAGTTCCGGAGCGATTCGCTGGAGCTCGGCCTCCGGTTCGGATACGAGTGGAGCAACTACGAGATCGCGCTGTTCGGCCGGAACATCACCGACGAGATCGTCGTGCAGAACGGAATCGACTTCAACAATCTGACCGGCATGACGAACGACCCGCGCCTCGTCGGCATCGAGCTCGGCGTGAAGTTCTGATTGGAATCGCGGCGCGCGGCGATGACCGTCCGCCGACCTCGGGGCGGATCGGGGCCGCCCCCGCCTCATGGAGGGCGGTGCCTGCGGATCAGCGCGGCTTCCAGCGCGATCCCCACCGCCTCGACGTGGATGCTGATGCTGCTGGCGATGACCCTCGCCGCGGCCGGGCTCTGGAAGCTGCGCTAGTGTAGTGCGTCAGCCTGTCGGCAATTTATCCAGAGCCCGCCGAGCCCGCGTGACTTTCTGGAGAATGTCATCTGCCTTGGCAGGCCAGACGAACGGCTTTGGGTTCGTATTGTGAGTCTGCACGTAGTCCTGAATGGCATCGATGAGCTGGGGAAATTGCTTGCTTTATTTATGAGGCACTACATTAGCCCGCATCGGCAGCACGCCGGAGGCGTGCCAGACGGTAGCCGGGGTGTCCCGCGAAGCGGGACATTCGGAGATCCCGATCAATCCTGCACCCCGGCAGGGGTGCCAGACGCGAATCCCACCATGCGGATCGCCCGCCGCCCGTCTTGCACCCCTTCAGGGTGCGATTGAAATCGACTCGCGATTCCGGGGGTCGTACCGCTTCGCGGCACGACCCCCGGCTACCGTCGTGCACGCCTCCGGCGTGCGTTCTTGTCGACGATGCCCCGCATCGCCTCCTCCTCACATCTCGCCCGCAAGCGCCATCAGCAAAATGGCCCGAATCTCTGACGCACCACACTAGCCACCGTGCAAGCCGCCGTTCGGCCTCATCTTGATCAATGAGATCGCCCGCGTCCGCGGCCGCGACACCGCGTTCGATCGCCTGGCGACGTAGATGTGGTACCGGATGTCCTCGAAGGTGGCGTCGTCGGGCCGCTTCTCGAGGATCTTCTGGACCTCTTTTTTCGCTCGACCCTTGCTCTCTAGGCAATCGTCCGCGGACGCCGGCCCTACGAGTCGCACCGGAAATAGGCCTTGTCGAGCGCGCGGTACTGCACCGCCTCCGCCACGTGATCCGCGCCGATCGAGTCGACGCCGGCGAGATCCGCAATCGTCCGCGCGACTTTGAGGATCCGGTCCCACGCGCGCGCGGAGAGGCCGAGCTTGTCGAGCGCCGTCTCGAGGAGGCGCCGCCCCGCCGCGTCGAGCGCGCAGAACTGCCGCAGATGGCGCGAGGCCATCTCGCCGTTGCTCCGCACGTTCGTCCGCCGGAGTCGCTCGCGCTGAACCGACCGCGCCGCTTCGACGCGCTCGCGCATCGCGGCCGAGCTCTCGGTCGGCGTGGACGATCCGATCTCGTCCGCCCGCAGCGACGGCACCTCGATCTGCAGGTCGATCCGGTCGAGCAGCGGACCGGAAATGCGCGACAGGTAGCGGTGGATCTGCGGCGGCGTGCATGCGCACCTCCGCCGCGCGTCGTTGAAGCTTCCGCACGGACAGGGGTTCAGCGCCGCGACGAGCGTGAAGCGCGATGGGAACGTGATGTTCCGCGCCGCGCGCGAGATCGTCACGAACCCGTCCTCCATCGGCTGCCGCAGGACCTCGAGTACGTCGCGCCGGAACTCCGGCAGCTCGTCGAGAAAAAGGACCCCGTGATGCGCCAGGCTGACCTCGCCCGGGCGCGGGAAGCTCCCGCCTCCGACGAGGCCCGCGTTCGAGATCGTGTGATGCGGCGCGCGGAACGGTCGCCGTCCGAGCAGCCCCGCACCGGGCGGGAGGAGCCCCGCGACGGAATGAATGCGCGTCGCGTCGATCGACTCCTCGAGCGCGAGCGCCGGAAGGATCGTCGGCAGCCGCCGCGCGAGCATCGTCTTCCCCGATCCCGGCGGACCGATCAGCATGACGTTGTGCCCTCCCGCCGCCGCGACCTCGAGCGCCCGCTTCGCATGCGCCTGCCCACGCACCTCGGCGAAATCGACCCCCTCCTCGGGCGCAAGGCTGAAAGTCGACGGAGCATGCGGCTCGATCGGCGCGTGGCCGCGCAGGTGCGCGACCAGCTCCGGGAGCGACCGTGCGCCGATGACGCGGATCCCCTTCACCGCGGCCGCTTCGGCCGCATTCGGCAGCGGGACGACGAGCTCCTCCGCGTTCCGCTCGCGAGCGAGCGTCGACGAGATCGAGAGCGCGCCGCGGATCGGCGCGAGCGTCCCGTCGAGCGACAGCTCGCCGATGAAGGCGCGCTTCTGGAGGTGCTCCCGCTCGAGGATCCCGTGGACTTGCAGGATGCCGAGGGCGATGGGGAGGTCGAAGCCGGCGCCTTCTTTCCGGACGCCGGCGGGGGAGAGGTTGACCACGAGCGTCTCGTGGTCGAAGAGCATCCTGCAGTTGGCCAGGGCCGAACGGATCCGGGCGTACGACTCCCGGACCGCCGTGTCGGGGAGCCCGACCAGCTTGAAGCCCGGAATGCCCGGGTAGGTGTGCACCTCGACGGTGATGCGGACCGCCTCGATGCCGTATGTCGCGGCGCTCAGAACCTTGGACAGCATCCTCGGCTTTTTTAGCGACCGCGGAAATCCTGATCGGGACGAGGGTACCTCGGATGGACCGCCGGTCGCCAGCGCTCCCGCGCCGTTTCACGGCGCACGACGAGGAATTGTACGTTCATCCGGGGGCAGCCCGCCCTTCGGGCGGTCGCCCCCGGCTATTTTCCAGCGCCCTTCGGGCGGTCGCCGGATCACCGTCACTCATCACTCATTCCTCTTCACCTCGTCACTTTCGAATGAATTCGAGAAGCTGCGAGAAATCGGAAGGCAGTGGCGCTTCGAACTCGACGCGGTCGCCGGTTCTCGGATGCGGGAAGGCGAGGCGTGAGGCGTGGAGCGCCTGGCGCGGGAAGTCGGCGAGGGCGCGCTGGAGCTTCTTGTTCGGGATGCCCCGCCACTGCGGGCCGGAGTAGAGGGGATCGCCGACGATCGGATGCCCGATCGATTTGAGGTGGACGCGGATCTGGTGCGTCCGGCCGGTGCGGAGGGTGCAGCGCAATAGAGAAAGGTAGCGGAACGCCTCGACGGTCGCGTATTCGGTGACGGCGGCGCGGCCGCCGGGGACGACGGCCATGCGCTTTCGCTCGCGCGGATCGCGCCCGATGGGGCGGTCGATCGTTCCCGCGGCGGGCTTCGGCGCGCCGTAGACGAGAGCGAGGTACTCCTTTTCGACGGCGTGGGTATTCCAGACCGACTTGAGGGCGCGGTGGGCCGCGTCGTGTTTCGCGACGACGAGGACGCCGCTCGTCTCCTTGTCGAGGCGGTGGACGATCCCCGGACGGAGCTCGCCTCCGATGCCGCTCAGATCTCCGACGTGAAACAGGAGAGCATGGACGAGCGTCCGGTCGGCATGGCCGGCTGCCGGATGGACGACCAGGCCGGCGGGCTTGTCGAGAACGGCGATGTCGGGGTCCTGGTGGAGGATGCGGAGAGGGATCTCGCGGGGAACGAGGTCAGTCGGCTCCGGCGGCGGGATGGTGACCTCGATCGCGTCGCCGGCGTGGACGCGCTCGGCCTTGCGCGGGGAGGTGCGCCCGGAGATTGCAATGTGGCCTTGGGCGACGAGGGCGGCGAGAAAGCTGCGGCTGTGGTCGGGGAGGAGGCGCGGCAGAACCTGATCGAGCCGCCAGCCGTCGAACTCGGGAGCGACGACGAAACGGTGAACGGTCGGATCCACCGGGCGGGAGTATACGTCTTTGTCCCTTCCCACCGGGGGGAGCAGGTCGTTTACAATGCGTCGCAGAGAGAAAACCGTCACTTCCGGCATTCCGCACCTCGAACGTGAAATCCATTTGAAGGGGAACCAATGAAGATCAAAATCAGCATCGTTGCGGCGCTGGTGGCTCTCATGGCCACGGGAGCGATGGCGAGCAACTTCCGCTCGGCCGATATCGTGTACGTGCCGGTCGCGGGGAAGACGCTCGGCGCGAACAGCGCCTTCTTTCTGACCGATGCATTCATTTCGAACGTGAACGCCGTCTCGGTCGACGTCTGGGTCGCGTTCGCGCAGGCGGGGCAGAACAACGCTGGCGCGCCCGCCGCCGCCACGAAGCTCACCACGGCGCTCGCGGCCAACGAGCGACGCGAGATCCGCGACATCATGGGCGCGGTCTTCGGCGTCACGGACCAGGAGGCGCAGTCGGGCCAGGGCGTCATCGGCCATCTCCTGTTCTTCTCGTGCCGGACCGGCGGGAACTGCGACGAGTGCGTCGACAATCCCGACTGCCTTCCGATCACCGTCGAGACGCGGACGTTCAACCGGCTTCCGGACGGCAGCACGTTCGGCGTCACCGTGCCCGGGCTTCCCTGGTACAACTACGTCTCGCCCGACGCGGCCGACCGGAATCTCGACGAGGTCTTCATCGTCGGCATCCGCCAGGACGCGGAGTTCCGGACGAACGTCGGCCTCGTGAACGCCTCGCAGTTCTCGAACGCGACGCTCCGCCTTCGCCTCTTCAACGCGAACGGGACGCAGTTCGGGAGCACCGTCGACCGGACGCTTCCTCCGCTCGGGTTCGAGCAGCCGAACGTGGCGTCTCTGTTCCCCGGCTTCACCGGGTCGGGCGCCTGGCTGACGGTCGAGCAGCTCCCGCTCTCGAGCGGAAGCGATCCGGGCTTCTTCGCGTTCGCGACGCTCACGGACAACCGGACGAACGACCCGACGTGGCTCGAGTCGCAGTACATCCCGCAGCTCGACTTCAACTGCGTCTACGGCGCGAAGCCGCAGCGGCGGCCGGTCGATCATCCGTAAGATCTATCGGCAGGATCTGGGAAAAAGCCGCGCGGCAACGCGCGGCTTTTTTCGTCCTGGCCGTACAATAAAGATGTGCCCCGTCGTGAACGCCGCCACCTGCAGCGGCTCGAGTTCGAGGAGCCGCTCGTCGCGCAGTTCGGCGCGATGGACGCCGAGATCATCGATCTGAGCCTCGAGGGCGCCAGGATCCTCCACACGCAGCCGCTCGCGAACGGCCGCACGGGGCGCCTCCGTTTCCGGTGGCTCGACCACACCGTCGCCGTCGAGGCGGAGGTGGTCCGCTGCAAGATCGAGCGGAGCTCGGGCGGAGGGACGCTCTTCTCGAGCGGCCTGCGGTACCACAGCGAGGGGCAGATGCCGGTCGACATTCGCGACGTGATCGCCGAGCAGGTGCTCCGCGCGCTCGAGGAGCAGATCGCGAACGCGCGCGGGAGCTTCATCCCGCTGACCGAGCGGATGACGATCTTCCGGTCCGCCGATCGCCTCACCGTCCGCCCGCCGGGCGGACAGGATCACCGCGTCCCCAAGGCCGCCCAGGCGTACCTGTCGTGCACCCTGCTCGATTCGGGGTGGAAAAAGGCGGTCGCGTCGACGCCGGTTCAGCCGTACGCCGGATTCACCGTCTCCGCCTACGAGGACCCGCAGCACGTCGACCTCCTCTGCCGGACGTACGAGAACGCCGACGAGCCGACGCGCAAGATGATCCGGATGCTGGCCGAGATCAGCCTGGCGTGACCGTAGAAAGCTTGAACGCAGAACGCAGAACGCAGAAGCGAGAAAGAGGCTTGAACGCAGAACGCAGAACGCAGAACGCAGAACGTAGAAGCGAGAAAGAGGCTTGAACGCAGAACGCAGAACGCAGAACGTAGAAGCGAGAAAGGGACCGGGTGGCGCGGATGCAAGATGCAAACGTGAGCCTGGGCGGGCGGGTTTCTTCCTTCTACGT
>JBOGJQ010000101.1:0-5955 GCA_050745405.1 Thermoanaerobaculia bacterium | reverse complement strand
GCCGGGACGCACCGGACGCCCCGCCCTGCAAACACGACACGTCGGCGGTCGCATGCGCGCCGCCGGGAAAGGATGATCATTTGCCGAAACCCAGACCATCCGTTCTGAAGCGACAGCGCGAACAGCTCCGTCGCGACAAGAAAGCCGCGAAGGCCGAGAAGCGCGCACAGCGCCAGACCGAAAAAGGCGGCGAGAGCGAGTTCGAGGATCAGACGGACATGTTCCAGTACGATCCGAACGCGGACCAGAAGAGCGAGTAACACGGACCGGTGGCCTCGGGCGCGCGCCCAGGCCACCTTCCCGCTCCCCTCTTGCATCGAACGCTGCTGCGGCCCGATACTCCCGCAATCGGAGGATCTCCCATGCTCACCCCGCTCCTCATCGTGTGGCTCGCCGCCGCAACGCCCATCGAGCAGGCGCAACGCGCCGTGATGGAAGGACAGGCCGCTCTCCAGCAGCAGCGCTTTGAAGACGCCGCGCGGTTCTTCGAAGAAGGCGTGAACGTCGCCGAAGCGATTCCCGACGAGGAGACGCGAACTCAGGCGCTCGCCGCGATGCACTTCTACTCCGGCGTCGCGCACGCGGCGCTCGGACGGGAGAGCCGGACGCGCGAGGCGATCGAGTGGTTCCTCGTCTACTCTCCTTCGACGAAATCGGTCGACCCGGCGCAGTTTCCGAAGGCGTTCGTCGAAGCGTTCGGCGAGGTCGCGGAGACCGTTCGCGCGAATCCGCTTTCGGAGTTCGACAGCCGCTATCCCGGGTTCCGCCATTTCTCGGCCGAGGAGCCGTCCTCGGCGAGCGTGGCGCTCTGGGGTGATTCGCCCGAGGCGGTGCACCTCGCGACGGAGGCCGAGCAGAACGAGTGGAAAAAGCTGCGCGACGAAGCCGCGCGCCAGGCGTTCGTCCAGCGCTTTTGGGAGCGTCGCGACCCGACGCGCGGTACCGAAGAGAACGAGTTCCGCGCCCTCTTCGGCGGACGCGTCGCCTTCGCCGACCGGACCTTCGGCGGCGAGAACGGGGAGCGCGGCTCCCTCACGGACCGCGGCCGGGTTCTCATCCTTCTCGGCAAACCGCGCGAGGTGATGTACGAGAGGATCGACGCGAACTCCGAGGCGGAGATCTGGGGCTACCGCCGGGAGCAGTTGCCGGTCCGGATTCGCGATCACGCCGCGATGTTCCGCTTCATCGACGACATCACGCGCTACTACGTGATGCCGTTCAGCGCCGAGGCCGAACGGATCCTCACGAGCGCCGCCGCGAAGGCCAGGAAGTAGCGACCTCGTCATCCCGAGCGAAGCGCGGAAAAATCACTCGACCGGAATCGTGACGCCTCGCTCGAGCAGGAGCGGATAGGGATTCTCCGGACGTCCCTGCCACCATGCGCCGTCGGACGAGAGGCGCTCGACCCCGAAGTGGAGATGCGGCACGTCGCGAGGGGCGTTCCCCGTCGTTCCGACGAAGCCGATCACGCTTCCGCGCGCGACGCGCGCTCCCTCGGTCAGACCTTCCGCGTAGCGGTCGAGGTGCGCGTAATAGAACACGGTCGTGCGCGACGCGTCGGCGAGATAGATCGTCAGACCGCCGTTGCGGCTCTCGAAGAGCTTCAGAATCACGCCGTCGATCGCGGCGACGGCCGGCGTGCCGCGCGGGGCGAGAATATCGATCGCGGTGTGGCGGCGCCCGCGGGAACGCGGAGCACCGAAGTCGTCGCGCAGAGCGCCCTTCGCGACGCCGGCGACCGGAATCGCGATCGCGTCGGCGGGGATGACGGCACGAGACGGTGCGGCCTCCTGTTCCGGGGTGTGAAGCGACGCCGGCGCCGTGGCCGGCGCCTGGGACGTCTCGCGCGCGCGGAGCTCGCGCTCGATCAGATGCTGTCCGGCGAATGCCAGGGCCACCGCCAGCAGTGCGAGTCGTCGGAAACGCCGGTCCACGCCCGCGAAAGCAGCCGGATCGAAGGGGGAATTCCCCTCGCCTACCCGCTCACCGCGCGGCGGACGTCCTCGATCGCCATCGCGATCCGGTCCGCGTGCGTGCGGAACGAGAGGACGCAGATCCGGATCACGAAGCGGTCTCCGGCCATCGTTCCCGTGAGGTGGACCCGCTGCGCGGCGTTGACGCGCGCCAGGATCTCGCGGTTCCGCGCGTTCGTCGTGGCGAGGTCCTCGCCCGGACGGACGTGGCGGAAGGCGACGATCGAGAGCTGCGGCTCGGCGACGATCTCCATCCCCTCGATCGTGCGCAGCGCCTCGGTCGCCTCGCGCGCGAGGTCGAGCTTCTCCTCGAGCTGCTCGCGAAATACGCCGATCCCGAAGAGCTTCACGGGAAGCCAGACGCGGAGACCGCGGAACTCGCGCGACAGCTCCGGGGAGATCTCGCAGAAATCGACGAGCTCGGGGACGTCCTGCATCGGCGGCATGTAGTCGGCGTGGATGCTGTGCGCCGCGAGAAGCGTCGCCGGATCGCGCACGAGGAGTGAGCCCGTGCCGTAGGGGAGAAAGAGCCCCTTGTGCGGGTCGAGGGTGACCGAATCGGCGCGCCCGATCCCCCGCATCGCGTCGCGGCCACGCGCGGTCAGCATGAAGAACCCGCCGTACGCCGCGTCGAGGTGCAGCCAGAGCTTTTCGCGCGCGGCGAGATCCGCGAGCGCCTCGAGATCGTCCACGGCTCCAGTGTTCGTCGTCCCGGCGCTGCCGACGACGAGGAACGGCCGGCAACCATCGCGCCGGTCGGCCGCGACGGCGCGCTCGAGCTCGTCCACGCGGATCCGAAAGCGCTCGTCCGTCGCGATCCGCCTCACGTTCCGCTGCGGGAAGCCCGCGAGCGCCGCGGCTTTTACGACCGAGTGGTGAACCTGATCGGACGTGTAGATCGTGCCGTCGAAAAAGTTCTCCCCGAGCCGGTTCACGCGTGCCGCGACCACGGCCGTGAAGTTCGCGAGCGAGCCGCCCGTCGTCAGAAATCCGCCCGCGCCCGCGGGCAGGCCGACGATGTCGCAGAACCAGCGGACGACATTCGCCTCGAGCTGCGCCAGCGCGGGCGCGGTCGCCCAGACGCCGACGTACCGGTTGATCGACGCGGCGATCAGCTCCGCGACCGCCGCGTGAAAGATCCCGCCGCCGGGGATGTAGGCGAGATACCCCGGGCCCGCCGTGTTGAAGCTCTTCGGCGCGAGGCGGTCGAAGAGGAGATCGAGCAGCTCGTCGTAATCGGCGCCCCGCTCGGGCAGTGGCTCGACGAGCGACCGCGCGAGCGCCTCGCCTCCCGCCGTGTCTGCGGCGGGCTGCCGGGGCAATGACTCGACGTGCCGCACGATGCGATCCATCGCGCCATCGACGAGCCGGCGCATCGCGTCGCCGGACGGTTCGAGCGGGGTTCCCGTCATGCAGCGGACTCTACCGCACTGCTACACTCTCGCTTGTCACAGTCCATCATCGAAGGGAGCCTCTCATGACGAAGACGATCGCGGCAGTCGTCCTGCTCGCGCTCCTCCCCCTTCCGCTCGTCGCCCAGGACGCGCCGGCGTTCGATCCGGAGGCCGCCACGCGCGCGTACCTCGACCGGGTTCCGCCCGAGGAGAAGGCGCGCTCGGACGCCTACTTCGAAGGGGGCTACTGGATCCAGCTCTGGACGTTCCTCCTCGGCCTCGCTGTCGCGTGGCTCCTCCTCCGCTTCCGGATCTCGAGAAAGATCCGGGACGGCGCATCGCGCGTGACGCGCTTCGCGACCGTTCACCGGTTCCTCTACTGGGGCGCGTACCTCGTCGTCACGACGGTTCTGCTGTTCCCCTGGCTCGTCTACCTCGGCTTCTTCCGCGAGCACGCGTACGATCTCTCGAACCAGACGTTCGGCGCCTGGATCGGAGACTTCGCGAAAGGATTCGGGGTCCAACTGATCTTCGGCGGGATTCTCATCGCCGTGATCTACGCCATCATCGCCAGGTATCCGCGAACGTGGTGGGTCCGCGCCGCTCTCTTCCTCATCGTCTTCGTCATGATCGGGCTCGCGATCGCACCCGTGTTCATCGCGCCCCTGTTCAACGAGTACACGCGTCTCGAGCGCCCCGACGTCCGCGAACCGATCCTCCGGATGGCACACGCGAACGGGATCGAGGCGGACGAGGTCTGGGTCGTCGATGCCTCACGCCAGACGAAGCGGATCAGCGCGAACGTCAGCGGCCTTCTCGGTACCGAGCGCATCACTCTCAATGACAACCTGCTGAACCGGACCTCGCTGCCCGAGATCGAAGCGGTCATGGGCCACGAGATCGGCCATTACGCGCTGAATCACATCTGGGAAATGATCGTGATGTTCGGCATCGTCATCGTCGTCGGCCTGGCGTTCGTCCAGTGGGGGTTCGAGCGCCTCGCGGGCCGATACGGCGAGCGGTGGGGCATCGAGGGACCGGCCGATCCCGCCGGCTTCCCTCTCCTCGTCGCCCTCTTCTCGACGTACTTGTTCGTGACGGTCCCCGTGACGAACACGATCATCCGCGTTCAGGAAGCAGAGGCGGATCTGTTCGGCCTCAATGCGGCGCGGCAGCCGGACGGCTTCGCCGAAGTCGCGCTCAAGCTCGGCGAGTACCGGAAGCTCGATCCCGGACCGATCGAGGAGGTCATCTTCTTCGATCACCCCAGCGGACGAGAACGGATCGAGATGGCGATGGAGTGGAAGGCCGCGCAATCCACAGATTGAAAGGAAAAGGGTTATCCACAGATTACACAGATTTACACAGATGGTTTGGTCTGGCTTACGGAGGTGACTGCGGCCTTCGCCTGCCTCTAAACCAATCTGTGTAATCTGTGTAATCTGTGGATGACGTTCTCTGGGTAATCTGTGGCGGCTAGCGGGCCTCTTCGCGCGCCGCCGGAACCGCGACGCCGGGGCGCCGCGTCCGCTTCGGGAACGGCAGCAGCATCCGGACCTGGCGCCGGTAGCGATCGTAGGTCTCCCCGTACGCCGCGAGGAGATCGCGCTCCTCGAACTGCAGCGCCACGAGGATGTACCCGGTCGTCGCGAGCGCGAACAGCAGATGCCCGACCGTCATGCGCGGCGTCGCCCAGAACGCGATGATGAACCCGACCATGATCGGGTGGCGCACGATCCGGTAGAACGCCCGGATCGTGAACTCCGGATCGGCCGGATCACGGCCGAGGAGATAGCCGGTGACCTGCGTCAGCCCGAACAGATGGAAGTGGCTGATCATGAACGTGGAGAGGAGGACGATTCCCCATCCCGCCCAGAACCCGACCTGCATCGCTGCCGCCGCGCCGCCCTCGAGCTGCCACACGGGATCCGTCATCGGCCGCCACTGCCAGTACAGAAGGATCAGCGCGAGGCTCGAGAAAAGAACGTACGTGCTCCGCTCGATGGGCTGCGGAACGATGCGCGTCCACCACCGCTTGAAGCCAGGCCGCGCCATGACGCTGTGCTGCACCGCGAACACCAGCAGCAGCACGGTGTTGATGAGGAGCGCCGGGAGCACGGGCGACGACGCCCCGGAGTCGATCGACTTCGGCACGACGAAATTTCCGACGAACCCGATCGCGTAGAGAAACGCCCCCAGGAAAACGACGTAAGCGACAATGCCGTAAAGAAAGCCGATCAGGCGCATCATTTTCTCCTTGTCGTCCAAAGCACCTCGGGAAACATACCCCCAGAGCGAACGGCAAAAATCGGGATATCTCCCTATCTTTGCGCCGCCGATTCCGTACGCTTATCCCCCACCCATCCGCGCCGCGCTGCCGCCGCCGCGGCTTCGGTCCGCGTGCTCGCACCGAGAGTCGCGAGGACGGCCGAGACGTGATGGTCGACCGTCTTCGGCGTAATTCCGAGGCGGGCGCCGATTTGCGCGTTCGTGAGTCCATCGGTCACGAGCGTGAGGACCTCCATCTGCCGCGCGGTCAGACCGGCGGCGTTGCTCCGCCGTGCCCGGCCCGGTCCGCGCCGGCGCCT
>JBOGJQ010000100.1:0-4316 GCA_050745405.1 Thermoanaerobaculia bacterium | reverse complement strand
ACGCGGAGCGACGGTGGGGCGGGCGTCTCGCCCGTCCCCTCGTTTCGTGATCGACGCAGATCGCACGAGCGACGAGCGACGAGCTACGAGCGACCGAAGGAGGGATGACGGGGCCGGCCTGCGGCGTTAGGGCCTCCGTATGCCACTACGCACCTTCTCCCGCCGCTCTCCGGCCGACGGCTATCGTGTCGGCATCGTCAATCCCCTCACCCTCGTCGCCAAGGAGCTCAAGGCGATTCTCGCCGAACGATCGTTTCCGTACGCACGGATCGATCTGATCGACACGACCGGAACCGAGACCGGAACGCTGACCGAGGTGGACGGCGCGGCGTCGGTCGTCGTCGCCGCTTCGGACGAGAGCTTCGCCGAGCTCGATCTCGTCTTCTTCACCGGTCCGGCCGAAAGAAACGAGCCGTGGATCGGGCGGTATCGTGACGAGGAGTTCATCGCGATCGACCTCTCCCAGGTTCCCGCTCTCGCCGGCGAAGGGCGGGCGGTCGTGGCGGGCGTGAACGACGATCAGCTCAACGACGATGACGGTCTCATCGTGTCACCGCAGGCGTTCGTCGTTCCGGTGATCCTGATCCTCGCGGCGCTCGCGCGGAAATTCGCGATCGGCACGGCCGCGGCCACCGTGACGCGTCCCGCCTCGGAGTTCGACCAGGCAGGGATCGACGAGCTCTTTCAGCAGACCCTCAACGTGCTGAACCTGAAGAGCTTTCCGACGACGATCTTCGACCGCCAGGCGGCCTTCACGATGTATCCGCCGGAAGACGGCGTCGCGGCGGAAAGGGCGGCCGGGGCGCAGCTCCGGGCCATCCTGCAGAACGTTTCCGTATCGCTCCAGCTTCTGCAGGCGCCGATGTTCCACTCGAACGGCGTCTCGCTCTTCGTCTCTCTCGACGGGCAGCCGACGGAGGAGTCGGTGCGCGAGGCGCTGGCGCGGCCGGCGAGTCTCTACGTCGTGCCGGAGGACGAGGCGGTCACGACGATCGACGCCGCCGGGAAGGACGAGGTCGTGATCGGGCGGATCGCGCAGGACGAGGCGAACCCCGGCGCGTTCTGGATCTGGGCCGCGGCCGACAACCTCCGCCGCGGCTCGGCGCTCAACGCCGCCCTGGTCGCCGAGGCGCTCGTCGACCGCTTCGCACCGAAGCCGAATTGAGTCCGGGGGCGGCGCGCTTCGCGCTTGCCCCCGGCTACTGTCCGGCGCCCTTCGGGCGCTCTGGCTACTTCTCCCGCAGATCCTTCAGGATCTCGTCCCCGTGCGCCTCGGGATCGACCTTCTTGTAGATCTTCTTGATCCGCCCATCGGGACCGATCCAGTACGTCATCCGCGCGACGCCCCAGCTCCGCTTCCCGTAGAAGTTTTTCTCTTTCCAGGCGCCGTACATCTTCGCGACGTCGGAGGTGGGATCGGAGAGAAGCGGGAAGTTCAGATCGTACTTCCCGCGGAACTTCTCGTGGCTCTCGATCGAGTCGGTCGAGAGGCCGTAGACGACCGCGTTCGCGTTCCGGATCTCGTCGTTCCGGTCGCGGAACGCGCACGCCTCTTTCGTACAGCCGGGCGTGTCGTCCTTCGGATAAAAATAGAGGATGACGTTCTTTCCCTTGTGATCTTTCAGTGAGACGTCTTTCCCCTCGGTCGATCGGAGCCGGAACTCCGGCGCCTTCTCACCGACTTTCGGTTCGTAATAGTCCTGCATCGTCGTACCTCGTCGAGTTCGATTTTCCGGCGGCGCGAATTCTGCGGCACGCCTCGTCCAGCACGTCGAAATCCTTCGCGAAACAGAAGCGGAGCAGCCTCTGGCCGACAGCCGATTCGTAGAACGCCGATCCGGCTACCGAGGCGACTCCGGTCCTTTCGAGAAGAGCCGTGGCCGCGTCGCGGGAGTCCTCGAATCCGAGCCCGCTGACGTCCGCGAGCATGTAGTACGCCCCCTGTGGCACGTACGGCTCCATCCCGGCGTCCCGCAGCGCCTCCGCGAGCGCGTCGCGCTTCTTCTGATAGTCCTCGGCGAGACGCCGGTAATAGTCGTCGCCGATCTCGAGTCCGCGCGCGACGCCCCACTGCAGCGGCGTCGGCGCGCAGACGTAGAGGAGGTCGTTCATGAGACCGATCGCGGAGGCGACGGCGGGCGGCGCGGTGACGTAGCCGATCCGCCAGCCGGTGATCGAGAACGTCTTCGAGAATCCCGAGATCGTGATCGTGGTCTCGCGCCCCTCGGGGAGCGAGGCGAGCGACACGTGGCGACGCCCGTCGTAGACGACGTATTCGTAGATCTCGTCGGTGAACGCCCAGGCGCCGCGCTCGCGGCAGAGAGTCCCGATCGCGGCAAGTTCCTCCCGCGTGAAGACCTTCCCGCACGGATTGGATGGCGTGCAGACGACGATCCCCTTCGTCCGCGGCCCGAACGCCGCCCGGAGCGCGTCGAAATCGATCCGCCAGTCGGGCGGCTCGAGCGTGACGAACCGCGTCGCGAATCCGAGGGCGCGGAGGGTGTTCACGTGATAGCCGTAGTACGGCTCGAAGAGGATGACTTCGTCCCCCGGATCGAGCGTCGCGAGTGCCGCGGCCGCGAAGCCTCCCGTCGAGCCGACCGTGACCACGATCTCTTTCTGCGGATCGGCGTCGTACCCGTTGTAGGCGGCGATCTTCGCGGCGATCTTCTCCCGCAGCGGATCGATCCCCTCGAACCGCGAGTACGTCGCGCGGCTCTGCCGGATCGCCTCGATCGCCCCTTCCTGAACGAGCGGCTCGGTCGGAAGGTCGCAGATCCCCTGCCCGAGGTTGATCCCGCCGGCGCGCTCGCACTCGCGCGACATCCGGCGGATCTCGGACTGCTGGAACCCTTCGAGGCGGCGGCTGAGCGTCGGGAGCGGCATGGGGGGGTAGTGTACTGGAATGGCCATGCGGGTGAGTTCGTTTTGGACGGTGCCGGTACCCCGAAAGGGGCACAACATGAAGTACCGTTCCAGAGCCCGCGTCAGCACGGGTCTTTTTCTTTTCCTGCTTCTTTCCGTTCCCGCCGCCGCACAGATCAGTGACGTCTACGTCATCCCCGCCGCCGCGAACACGCCGGGCGCGCTGAACACGTACTGGGCGACGAGTTTCTTCATCATGAATCCGCAGGGGCACGACCTGACGGTGACGCTCACGTTCGTTCCGGCCGGCGGCGAGCCGGGCCTGACCTTCGATTTCGACATCGGGGCCAACCAGACCCTCTACGGGATGAATATCCTCGGCGAAGACGGCTTCGGCGTGACGAACGCCGCCGGCTCCCTTCTGGTCGCGGTCTTCCCCGAAAAGAACCCGACGCTTCCCGACGAGATCACCGCGCGCGCGTTCGTCGTCCAGACGCGCACGTACAACGTCCTCGGCTCCGGCGCGACCGTCGGGCAGGGCATCCGCGGCGCGATCACGGGCCTCGTCGACTTCGACCTCGATGGGATCAGCGCCATCGCGCCCGGTGTACTGAGCGAGGGGACGAGCGGCGACTTCCGCACGAACGTCGGCGCCGTGAACCTGTCCGATTTCTCGGCGACGCTGAACGTCACCGTCTGGGACGTCAACGGGAACTCCCTCGGCACCTTCCCGCTCCAGCTCCCCCCAACGGGATTCGTCCAGGATCCTCTTCCGATCGCGACCGACCAGCCGGTTTCTCTCGAGTTCGTGGTCCAGTTCCCCGCCGGTGTCTCGCCCGGTTTCACCGATCTCATTTTCCCGTTCGCCTCGGTCATCGACAACGACACGGGTGATCCGACCTACTACGACCCGACTCTGCTCGCGACGCCGGCGACGATCGCGCCGTTCAAGACGCAATCGGCGGCCGCCACGCCGCAGCGGGTTCGCCTCGAGGGGGTGCGCGACATCGTCCAGGAATCGAAGTACCTCGGCCACGCGTGGCTCGAGCGCGAGGCAGACGGCACATCGCGGCTCGTTCTGCCGGCCCGGTAGCTTTCCCGGCAAACCGACAACCGACAACCGACAACGAATAACGAATAACGAGCAACGAACAACGAGCAACGGGAACCGGCTAGACTGATCGCATGTCCCAAACGCGGCCGGGCGCCGCTTCCGCGATCGGGTTTCGTCGCGACGTCACCCTGTTTCTCTCGGCGCTGGTCGGCTTTTTCGTCATCCTCATCCTGATCCTGATCGCTCTGATCCAGGTGCTGGTGGGGCAGGTCGAGCGGACGACGGCGACGTACTGGATTCGGACGGCGGACGCGGCGGCGCGCGCGACGGGCGACATGGTGGCCACCTCGCCGTCGGCGAGGGCCGCCGGCCTCGCCGCGCTTCGGGCGAGCTCCGG
>JBOGJQ010000099.1:0-3936 GCA_050745405.1 Thermoanaerobaculia bacterium | reverse complement strand
GGCTTGAGATCGCGATGGACGATGCCCTTGGAGTGGGCGGACTCGAGCGCGTCGGTGATCTGGACGCCCCAGTCCAGAAGCGTCCGGATCTCGACGGGACCGCGGCGGATCTTGTCCCCGAGCGTTTCTCCCTGGAGCAGTTCCATCACGATGAAGTGCTCCGCCTCGTGCGCGTCGATCGCGTGGATGGTGCAGATGCCGGGATGGTTGAGTGCGGAGGCGGCGCGGGCTTCGCGCTGGAAACGCTGAAGGGCCGCCTCGTCCTTCGCGAGCTCGGCGGGAAGGAATTTCAGCGCGACCGGGCGGCCGAGAGTCGTGTCCTCAGCCGCGTAGACGACGCCCATGCCGCCGGTGCCGAGCTTCGAGGTTATTGTGTAATGCGCGATCGTGCGACCGACCATGGTTATGGATACCTCACTTTTGGAAGCAGCCCATCCTAAGCCCGCTACGGAGGGGCGGTCAATGAGCGCGTGTGGGCGCGCCGTCCCGGCGCGCACCCCACGGCGTAACGCCGGCGTGGAGGGCTCGCGGCGAGACGCCGCGGCCACATTTACCCGATCGCCCGGGCGAGAATCCCGCTGCGGCGCGGGACGCTCTGCATGTACTTCTCGGTCTCGCGCAGGGAATCCATGAGGCCGGCGTTCATCCGCTTCACGTTGACGGCTCCGCCGTTGTAGAGGGCGGCCGTCCACTCGTCGATCTTCTCCTCGGGAAATCCGAGGGCGATCGCCTCGCGCTGCTTGGTCGCGAGATGCACGGCGAGGAAGTCCGCCATGTGCGTCGGCGAGAAGCGCGCGTCGAGAACGCGCCCGAGGTATTCGCCCGCTTCGTAGGCGTTGGTCACGAAGATGACGTCTGGATCCTTATCGAAGTGCTCGCGCAGCAGCGCGTCTCGCTTCTTCGTGAGGGCGATCTCGTAGCGCTTCCATCCGTCGCGCTGCAGATTACGCAGATAGCGGTAGTCCTTCTCGACCCGTCCGTGGAACCGCTGGAGGGTGGTCCGTCGCGCGCCCTGATCGATGATGCGTCCGAGCTCCTGCAGGATCGCCAGGTTGCGCTCGTCCGCGTCGGCGATGCGCTCGTAGAAGATGTCGTTCGCCACCGGACGCAGCGCTTCGAGCTCGTCCATGCCTTCGCGGCGGAGCTCCATCGCGCGAGCGAGGAGCTTCTTCGCTTCGGCGCGGCGCGCGGGCGTGTTCTTCTCGAGCAGCATCTCGCTGATCGACAGCGCATCGCCGAGAGGCTTCTTCATGATGTAGGCGCGCGAGCCGATCAGGTACGAGTTCGTCATGAAGACCTTCCCGTCGAAACCTTCCGAGAGATACGCGGCGGGGGTCGCCTGCGCGAGGCCCGCCGCGCCGGCGGGAGAGACGGCCAGGATCTTGCCGCGCGTTTCGGACCACGCGATCGCGAGCAGATACGTCGGCGGGAGGGGGAGGGGTTTCCGCTCGGCGAGATCGGCGATGACGTCGACGAGCTGGCGCGGGTCGCGCGTCTTCCAGCTCCGGAGCTCCGCGGCGAGACGCTCGCGCTCGCTCGCGTCGATGTCGTACTCGGTCTTCATCACGGTCTCGGTCGCTTCCAGCTCGGGCGTCACGGCGGGCTCGACCACGGGCTGGACCACGGGCGCGGCTACCGGCGCCGGAGCCGCGGCAATTGCTGCGGCTGCGACCGGCACGGAAAGCTCCGGCTCCTGTCCGCTTCTGTAGTCCGCGACGAGCAGGATCGTCACCGCGGCCGTCATCGTCCCGATTGCGAAGAGCGAGCTCCGCCCTTCCACGCGCTTCCGTCGTGCCATTCCGCCTCCTGCGAAGAGTTATTTTTAGTGTACTTATGCTAACGAATTACGGGAGGCGGGGATTCCGGACATTCAGGAGATGTGAAGCCACTCGAACCAGACGGGATGGTTCGCCTTGTACCACTCGAGAGCGCTCCGGATGATCTTCTGGTTCTCGCTGGGGATGACGCGCTCGTCGATACGGTCGAAATGAACGCGGACCGAGTCGTTGTCGTACGAGAGCGCCTGCGAGAACATCGTCTGCAGTTCGTTGCGGATGCGTCCGGAGTCGGAGACCTTGACGGCGCGCGTCCTGTAGTCGACGCCGGAGAGGAAACGGACGAGGAGCGGACTGAAGACCAGGCGCGCCTGCTCCATCGGCTCCATCAGGCGCAGCGTGAACGTGATGAGCGACGAGGCTTTGCGCGTGGCGAGACGCGTCGTGACGCGGTAGACGCCGTCTCGGATCTTCTCGACGCCGGGCGCGCCGGTATAGGGATCGTCGCTCATGTAACCGATGCTCGCGAGGACGCGCCAGTCCTTGTCGGGAAGAAGGTCGTCCGCGCGGAGAACTCGGCGGTCGAGGGGGACGTTCGAGGCGCGCGTCTCGCGGATCGAGGCGGCATACGTGGCGACGCGCCCCGCATCGACATCGCGTCCGCCGAGGATCTCCCGGACGCGCGCTTCGAAGTCTGGGCTGTTCGGATCGAGCCGCATGAGACGCCCTTCGACGTCGCACGGGTTCTCGAACACGCTCGAGAAGACGGTCATCGTCGAATCGACCTCGAGAACCTCGGAAAGGCTCGCCGCCTGCATCGCCTCGGCGCTCGCGGCGTAGCCGTCGCAGAGAAAGACGTGGGGCGCGCCCGTCTCGTCCTTCCAGCTCCCGACGAGGAAGGACGGCGCGTACGTCCCGGAGTCGGTGAAGACGGGGAGGCCCGACGGCGTGCGCCACCCGTCGTCGACGAGGTGCGCGCCGAGCGACTCCCATTCTTCCCAGAGCCGCCCGAGGCGTTGCGCGCGGCTCTTTCCACGGAGCGTCCAGACGTGAATGTGCTCGCTCCGGATGCCGGGGTAGGCGAGCTCGATGGCTTCGACGAGCCGCGCGCGTGGCGAGAGGTAGTCGAGCAGGATCGCCGCGTCGGCCGCCGCCTCGGTGACGCGCCTCGGGATCGTGAGACATCCCATGTACGACTCGTACGGCCGCGCCATCTTGAGAGGCGCATCGAACAGGTGGAAAACCGCCATCGGTCCGGTCTCTTTGCCTTCGGCGAAGCGCGAGGTGTTCTCCAGCGTATCGACCGCGGCGCCCCAGACCGTGATGCCGCGGTCGGCGAGCCACCGGCGGAACTGCTCGAACGTGTGTCCCGGCTCGTTGAGCAGGCGCCGGACGCGGCGGTCGACCAGACGCGCGACCTCGGGACGCGCGTAGACGCGTCCGAATCCGAGGAGCGGATTGGCGCCCATCTCGGGCGTTTCGCCGGCCTTCGGCATGAGGCCCTCCCCGAGGGACACCATGATGGCGTGGTTCTCGGGAAGCGTCCGCGTAAGATGCCACAGCCCCTCGCTCATGACGTAGGCGCTGATCGCGTCGGCGGCCTTCTTGACTTGGTTGTAGGCGGTCTTGTCCTTTCCGGCGCCGCCGCCGAAGTTGCCGAAGAGACGCGTGCCGAGAGCGGTGGCGGCGGAGGTCATCGCGAGCGATCGCGCGATGCCGCGCGGTGTGAACGTGAACGTCGAGACCGGCTCGTCCTGCGAGCGCTCGACTTCGACGTCCTCCAGCCAGAGGTGAAACCGCAGCAGCACCGGCCTCGTGTCGAACGCCCACTGTGCGATGAGATCGCGTTTCCCCAGAGTCTCCACCGTCGTCCTCGTCTCCCGAAACGGCGCGTCATTCTAACCTCGCTTCGCGTCATCCCGAGCGTAGCGAGGGATCAGGGACGGGAGGGGAATTCGAGGACGGTACGTCTCAGGTCGGCGGGACAACGAAAGTTCGCTCTCCCGCCGACCTGAGCTCCGCGTCATGCGCGTCCCGCCCGACCCTGATCCCTCGCTAAACGCTCGGGATGACGATTTCATCGTCATCACCACCTTCACGCACTCGTCTTCCTTCTCCGCGAAGATCGCGTAGCCCTGCGGCGCTTCGTCGAGGGTCATGC
>JBOGJQ010000098.1:0-10200 GCA_050745405.1 Thermoanaerobaculia bacterium | reverse complement strand
CGCCTCCTCCTCGCTTCTTGCATCTCGCCCGCAAGCGCCACCAGCAAAATGGCCCGAATCTCTGACGCACTACACTAGCCCCTCTCTTCAACGTTCGCTCGCATAGCGATGACGGACCGGCGCAGCTGCCGACGCCGCGATCGAGTGACGCGCGCAGAAGGCGGCAATGGCCGAGACGACCGGCTCCGGACGCTGGATGTGCAGCAGGTGCGCCGCGCCCTCCACCGTGCAGTTCTCGGCGTCGGGAAACCAGGCGTGGAGGAGGTCGCGACTCTCCGCGAAGAGCTCTTCGGTGTCGGTGCCGACGACGGAGAGCACCGGCTGAGTGATCGCCGCCGCCCGATCGGCCCCGAACTCCCACGCGGTGAGCGCCGGCAGATAGCTGCCGAAGAAGTTCCCGGCGTCTTCGATCGCCTGCGTCCCTGCACCGGGGATGCGCTCCTCGAGCAGCGCCCGGCAGGTGCCCCACTCGAGACTGCAGACGACGCTGAGGAAACGCGCCATCGCCGCTTCCCCATCGCCGGCCTCGTAGGCGGCGAGCGCCGGCCCGAGCTTTTCCAGGAACCGCCCCGCGGCCGGCACGGCCAGCAGAGGCGGCTCGAGGAGTACCAGGGATTGGACCCTTTCCGGATGAGCGGCCGCCAGCTCGAGCGCGATGGCAGCACCGGTCGAGTGACCGGCGACGTGCGCGCGCCCGATGCCGAGGTGGACGAGAAGCGCGGCGGCATCGGCCGCATGCTGACCAAACGTCACGGGAGCAGCGCCCGCGCCGGCGGCGATCCGCCGCTGCCGGTAACGAATGAGAGCGTAACGGCTTTGCAGCGCGCTTTCGCCGACGAACGGGAAGAAGCTGTCCGCGATCGGCCCCGTCGCAATCAGCAGCAGAGGATCTCCCGTTCCGGTCACTTCATACGCCAGATCAGCCCCGTTGATGTTCACCTTTTCCATCGCTGTTGCCTTCCTTCCCGGTAGAATCGTCGTTCGACTCTGGTGCGCAACGAAGACGGTTACGGCGGGAACTTCTGCGGTTACGGGCGAAAAAAGGTGAAGGCTGCCCTGCGAGTTGTTGAATGACGGCGCCGACGGCAAACCCGGTCGAGGAGGCGCGCGAAGCCATCGAGCGCCGCCAGTGGCAGCAGGCTCTCGACCTTCTCACCGGCGCCGACGCTGCTTCCAGTCTGACGGCTTCTGAGCTCGCCCTCCTGGCCGAGGTCGCCTACGCTGCCGGCCGCCTCGACCTGACGATCGAGGCGTGGGAACGAGCGCACGCGCTCAGCATGCGGGCGGGAGATCGACTCGCGGCAGCGGGCGCGGCAGTCCGCCTGGCCATGCACCTGCTTCTCGACACGGCGCTGATGGCGCCGGTGCGAGGGTGGGTCGGTCGCGCGGAACGACTTCTCGACGGTACCGCCGAAACGCCGGTCCATGCCTGGCTCGCCGTGGTGCGCAACTACGAACGAATGCTGTCGGGCGATTTCGATGGCGCGCGACAGTGGGCGCGGAAGGCGATCGATCTCGGCACGCGATGCAATCCGACCGCTGCCGCGCTGGGGCGGATCGCCGAGGCGCGCTGCCTCATCCTCGCCGGCAACGTCCCGGAGGGCCTCGCATTTCTCGACGATGCCGCCATCGCCACCCTTTCCGGCGAGCTCGACCCCCTCTCGCGAGGGATCGTCTACTGCGAAGTCGTTTGCGCATTCCAGGCGCTCGGGCAGTACGACCTTGCCGAGGAGTGGTCGGCCGCGATGGAGCGCTGGTGCCCCGGCGAGGGAGTGGGAAGCATCCATGGACGTTGCCGCGTCCACCGCGCCGAGATTCTCAGGCTGCGCGGAGCGTGCGTCGAGGCGGAGCAGCAGGCCCTCCTCGCATGCGAGGAGTTGCGGCCCTACCTCCGCCGCGAGTTCGGATGGCCGCTGACGGAGCTCGGCCGGATCCGGTTGCGCCGGGGAAACATCGCCGGAGCGGAAGCCGCGTTCCGTGCCGCGCACGAGGTCGGGTGGGATGCTCAGCCGGGTCTCGCTCTGGTGCAACTCGAAAAGGGCGAAGTGGCGCCGGCTGCCCGCTCGATCCGGGAAGCTCTGGAGAATCCCCTCTACGTTCCCTCGAAGGAACTGCCGCCGAACACGGAGCTGCGCCGCGTCCCGCTGCTCGAGGCGCAGGTCGACATCGAGCTGGCCGCCGAGGATCTCGGCCGCGCTCGAGAGGCAGCCGACCAGCTTTCGCAAATCGCCGCCCGGTTCGGACGCAGCGCCCTCGTTGCCGGCGCTTCGCTCGCTCAGGGGAAGGTACGCCTCGCCGCGGGCGACACGGCGGGCGCGCGCCGCCGGTTCGAGGAGGCGAGAGACCTCTGGAGCGAGATCGGCGCGCCGTACGAGATGGCTCTGGCCCGGATGGGATTGGCGCACGCGCACCGCGCCGAAGGAAACGAGCAGCTTGCCGTGCCGGAGCTCGAGGCTGCGCGCTCGGCGTTCGAACGCGTCGGCGGTGTCGGTCGAGAGGCCGAAGCTGCCCGCGCGTACGGCCTCGCGAGCCCACCCGCCACTGCGATCGCCGCTCGTGACACCCTCTTTCGCCGTGAAGGGGATTTCTGGTCGCTGTCGTTCGACGGCCGGACAGTCCGGGTGCGGGATTTACGCGGTCTCCACTATCTGGCGCGCCTCCTCGCGGATCCGGGACGTGAGTTTCACGTCCTCGATCTCGTCGCCGGCGCGCAAACGATTTCGATCGCTGCGCGCGCGACCGCGGAAGACGGCCTGACGATCGTCACGGACACGAACGCCGGCGTCCTGCTCGATGCGCGATCCCGGCAGGCTTACCGCCGGCGTCTCGCCGAGACCGAGGCGGATCTCGACGAAGCACGGGCACTGGCCGACGATGGGCGCATCGCGCAATCCGAGGCGGAACGGGACTTCCTCCTCCGCGAGCTCGCGCGCGCGGTCGGCCTCGGCGGGCGCGATCGGCATGCAGGCTCCGCCTCCGAGCGCGCCAGAGCCAGCGTGACGCGAGCCGTCCGGCACGCGCTGGCCAGGATCCGCGAACACCATCCCACCCTGGGCGAGCACCTCGATCGCGCCACGCGGACCGGCACGTACTGCGCGTACCTCCCCGATCCTCGCGTGCCCACCGCGTGGAAGCTGTGAGTGACGAGCGCGAACATGTCCTACTGGGACCACATCCACCATCACACCGACGTTGCCCGGATGTGGATGAATCATCCCCTGGTTCGCGCGCAGATCAACAACGACATCAGTGGAGATCCGAACGTCTGGCCGATCGACTGGTTCGCGGATGCCTTTCGGGAGCGTTTGCCAATCCAGCAGGCCGTGAGCGTCGGGAGCGGTGTGGGAAGACTCGAGCGTGTATTGGTGCAGCGGGGCATCGTCACCGTGTCCCTGCCGGCCTGACCGGTCAGTCAACCTTGGCGAAGGCCCTCGATCCGGTAGAGTTCCTCGATGCATGCGTCCAGGTGCGTGATGACCGGGTCCGACAGGAACTCCTCGGGTTGCGAGGCTCGGATCTCGTGCAACGTCCGCGCGACTTCGCTGACACTCTTCGGCGTGTGGTCGGCGAGTTGGTCCAACTCCTTTGATAAGTCGCCGAGGAACCTTCCTCTGTGTCGATCTGCATGGGATGTAACCGCCTCATCGGCCACATAGTCCATCAACAAGCCGAGCATCTCATCGGGATCCGACCAATCGATCAGGCTCATCGCCGCGCCCCCACAGCGTAAGATTCTCCGGGCAGTCTAGCCCCTAGCCCCTAGCCCCTAGCCCCTAGCCCCTAGCCTCTAGCCTCTAGCTATACAATCCGCCCATGGAAAAACTTCGGAAGACGATCGTCATCAACGCGCCGCGCCAGCGAGTCTGGGACGTCATGTTGTCCGACGACACCTATCGTCAATGGACGAGTGCGTTCAGTCCCGGTTCGTACTTCAAAGGAGACTGGAGCAAGGGTTCGAAGATCCTCTTTCTCGGACCGAATCCGGACGGCTCGGGCGAAGGCGGGATGGTCAGCCGGATCCGCGAGAACAGGCCGCACGAGTACCTCTCCATCGAGCACCTCGGCATCGTCAAGAACGGCGTCGAGGACACCGAAAGCGCAGAGGCGAAGAAGTGGGCGCCGGCGTACGAGAACTACACCTTCGCCGAGAAGAACGGTGGCACCGAGCTGACCATCGACATGGACATCGAAGAGAAGGAAAGGCAGAACTTCGAAACCATGTGGGACGATGCGCTGTCGCGGCTGAAGGAGCTCATGGAGAAGTAATCGCTGGTCGCCGGCCGAAGGTGAAGCGGCGCGAAAGTAGGGCCGCCGTCGAAGCGGCGGCCGTTGGCGCGGCCGCGATGCCGACTCCGGCTCGCTCCAGGGCGAGAGCGTTCAGCTCGGCCGGCGGTGTCGGGGGCGTGGGTCGATTATGCACTCCCCGGAGCGCGACGGAACGAGCGCCGGCTCACTCCCGGCACCGCGCGCACACCCCCCTCACCTCGACTTCGACGGCCGAGATCTCCCCTCCCGTCCTGCGCGCGGCCGCGCGCAGCAGCGGCGCCACGTCGAGGTCGACGTCCGTCACGGCCCCGCAGCGCTCGCACCGGAAGTGAGGGTGCGGATCCGTGCGCGCCTCGTAGCGGGCCACGCCCTCGTGGACCGTGCGCGAGAGGCGGCCGTCCGCCACGAGGACGTCGAGATTCCGGTAAATCGTCGCCAGGCCGATTCCCGGAATCCCGCGCCTGACGCCCTGCAGGATCTGCTCGGCGGTCGGGTGCCCGCGGTGAGCGGCGACGAAGCGGTGGATCGCTTCGCGACGCTCCGAGGCGCGTCGGACGGTGCCGGTCATGGTCAGGCGAGCAGGCTGCGGAGCATCCACGCCGCCTTCTCGTGCGTCTGCATCCGCTGGGTCAGAAGGTCGACGGTCGGCTGATCGTTCGCCGCCTCGGCCGTCGGGAAGACCGATCGCGCCGTCCGGACCACCGCCTCGTGCCCCTTCACGAGATGCCGGATCATCTCTTCAGCCGGCGGGACGCCTTCCGGCTCGTCGATCGACGTCGCCTGCGAGAACTCGCGGTACGTCCCCGGCGCCGGAAAGCCGATCGCGCGAATCCGCTCGGCGATCAGATCGACCGCGCCGGCGAGCTCGGTGTACTGCTCCTCGAACATGAGGTGGAGCGTCTGGAACATCGGCCCGGTGACGTTCCAGTGGAAGTTGTGCGTCGTCAGGTAAAGCGTGTAGGTGTCGGCGAGGAGCGGGGTGAGTCCGTCGGCGATCTCGCGCCGCTCGTCCGGGCCGATCCCGATGTCGATCGGAAGAGCGCGGGCTTCGAGTGCTTCTTGGGTCTGCATGTGGTCCTCCTGCTAGTGATAACGATTCTCGATATCGGTTATGCCAAACGCCGCGTCATCCCGAGCGTACCGAGGGATCGGGGATGGGTGGGCAACCCCTGATCGGAGCACCTCAGGTCGGCGGGTCACCGAAGGCTCGATCTCCCGCCGACCTGAGCCCCCGCGTCAAGCGCATCCCACCCGTCCCTGATCCCTCGCTACGCTCGGGATGACGGCCGATCGAATTCGACCCGCGCTTTTTCGCCTTGTCGGCCTTTTTCGCCGGCTGCCATTTGGAGTGGCCGCAGTCCTTCACACGCACGAGTAGGTCATGGTTCGGACTGCTGTGCTCCCCGGCGTCGTCGAGCGGAAGGTCGAAGGAGGCGATAGTTCGTCGGGAGCCGGGATACCGCACCGCCGCGGCATCCGCGACGCAGCGGAATCCCACGTGGTTCGTTCCCGTGTCGATCGCTCCGGCTCCGCGCATCCCCGGCTCGTAGCGGGAGCAGTACTGATCGGTGCAGAGAAACGATCCGCCCTTCTGCACGCGCTTCGGGATCCCCGGCTCGGCCGGATCGTGACTCCCCATCGGACCTCGCGGGTTCTCCACGGCGTTCGCGCCGGCGTGGTGGGCGTGCGCGTCCGGCCGGTACCAGTCGGCCATCCACTCCCAGACGTTGCCGGCCATGTCGTAAAGCCCGTAGCCGTTCGGAGGAAACGACCGTACCGGTGCGGTCGCGGCGAACCCGTCCTCGACCGTGTTCCGGTGAGGAAACCGCCCCTGAAACGTGTTCGCCATGAACCGCCCCTCGGGCCTGAACTCGTCGCCCCATACGTAGCGCCGGCCGTCCAGCCCGCCCCGCGCTGCCCTCTCCCACTCCGCTTCGGTCGGAAGCCGCTTGCCCGCCCACCGGGCATACGCGGCCGCGTCCTCCCACGCCACGTGGACGACGGGATGATTCATTCGTTCCGAGAGATCGCTTCCCGGACCCTCGGGATGGCGCCAGTTCGCGCCCGGGACGAAGCTCCACCACCGGAGCGGCGCATCGAGCGGCACCGCCTCGCCCGGAGGGGTGAAGACCACCGAACCGGCCACCAGCAGCTCCGGCGGCGCGCCGGGGAAATCCTCCGCCCGCGGAACGCGCTCGGCGACGGTCACGTATCCCGTGTCGTCGACGAACTTCGCGAACTCGGCGTTGGTCACTTCCGTCTCGTCGATGAAGAACCCGTCGACCCGAACCTGGTGGACGGGTTGCGATTCGGGTGAGGCCGTCGAGCCCATCGTGAACTCGCCCGCCGGAATCCACACCATCCCCGGAGGAGCGTTCGCCGGACTCTCCTCGGTCGCTCCGGCTCCCGTGCACGCCGCCGTGGCGATCATCGCCGTGACGGCGACGGCGCTCATCGTTACGAGGGATCGCATCACGATCACTCCGCGGGGATGACCACCGGCGGAGTCGTTCGCGGCTCGTCGAAGGTCTCGTCGTCGTGGTCGTTGTACTCGAGGAACTTCGCGCGAAGGCGAGCCACGACGTCGGCGTACTTCGGATCGGTGATGAGGTTGTGCTCCTGACCGATGTCGGTCGAGAGGTCGTACAGCTCGGTCGCCTCGTTCTTGCGGTCGACCACGAGCACCATGCTTCCCTCGCGGATCGCGCCGTCGTAGGCGAAGCCGGCCTGGTAGATCACGAATTCGTGGAGAGGGCCGTTCTGTCTCCCGGTCAGGATCGGCAGCAGGGACGCCGAGTCCATCGCCTGATTTTCGGCCATCGATTGCCCGGTCAGCTCGTACATCGTCGCCACCCAGTCGTGATTGACGACGAGCTTGTCGGATACCGTGTCCGGGGCGACCTTCGACCCCTCGGCGGTGCCGTCGCCCCATCGCACGATCATGGGCACGCGATGCCCCCCTTCGTAGACGGAAGCCTTGTAGTCGCGGAACGGACCGTTGTTGTCGTGGCGCGGATCGCCGTGCTCGACGACGTTCGGCCACAGCGCGCCGTTGTCGCTGGTGAAGAAGATGATCGTGTTCTCGAGGAGGCCCTCGTCACGCAGCTTCGCGACGAGGGCGCCGAGCTGCACGTCGAGCTCGTAGAGAACGTCGGACGTCCTCCCGCCGGTGACGCCCTTCACAGGCTCGTCGAGGACCTCCGGATCGCCGTCGAAGTCGATCGGCGGGGTGTGCGGCACGTGGATCGCCTGCGACGAGAAGTACAGCAGGAACGGCCGGTCGCGTCCCTCGCGTTCGTTGCGGGCGAGGTGGTCGTCGATGAACTGCGTCGCCTTCGCCGTCAGGATGAGTCCCACCTGACTCGAGTCGTAGTCGACGTCGCAGCGGGCGGGCACCTTCGCCGCCTCGACGATCTCGCACGTGCCGTTGTCCGTGACCTCGTACCGCCCGCTCTTGCGGAGGACCGTGCTCCGGTTGTCGGGCGGGCTCGCCGGATCGACGGGCGCGTACCGGCCGTTTTCGAAGAAGGCGTACGGCTCGTGCTGGATGCCGCTCGCCAGCAGGAGCGAATAGTCGAACCCGTGCTCGTTCAGCGAGTCGCGGATGCCGCGGGCGAAGTCCATCGTGTTGATCGCGTCCTTCTCGCGGATCAGGTTGCCGCTCGTGTCGTAGACGTTGCCGCCGAGGTGCCCCTTGCCGAGAAAGGCCGTGCGGTAGCCGGCGCGCTGCAGGATCTCGCCGACGGTGAGATGCCGCCCTTCCCGGAGGTGCGCGGTTCCGGTCGTAAATCCCGAGCTGACGTTGATGTCCCAGCTGCCGCCGGGGCGGCCGTTGCGGTAGGGGTTGCTCCCGGTGAGGAGGCTGAAGCGCGAGGGGGCGCAGAGGGCCGAGGGGGAATGCGCGTCGGTGAAGCGCATGCCGTCGCGCGCGAGCCGGTCGATGTTCGGCGTCGGCACCACCCCGCCGTAGATACCGACGTCACCGTAGCCGACGTCGTCCGCGAGAAAGAAGACGACGTTCGGCAGCGGCGAGGGCTCCTCGGCCTTCAATGGCGCGACGGCGAGGAAGGCGACACAAAGCACTGCCAGGCTGAGGCGCTCGTTCATGTCGCAGAAGCTTACCTCAAGCGGCCGTCATCCCGATCCCGCGAAGCGGGAGAGGGATGACGGACTCCCGACTCCCGACTCAACCGTGCACGCCCGGCGCTTCGCGGCCGGTGCGTTCGACGTACTCGACGTACGAGCCGCCGTAGAGAAGCGGCTCGTCGTGCTCCTCGCCGGGCAGCTCGAGGACGTGGCTCGCCAGGCCGCGGAGAAACGTCCGATCGTGCGAGACGAAGAGCATCGTCCCTTCGTAATCCTTCAGCGCCTCGACGAGCATCTCCTTCGTCGCGAGGTCGAGGTGGTTCGTCGGCTCGTCGAGGACGAGGAAGTTCGGCGGGTCGAGGAGCATGCGCGCGAGCAGCAGGCGGGACTTCTCGCCGCCCGACAGGGCGCGGATCTTCTTCTCGATGTCGTCGCCCGAGAACTGGAACGCGCCGAGGAGGTTCCGCAGCACGCCGATGCTCTCGAGCGGGAAATCCTTCTGAAGCTGCTCGATCACGGTCAGCTCCGGGTCGAGCAGATCGAGCGACTGCTGAGCGAAGTAGCCCATTCTCAGGCTCGCGCCGAGGCGCACGCTCCCGCCGTCCGGCGGCAGCGCGCCGGCGACCATCTTGAGGAGCGTCGACTTCCCCGCGCCGTTCTTTCCCATGACGCACCACCGCTCCCCGCGCCGGACGAGAAAATCGAAGTCGCGATAGATCGACCTCGCCCCGTAGCTCTTCGAGACGCTTTCGACGGTGACGACGTCCTCGCCCGAGCGCGGCGGCGTGCGGAAGTCGAAGCGGAGCGCCTTCCGGCGTCGCGGCGGTTCGACGCGCTCGATCTTGTCGAGCGCCTTGATCCGGCTCTGTACCTGCGCCGCCTTCGCGGCGTGGGCGGTGAAGCGGTCGATGAAACGCTGCTCCTTCGCGAGCTTCGCCTGCTGGCGCTCGTACGCCGCTTCCTGATTCGCCTCGCGCAGCGCGCGCTCGCGCTCGTAGAAGTCGTAATTGCCGGAGTACGTCAGGATCTCGCCGCCGTCGATCTCGACGATCTTCGACACGACGCGGTTCATGAAGTCGCGGTCGTGCGAGGTCATGAAGAGCGTCGCCTTGGTCGAGGCGAGGAAGCGCTCGAGCCAGAGGATCGACTCGATGTCGAGATGGTTCGTCGGCTCGTCCAGCAGCAGGACGTCGAAGTTGCCGAGGAGGACGCGGGCCATCGCGACGCGCATCTTCCATCCGCCGGAGAGCGCGCCGGCGTCGCGGTCGATCTCCGTATCGGCGAATCCGAGTCCGTGAAGGACCTCGCGCGCCTTCGCCTCGAGCTCGTATCCGCCGAGGTGCTGGTACTCCTCCTGGACGTGGCCGAAGCGCTCCAGGATCGCGTCCATGCCGCCGGCGCGGTCCGGATCGCCCATCGCCGCCTCGAGGTCGGCGAGCTCGTGATGAAGGTCGCCGAGCCGGCCCGAGCCCGCGATCGCCTCGTCGAGCACGCTCCGTCCGCCCATCTCCTCCACGTCCTGACGGAAGCAGCCGATCGCGATCTTCTTCGGAACGGAGATCGTCCCGTCGTCGGGCTGCTCCTCCCCGAGGATCATGCGGAAGAGCGTCGACTTGCCGGCGCCGTTGGGGCCGACGAGGCCGACCTTCTCGCCCGGATTGAGCTGGAACGAGGACTCGACGAAGAGGATCTGCTTTCCGTACTGCTTGCTGACGGCGTTGAGGGAGATCATGGACGCGCCGGAGAACAGGCCCGGGACGCGAGGTGTTCCGCCGGACCGGTCACCAGATCCGCGCGAGATCGATTGCGGCGGCCTCGAACGGCGGCGCGGAGACGGCTGCGTTTCAA
>JBOGJQ010000097.1:0-6909 GCA_050745405.1 Thermoanaerobaculia bacterium | reverse complement strand
CGGGGGCGAGGGCGCGAAGCGCCCGCTGCCCCCGGACTCGAGGCATACCCGGTCCCTGCGCCGCGCCAGCGGCGCGGGACCGTTCGTCGCTACTGCCCTGCCGTGCCGAGGTGCTGGGTGAACCAGTCGCGCGCGAGACGCGCGACCTCCTCGAGCGTCCCGGGCTCCTCGAAGAGGTGCGTGGCGCCGGGAACGATCTTGAGCTCGCGCACGCAGTTCATCCGGTCGTACGCCTCCTGGTTCATCTCGATGACCGGCTCGTCGTTTCCGCCGACGATGAGGAGGGTCGGCGCCTTCACGCGCGGGAGCGCCTCGCCGGCGAGGTCGGGGCGCCCGCCACGCGAGACGACGGCGGCGATCCGGTCCGGCAATTCGGCCGCGGCGACCAGCGCCGCGCCGCCGCCCGTGCTCGCACCGAACAGACCGAGGCGCAGGTTTCCGTGACCCCGGTCCTCGAGCCAGCGCGCGGTGCCCACCAGCCGCCGCGCGAGCATCGGGATATCGAACCGGAGATGCGCCGTCCGCACGTCGACGGACTCCTCCTGCGGAGTGAGGAGATCGATCAGCAGCGTCCCGAGGCCGCCGCCGCGAAGCACCTCGGCGACGTAGCGGTTCCGCGAGCTGAAGCGGCTGCTCCCGCTCCCGTGCGCGAACGCGACGAGTCCCGTCGCCCCTTCGGGCAGCAGGAGATTTCCTTCCAGCTCGACCTCCCCCGCGCTCACGCGCACGAGGCCGGCGTCCCGGTCGTCCATGGTCCCCGCTCGGCTGCTCATCGCCTCTCCGTTCCCGACGGCGCCTGGCGGCTCGCCCGATCGAGCAGCGCGCTCACCTCGGCGTCGGTCGTCTGCGTGAAGTCCTCGTACCAGAGCCCCACCGCCTCGAACGGCTCCGGCGTCCGGAGGCAGATCACCTCGTCCGCCTGACGCCGCAGGAGGTCGCAAGTCGAGCGCGCCGCCACCGGGACGGCGACGACGACGCGCTGCGGCCCCATTTTCTTCAGCGCCTCGACCGCGGCCCGCATCGTCGACCCGGTGGCGAGGCCGTCGTCGACCACGATCGCGACGCGGCCCCGCACGTCGAGCGGCGGGCGGTCGCCGCGATACTCCCGCTCGCGGCGCTCGAGCTCGCGCCGCTCCCGCGCGGCGACCTCCTCGATCGCAGCCGGCGGAATCCTCACCATCGCAAGGACTTCGTCATTCATGACCCGGACGCCGCCCGAAGCGATCGCGCCCATGGCGAGCTCCTCCTGCCACGGCACGCCGAGCTTCCGGACGACGAATACGTCCAGGGTGGCGCCGAGAGCGTTCGCGACGCCCGCGCCGACGGGAACGCCCCCGCGCGGGAGCGCGAGCACGATCGCGTCCGCGGCGCGGCCGAGCCGCCGCGCGACTTCCGCACCCAGCATCGCGCCGGCCTCTTCGCGATTCCGAAATCGATCTCCGAACATAGACTTCTCCGCCTGTCGTGCAAGCGATCCTCGTGCCGGTCTCCCGCCCGCCCGGGGAAACGGAGCCGCAGATTACGCAGATTACGCAGATGAAGAGCCAAAGAAATCAATCTGCGCAATCTGCGGCTCGGTTCCTCCACGGCAAGGCAGCGCGTCCGCTTCCGTTTTTCTACGTCTGCAAACCGGACCTGACCTTGCATGATGCACGAGCCCGCCATGAAGCCCTCCCGCCGCCGCCTCGGCTCCCGCGCCGCTCTTCTTCTCGGCGCGCTTCTCCTCATCGCGATCATTCTGTTTCTCCCCTCGTGCTGCTGCCCCCGCGGTCCGGGCGCGCGCGCGGTGCCGCAGCCCGCCCCCTCCCCTCCTGTCGGCGTCGCCCACTTCGACGTCCCGCGGGAAGCCGTCCCCGCAGCCGCCACGCAGGCCGAGTTCCGGAACGTGAACTTCCGCGTGACCGAGACCGTCGTGCTGCGCATTCACCGGATGCGCGGCGAGATGGCCGATCTCGAGACAGGCCGGCCGCTGAATTTCGACGACAAGTCCTCGTTCGTGATGCGCATCGCGTACGGCGAGATCGGGATGACCGGAGCGAGCCTCACGGAGCTGATGAACGGCTTCGTCTTCGCCTATCCCGGCGCGCCGCTTCGCGACCTGTCGATCAGCGTCGAGGAGGGGCGGCTCATCCAGAGCGGCATCATGCACAAGATCATCGACATCCCGTTCCGGATGGTCGCGGAAGTCTCCGCGACGGAGGACGGGAGAATCCGCCTCCACCCGGTCGAGATCGAGATCTGCAACCTCGATGGAGAGGCGCTGATGCGCGCGTTCGGGATGGACATGAGCGAGATCATCGATCTCGAGGGAGCGACGGGCGTGACGCTCGAAGGGAACGATCTCCTGATCGACCCGCTCGCCGTGATCCCGGCGATGAAAACCGAGGGGCATCTGACGGCGGTGGAGGCTCGGCGTGGCGAGCTGTTCCAGGTCTTCGGGAGTCTCGAGGGGATTACGTGGCTTCAGCCGCCTCTTCCGCAGGAGCCGAACTGGATGTTCTTCGAGGAGGGGACTCTCCGGATGGGGAAGATCTTCATGCCGCGGGCGGACATGCAGGTGATCGATACGGAACCGAGCGACTGGTTCGACTTCTTCCTCGACCACTACAACAACCAGCTCTCGGCCGGGATGGCGAAGATCCGGCCGGATTACGGACTGCAGGTCTACATGCGGGACTTCGCCGATCTGGGGACGCCGGTGCGCCCGGAGGAGGAACTGATGCCGGTCGGCACGCTCGAGCCGCGCCAGTAAACTTTCAGATCAGGCGGTTCTCGATCGCGTACTGGACGAGCTCGGCGTTGTTCTTGAGGCCCATCTTCTGGAGAAGGCGCGCGCGGTGCGTGCCGACGGTCTTCACGCTGACGCCCAGCTCGGCCGCGATCTGTCGCGGCGCCTTTCCCGAGGCGATCATGCAGAGCACCTGGAACTCGCGGTCCGAAAGCTGTTCGTGCCGCTTGCCGCCGCCGGGATTCATGAGGTCGAACGCGAGATGCTCGGCGAGCGCGGGCGCGATGAAGCGCTCGCCTCGCGTCACGCGGCGGATCGCGGTCGGAAGGTGCTCGCGCGCCGTGTCCTTCCCGACGAATCCTGCCGCACCGGCGCGGAAGACCCGCGTCGCGTACGACACCTCGCGGTGCATCGTGAGGACGAGCACGGGCGTCCGCGGATACATCGACCGGATCTGCGTCAGAAGATCGAGGCCGGGGCGGTCCGGCAGGTTCAGGTCGAGCACCACGACGTCGTAGCTCGCGGCGCGCAGCTTCTCCAGCGCCTCGGCGGCGGTCCGCGCCTCCCCTCGAACGTGAATGTCGGAGGTCTCCGAGACGATCTGCTTCACGCCCTCGCGCACGATGTCGTGATCGTCGATGATGAGAACGGTGATCATGATGCCGCACTCCTCTGCTCCACCCCGGGGGGGACGCGCAGCGAAACGACCGTGCCGCGGCCGGCGACTCCCTCGATCTCGACCGTTCCGCCGACCATCGCCGCCCGCTCCTGCATCCCGATCAGGCCGAGCGCCGCGGGATCGGTTCGCTCCGGGTCGGTGATGCCCCTTCCGTCATCGCGCACTTCGAGCAGCAGGCCCTCGCCGCCGGTCCGCAGACGGATCTCGACGCGCGAGGCATCCGAATGTCGCGCGACGTTCGTGAGGGCTTCCTGAAAAATCCGATAGACGGCGCTCTCCGCCCCCTCGGGAAGATCGACGGCCGCCGTGGTGACGGCGAGATCACACTCGATCCCGGTGCGCTCTTCGAAGAGGCCCGCTTCGTTCTCGATCGCGGCGTCGAGGCCGAGGTCGTCGAGGACGCCGGGACGAAGCTCGGAGGCGATGCGCTGGACGGCGCCGACGGTCTGGTCGAGGGTGCTCGCGATCCGCGCCCGCAGGCGGGCCGACTCGGGATCCCCGGCGGTAGCCTGCAGCAATCCGCCGACGTCCATCTTCAGCGCCGTGAGGGCCTGCCCCAGCTCGTCGTGGATCTCGCGGGCGATGCGCGCGCGCTCCTCTTCCTGGATGCGGAGGAGCCGGTCCGAGAGCGCCTTCAGATTCCGCTCGCTCTCGAGAATGTGCGCCTCGGCGCGCGACCGGTTCTCGACCATCGCATTGAACGCCTCGCCGAGCTCGGCGACCTCGCGCGGCCCGCTGACGGGAACGGAGATGGTGAACCCTTCCTTCGCGACCGCCTTCGCGGCGTTCGCGAGCGTCTTGATCGGCTTCTCGATCATGCGCGAGAGCCAGAGCGCGAAGACGGTCACGACGAGGATGATCGCGGCGCCGCCCAGCGCGCCGCGGACGATCAGATCGCGAACGGGCTGCATCACCACGGCCGTCGGGACGCCGACGTGCACGTGCCAGGCGTTGCCCGGGACCACCGAGAAGCCGTACTGGCGCGAGACCCCGTCGATGCCCGTCGCCTCGGTCCGCCCTTCCCGCTCGCGCAGCACGATCTCGGTGACCTCGGTCCCTCTGACGTTGCGGCCGATCCACTCCGCGCCCTCGCTCGAGCGCGCGAGGATCGTTCCGTCGTCATCGACCAGAGTCACCACGCTCCGCGGCGGGAGCGAACGCGCCGCGTCGAGCTGTCGAAGCGGAACATCGAAGCGCTCCCCGCCATCGCGCGACTCGGCCTCGAGAGATCCGATCTCTCCCGCGATCGCGCGCGCGATCCGGAGCGCCGTCTGCTGCGCCTCCGCGCGCTCCCGCCGGACCTGAGACGCGTACTGCCAGCCGAGCAGCGTGAGAAGAGGCAGCCCGACCGCGACGACGAGCCCGGTGAGCCACCACCGGAGCGACCATGGACCGTGCACGCGGCGAGTGTAAACGAGTCGGGGCGACTAGCGGCTCGCGACCAGCGACTCGAACATCCCCGCCTGGTACGCGGTAATGCGGCCGGTGAAGGCCGAGGCGGCGACGGTCAGGGGCGAGGCGAGCCACAGCTTCCCCGGGCCGGAGCGCCCCTTGTAGTTCCGGTTGATTGCGCTGACGGTCACCTGATCGGGCGTCGTCGACACGCCCGGGCCGCAGCCGATGCACGCTCCGCACCCCGGATGGAGGATCGTCGCCCCGGCGCGCTCGAACGTGTCGAGCAGGCCATGCTGCCGGCAGAACTCCTCGACCGCGAACGACCCGAACTGCACGTAGAACTTCACGCCCGGCGCGACCGTCAGCCCCGCGTCCACCGCTTCCTTCGCGACCTGGTGATAGAAGATGAAGTCGTCGATCTTCCCGGCGGTGCAGCTTCCCGCATACGCGATCTCGATCGGAACCTCGCCAATCTCGTCGACGTAGGCGCCGTTGGTCGGGTCCGAGGGGATGCCGTGATCGGGGTCCCCGGGGTGCGCGACCATCGGACGGATCGACGCGAGGTCGATCACGTGCACACCGCCCGCGTACTCCGCGCCCGGATCGGGAGCGACGGCACGCGCGCGGAGGGCATCCGCGTCGGTGCCGGGGCGCATCGCGGCGATCCAGCGGAACGTCTCCTCGTCCGCCTCGACGATCGCGCCCCGCGCCGAGCACTCCGTCGCCATGTTCGCGAGCGTCGCGCGCTCGTCCATCGACAAACCGCGGAGACCGGCCCCGCCGAACTCCATGACGCGGTTCAGCGTCGCCTGCGGCTTCGCGTAGCGGAGGAGGATGTAGAGCATCGCGTCCTTCGCCGTGACGTTCTCGGGAAGCGTTCCCACGAGCTCGAACCGGATCGCCTCGGGAATCTCGACCTGCGTGAACCCCGAGTGGACGAGGTTCGCGTACTCGGTCGCGCCGACGCCCCACGCGAGGGCGTTGTTCACGCCGCCCATGCACGTGTGGCTGTCGGTCGCCTGGATGAAATCGCCCGGGTCGACGATCAGCTCGCGCGCGACCTCGTGACAGATCCCGGGCGAGATTCCCTCCCGCGCCGAAAAGTCGCGCACGCCCGTGTGTAGCTGAAACTCCCGCTGCAGCTCCCGCAGCGTCTCGATCTGCGGCATGAACGGCCGCATCTTCTCGACGTCGTCCGCGTAGATGAGGTGGTCCTCGAAGACGGCGAACTTGCCGGGATTGATGACCGCATAGTTCGAGCCGTACTCCTGCTCGAGGAAGTAGTGAACCTGCGCCGTCGTGAACTCGTGCGAGTAGCCGCCGTCGACGGAGACGAGAACCGCGTCTCCCGGCTTGACGAACCTCTGCTCCCCTTCGGGCACGCCGAGGAGATGCCGCGCGAGCACCTTCTCGGTCATGTTCATCGGCCGCGCGGGAGTTTCGGGAACGGGAAGGTCGACTTCGCCCGCGGCGAGCGCCTTCGCGAACGGAAAGAGACCTCCGTGACGGACGATGAGCTGCGTGATCGGGTCGTAGTCGCGGTAGAACTCCTCGAGCGGGACGCCTTCGCCGTTCTGGAGGCGCCGGAGAGTGTCGTAGCCGCCCATCAGCACGCCCTGCGCGATGTTGTTCGCCGCGTGAATCGGCGCGAACGACTCGGCGATCGCGATCCGGATGCCGCTCCACTTCTCCGCCTGCACCGCGGTCTCGCGCGAGCTCCCGACGCCCTTGCGGTAGCCGGAGACGATGACCTCGAAATTGCCCTTGATGAGGGCGTCCTGCTCGAAGAGGCGCTCGCCGTCGACGATGAGCCCCGCGTAGACATTCCGCGCGAGGTCCTCCGGCTTGTGACTGAAGCAGACCCACGCCGGGGTCATCGCGTCCGTATTGATGTCGTCGAGAAGGTCGTCGGGGGCGCGAAGAGCGTCGAGCGTGAGATCGAGATCGCCGCGGAGCTGCCGGCGGATGAGCTCGGCGTCTTTCGTGAGAAAGAGAACGCGCTTGCCCGGAGTCAGGCGGATGATCTCGGGAGGTCTGCTGCTCTCGGCGGCCATGCAGTCCTTTCCAACGTCCGGTGTCGAGGGGGCATTCTAACTCTGCTATGCCC
>JBOGJQ010000096.1:0-3023 GCA_050745405.1 Thermoanaerobaculia bacterium | reverse complement strand
TAGCCGGGGGCAAGCGCGCAGCGCGCCGCCCCCGGAATCGAGAGTCGAATATGTGTGTCGCGCCGCGCCAGCGGCGCGGGACCTCCCACGCCGTTTCACGGCGCGAACGCCATGAACACGCGCACATCCGGGGGCGGCGCGCGCGGCGCGCGCTTGCCCCCGGCTATTGTCCGGCGCCCTCCGGGCGCACGGTGGACTCGCGATCAGTGACGCGACCAGCGGCTTCGCTGCCGCACTCCAAAGTAGACTTACGCCATGCGCATCGTTTTCGCCATCCTTCTCCTCGCCGCCGCCTGTGCGCCGGAGGAGCCGCTCGCCCCGCCCGCGGAAGACACCACCTTCCGCGTCGGCCTCCTCACGCCCGGCTCGATCAACGACGCGGGATGGAACGCGATCGCGTACGAGGGTCTCCAGCTGATCGAGAAGGAGCTCGGGGCGGAAGTGAGCCATCAGGAGACACGGACGCCGGCCGAGTTCGAGGAGGGGTTCCGCTACTTCGGCGCGAACGGTTTCGATCTCGCCTTCGGCCATGGGTTCGAGTTCCAGGACGCGGCGCTCGCGGCGGGGACGCTCTACCCCGAAACCGTCTTCATCACGACATCCGGCGACAGCATCGCCGAGAACGTCTCGCCGATGGTGTTCGAGCTCGAGCAGGCGACCTATCTGCTCGGCATGCTCGCGGCGATGGAGTCCGAGACGGGGAAAGCCGGCCTCGTCGGCGGCATCCGCCTGCCGTCGATCGCTTCGACCTTCCTCGCGTTCCGCGAAGGCGCGCGAGCGGTCGATCCCGAGTTCGAAGTCACCGAGGTGTACACCGGCAACTTCGACGACCTGGGGGCGGCGCGGCTCGCGGCGCTCGCCCTCATCGACTCCGGCGCCGACTTCCTCATGCACCAGGCGAACGAGGCGGGCCGCGGCGTGTTTCAGGCGTGCAGCGAACGCGGCATCCGCTGCTTCGGGACGAACAGCAACCAGAACGAGCTCGCGCCCGACGTCATCGTCGCCTCGGCCGTGCTCGACGTGCCGGCGGCGTTCGTCCACATGGGCCGCCTCGTCCGCGACGATCGCTTCGAGCCGCGCGTCTACATGCTCGGGATGGAGGAAGGGATCGTCAGCATCGCGTGGAACGAAGCGCTCCGCCAGGAGATCGCCCCGGAGACGATGCGGCGCATCGATGAGACGGAAGCGGCGATCCGCGAGGGACGGTTCGAGGTCCCGCGCGGAGAGTTCTGAGGTCATGCTCGGCCTGACGGCGATCCGGAAACGGTTCGGGGATACCGAGGCCGTCGGGGGCGTGTCGCTCTCGATCGCCGCTGGAGAAGCCGTGGCTCTCGTCGGCGAGAACGGCGCCGGCAAAACGACGCTCATGCGGATCGCGGCCGGCGTTCTCGCGCCGGACGCGGGGGTGGTCCAGATCTCGGGACATCCGGTCCGCAATGCCGCCGCGGCGGTCCGGGGCGGGATCGAGATGGTGCACCAGCACTTCAGCGTCGCCGGCGCGCTCACGATCGCGGAGAACCTCGTCCTGCACGATCCGTCGCTTCCTCCTCTCGCCGGCCGGAAGCGGATCGAGGCCGAGGCGCGGCGGATGATCGAGCGCGCGGGGATCCCGGTCGCGGACCTCGACCGGCCGGCCGCGACGCTCTCGGTCGGCGAGACGGCGCGCCTCGAGCTGGTCCGCGCCCTCGCGCGCGACCCGCGCGTGCTCATTCTCGACGAGCCGACCTCCGTCCTGACGCCGCCCGAGGTCGACGCGCTCCTCGCGACGCTCCGGACCGTCGTGAACCGCGGAACCGCCGTCGTCCTCGTGTCGCACAAGCTCCGCGAAGTCTTCGCGTTCGCCTCGCGGATCGTCGTCATGCGAGGCGGGCGCGTGGCCGGCGATCACGACGCGGCGGCCGTCACGCCCGAGACGGTCGCGCGCGAGATGATCGGCCGCGATCTCCACCTCCAGCCGCCGCGCCCCCGCGCCGCCGGCACACCCGGGACGCGTCTGCGCGTGCATGACGCCGCGACGAGCGCGCGCGATCACCGCGCGCCGCTGCGCGGCGCCTCGCTCGAGATCGGCGGCGGCGAGATCATCGCGATCGCCGGCGTGGCGGGGAACGGACAGAACGCGCTCGCCGACCTTCTGCGCGGCCTCGTCGAGATCTCGGGCGGATCGGTCGAGGTCGACGGCATCGCCGCCTCGCGCGCCGCGCTCCGGCGCGCGAGCGGCATCGCACACATTCCGCCGGACCGGACGCGCGACGGCATCATCCACGAGCTCTCCGTCGCCGAGAACCTCGCTCTTCGACGCGGCCGCGGCGGCGCGCGGCGCGCCATCCGCGAAGCGGCCGGCATCATCGAGCGCTTTCAGATCCGCGGCACGCCGCGCCAGCCGGCGGGCTCTCTCTCGGGCGGGAACCAGCAGAAGCTCGTCCTCGCGCGCGAGCTCGAAACGACGCCGCGGCTCATCGTCGCCTCGGAGCCGACGCGTGGACTCGATGTCGACGCGGCCGCGTTCGTGCACGACCGGATCCGCGCCGCCGCCGCGGACGGCGCCGGCGTCCTCCTCATCACCTCCGACCTGGACGAGGCGGCCGCCCTCGCCGCCGCGATCCACGTGATCAGCGGCGGCCGTCTCAGCGAGCGGCTTGCCCCGTCGACGCCGGCGGCCACGCTCGGACTCCTGATGGCCGGAGCCCATCCGTGAGGCGCACGCTCGTCCCGCTCCTCGCCGCATCGGCCGCGGTCGTGGTGGTCGGCCTCGTTCTGTCGATGCTCGGCTACTCCCCTGCTCGCGCCGCCTCCGTGCTGGTACGCGGGGCGACGGGATCTCCGCACGCGATCGCGGAGTCGATCCTGAAGGCGATCCCGCTTCTGTTCACCGCGCTCGCGGCGACGCTCGCCTTCCGCGCGGGCGTGTGGAACATCGGCGCCGAGGGGCAGTTCGTCGTCGGCTCGATCGCGGCGCATGCGGCAATCGCGGCGATTCCCGCGGCGCCCGCCGTGGCGCTCGCCGCCGCCGCCCTCGCCGGCGC
>JBOGJQ010000095.1:0-3888 GCA_050745405.1 Thermoanaerobaculia bacterium | reverse complement strand
TCCCGCGCCCGCGGCGCCCGCCCCGCTGCCCGTCTCGGCTCCCGATGTCGAGCCGGTCGAAGCGGGCGAGGAGCAGATCGTCACGGTCGAATCGCCGCTCTACCGCGCCCGCTTCTCGAACCGCGGCGCGCAGCTCGTCGATTTCGAACTGCTGCGGCATCCCGAAAAGCGCGGCGGCGATCCGACGAACCTCGTCGCGCCGCGCGACCCGGGCCGCGTCGATTTCCCCTTCGCGATCCTCTCGTCCGACGGCGCTCTCAACGAGCGGGTGAACCGCGGGCTCTACACCGTCTCCCGCTCGGAAGAGCGCGGCGAGACCGTGCTCCGCTTCCGCTGGTCCGACGGGCGCGATCTCGTCGAGAAGACGTTCCGCCTCCACCCCGATCGTTACCTCTTCGGTTTCGACATCGAGATGCAGACGGCCGCGCCGGCGACGTGGCGGACGGTCGTCGGCCCCGGCCTGCGGGAGATTCTTCCCGAGGAGGCGGGGAACCGGTTTGCGACGGTGGGATTCGGCGTCGTGCAGCAGGCGGGGGAGCTCGAGGTCATCCAGCGCGAGAAGGCGCCGCGATTCCAGATCCTCGCGCCGCCCATCGACTTCGCCGGCCTCCAGGACAATTACTTCCTCGCCGTGCTGAAGCCGCGCGAGTCGGCCTCCGTGACGTTCCGCTCGATCCGCATCCCTTCGCCCGCAGAAGGGGAGGAGGGACGGAAGGAGCTGTACGTCGGCGTCACCGCGCCGGGCAATCGCCTCGCCGGCTCGGCGTACTTCGGCCCGAAGGAGGCCGACCGTCTCGACGCCGCGGGCCTCGAGAACACGCTTCAATTCGGCTTCTTCGGATTCATCTCGCGGATCCTCCTCGTTGCCCTCACCTGGGTCAACACGTTCACGCACAACTACGGCTGGTCGATCGTCGTCCTCACGGCAATCATCAAGCTCCTGCTCTTCCCGCTGCAGCACAAGAGCATGGTCTCGATGAAGAAAATGCAGCAGGTCCAGCCGAAGATGAACGCGATCAAGGACCGCTACAAGAAGGCGAGGACCGATCCCGAGCAGCGGCAGAAGATGAACCTCGAGATCATGAAGCTGTACAAGCAGGAGGGGATCAATCCCGCGAGCGGCTGCGTCCCGCTCCTTCTCCAGCTTCCGATCCTCTGGGCGTTCTACACGCTTCTGTCGTACGCGATCGAGCTGCGCGGCGCGCCGTGGATCCTCTGGATTCAGGATCTGTCGGTGAAGGATCCGTACTACATCACGCCGATCCTGATGACGGTGACGATGTTCCTGCAGCAGTGGATCACGCCGACGACCGCGGACCCCGTGCAGAGACGCGTGTTCCTGATCATGCCGATCGTCTTCGGATGGCTCTTCAAGGAGTTTCCGAGCGGCCTCGTGCTCTACTGGTTCGTGCAGAACATCCTGTCGATCATTCAGCAGCTCATCCTGAACCGCTACTGGAAGTCTCATCCGGCAGCGGAAGCGACGAGGTGATCATCGATGGCCGGACAGCGATTTGAAGGGCGCTCGCTCGAGGACGCGCTCGCGACCGCGGCCGACGCGTTCGGCGTCAAGCCGTTTCAGATCGACTATCACATCGTCGTCGAGAAGCGGGGATTTCTCGGCGGCCTGAAGCGCATCGTCATCGAAGCCGAGGCGAATCCGGACAAGCAGCCGGAGCTCCCGCTCGCGCAGCAGCCGGCTCCGCGGATGGCCGCCTCCGAGTCGAGGCCGCGCCGCGCCCGCGGCGAGGAACGCGGCGGCCGGCCGCGCCGCGATGCGGAGCGTCCGCGCGGCCCGCGCCGGAGAGAAGAGATCGAAGAAATCGAAGAGGCGCCGCCGCAGGGGGAGAGGAGCGAGCAGGCCGAGCGCGTCGCGTCGTGGTGCGGGGAGCTCTTTCTCCTGGCCCATCTCGACCTCGAGATCCGGACGATCGATCGGGAGGACGCGGTCGAGGTTCACCTCTACGGGCCGGACGCCGCGCGCCTCACGGATCGCGAGGGCGAGCTGCTGGAGTCTCTGCAAGTTCTTGCAAATAAATCACTTAGCGACAAAATCGAAAAGAAGGTCGACCTCGACGCGCGCGGGTTCCGGGCCCGCCACGCCGCTGGGCTCGAGGCCAGGGCGAGGGAAGCTGCCGCGCGCGTCCTCGCCAGCGGCGAGGAAGAGCTCCTTCCCGCGATGAGCCCGGGCGACCGGCGGATCGTCCATCTCGCGCTCCACGACACGGGCGGGGTGCAGACGATCTCGCGCGGCGAGGGGTTCTTCAAGCGCGTGGCGATCGTTCCCGGGGAGGGGCCGCCGGCCGGCGACGCGGAACCGTGATCGATACGATCGTCGCGCCCGCGACGCCTCTCGGGCGAAGCGCGCTCGCGATCGTGCGGATCGACGGGCCGCTCGCGCCGCGGATCCTCGAGGATCTCGCCGGGCGCCCGCTCGAGGAGCGGCGGGCGACGCGCGTCCGTCTCGCGAGCGAAACAGGTCTCGTCGACGAGGCCGTCGCGACGCGGTGGGTCGCTCCGCACTCGTTCACCGGCAATGATCTCGTCGAGATCTCGCTGCACGGGAGCATTCCGGTCGTCGAGCGGCTGCTGCGCGAGGTGCTCGCGCGGGGTGCGCGGATGGCCGAGGCGGGGGAGTTCACCGAGCGCGCGGTGCTGAACGGGAAGATCGATCTCGTGCAGGCGGAGGCGATCGGAGATCTCGTCAACGCGCGGACGGGAGTCCAGGCGAAGCTCGCGCTCGCGAATCTCGAGGGGGCGCTGAGCCGCGAGGCCGCGGTGCTGCGGGAGCGGATCGTCGAGCTTCTTTCGCGGTTCGAGGCGGCGCTCGATTTCGCGGACGAGGGATACACGTTCGTCGAGCGGGACGAAGCGATCGACCTCGCGGAGGGCGCGATCGAAGCGGTCGACCGGCTCGCCGCGACGTTCGCTCGGGGGCGCTCGACCGCGTCGGGCGTGACGGCGGTGATTCTGGGGCGGCCGAACGTCGGCAAGTCGACGCTGCTCAATTTTCTGTGCGGGAGCGAGCGGGCGATCGTCACGCCGGTGGCGGGAACGACGCGCGACCTGCTGCGCGAGACGGTGGAGATCGGCGGGCTTCCGGTGACCGTGGTCGACACGGCGGGGCTTCGCTCGACGAGCGATCTGGTCGAGGAGATCGGGGTCGCGCGGGCGATCGAGGCGGCATCGGCGGCGGACCTCGTGATGTACCTCGTCGACGCGACGGCGGGACTCGACCCGGAGGAGGATGCGGTGCTCGCGCGGCATCCGGAGGCGATCGTCGTCTACACGAAAGTGGATCTGGCGGAGGCGCCGGCGGGGGCGCTCGGGATCTCGATTCCGGCGGGGCGCGGGGAGGGGGAGCTCCTCGCGCGCCTGGATCGCGTCGTGCGGGAGAGATACGCGGTACCGGAAGGATCGGCGGCGGTCGTGAACGAGAGGCAGCGCGCGGCACTCGAGGAGGGGAGGGAAGCGCTTGCGGCGGCGCGGGAGGCCATGCGCGCGGGGGCGACCGAGGAGTTCGTCGCGGCCGACCTGCGGCGGGCCGCGCGCGCCCTCGGCGCGCTCACGGGCGAGGTCACCTCCGGCGAGGTTCTCGCGCGGATCTTCGCAAAATTTTGCATCGGCAAGTGATGTTCCACGTGGAACCATGAGGTTCGACGCGATCGTCATCGGCGGCGGCCACGCCGGCGCGGAGGCCGCGCGCGTTCTCGCCCGCGGCGGCCGCCACGTCGCCCTCCTCACCATGGGCCGCGACGCGATCGGCCGCATGTCATGCAATCCCGCCATCGGCGGCCTCGCCAAAGGCCACCTCGTCCGCGAGCTCGACGCCCTCGGCGGCCTCATGCCCGAGGCCACCGACGCCGCCGGCATTCAGTTCAAGGTCCT
>JBOGJQ010000094.1:0-2499 GCA_050745405.1 Thermoanaerobaculia bacterium | reverse complement strand
CCCTTCGGGCGCTCGCCCCCGGCCACTCTCCCACGCCCTTCGGGCGGGATCCGATGCGGTAGCGCGAAGCACGCTCAGGCACCCATAGGTAGAATGCGCCCATGGTCAGGCCGAGAACGCTCACGATCTTCGCCGCCGCGATCACGCTCGCCGCCGCGACCTCCTCCGACGCGCTCGCCCAGCGCGCGCGCCAGAAGAACATCGTCTTCATCCTGAGCGACGATCATCGCTACGACTTCATGGGGTTTCACCCGAACGCGCCGGAGTTCCTCGAGACGCCGTCGCTCGACCGGATGGCGGCCGAGGGCATGCACGTGCGGAACGCGTTCGTGACGACCTCGCTCTGTTCGCCGAGCCGCGCCTCGATCCTCACTGGGCAGTACGCGTACAACCACGGCGTCGTCGACAACAGCCGCATGATCGACGAGGAGGCGGTCTTCTTCCCCGAGCTTCTGCAGAAGGCCGGCTACCGGACCGCGTTCTTCGGCAAGTGGCACATGGGCGGCCACAGCGCCGACCCGCAGCCCGGGTTCGACCGCTGGGTCAGCTTTCCGGGGCAGGGGTGGTACGAGGAGAACGAGCTCAACGTCGACGGGAAGACGGTTCCGACGAAGGGATACATCACCGACGTTCTCACCGACTACGCGATCGACTTTCTCGAGAAGCAGGACGGCGAGCAGCCGTTCTTCCTCTATCTGTCGCACAAGGCCGTCCACGCGGAGTTCGTCCCCGCGCCGCGTCACCGCGGGCGGTACGCGGACGCGGAGCTGCGGTATCCGGAGACGATGGCGGCGACCGAGCAGAACTACGACGACAAACCGAAGTGGGTCTACGAGCAGCGCTTCGGCTGGCACGGCGTCGACTACGCGTACCACGGGCAGATGGACTTCGACACGTTCTACCGCCGCTATGCGGAGACGCTCCTCGCGGTCGACGACAGCGTCGGACGCGTTCTCGATCAGCTCGAGAAGAGCGGACTCGCGGACGACACGCTCGTCGTCTACATGGGCGACAACGGCTTCTCGTTCGGCGAGCACGGGCTGATCGACAAGCGGCACGCGTACGAAGAGTCGATGCGCGTCCCGATGGTCGCCTGGGCGCCGGGGACGATCGAGGCCGGGAGCGCGGTCGAGGAGATGGTGCTCAATGTCGACGTGGCGCCGACGTTTCTCGAAGCGGCGGGCGTGCCGGTGCCGGACTGGATGAACGGCCGTTCGTTCCTGCCGCTGCTGCGGGGAGGCGACCTCGAGGACTGGCGCGACGCGTTCGTCTACATCTATTACTGGGAGTACAACTTCCCCCACACGCCGACGGTCTTCGCGTTGCGCGAGGACCGCTACAAGTACATGTTCTACCACGGCCTCTGGGACAAGAACGAGCTGTACGATCTCGAGACGGATCCGCACGAGACGACGAACCTGATCGCCAGCCCCGCGCACGGGGAGATTGCCGAGCGGATGCGAAAGGAGCTGTTCGACCGCCTCGAAGCCGCCGGCGCGACCGACGTGAAGTTCGACAGCCCGGTCGGCGGGCAGCAGGATCAACGGTTGATTCATCCGGAACCGTAGTCAGTCGTCAGTCGTCAGTCGTCGGTCGTCAGGAGAGACTATGGAAGGACGGACCCTTCTTCGCTGTCCCGAGTGCGGGTGCGAGCGGGAGATCGTCGGGGAGATCCCCGAGGAGTACACCGCGTCGTTCGCGGCGGCGGTGGCCGAGGAGGGATGGGTACCGCGGCCGGGGCGGACGCATGAGCTGATCTGCGGCGCCTGCCTCCGCCGCTACGAGGGGCACGAGACGGTCGACGACGAGCCCAAAGTGCGCGGGGAGCGCGACCCGAAAAGTCTCTGATTTGCCTGGCGTTACGGTTGCGTTACAATCGCCGGTCTCATCGGGAACTTCATGAGTACGGGCCGGCGGTCCACCGCGCGGCCAGGAGGGCGATATGAGACCCCTGGTGACCCCCGCATTCCGCGTTTTTCTCCTTCTCTCCTTTCTTTCGACGAGTGTTCTCTTCGCGCAGGAGCCGCCGCCGCCTCCGGACGAGCAGCAGGAGGCCGAGGCGGAGGAACCGCGCGTGACCGAGGAGATCGTCGTCACCGCGCTGAAGCGTGAGGAAACGGTGCAGGACGTCCCGTTCTCGATCGCGGCGCCGACCGAGTCGCAGCTTCGCGATCGCGGGGCGACCGATATCGCGGACGTCGCGGCGAACGTCGCCGGATTCACGGTCCAGAACCTCGGTCCCGGCCAGAGCCAGGTCGCGATGCGCGGCGTCTCGGCGGGCCAGATCGTCCGCGACCAGCCGGGCGTCAAGGAGCAGGTCGGGGTCTATCTCGACGACTCCGGCATCTCGCTCTCGCTCTTCACGCCGGACATCGACCTCTTCGACATGTCGCGCGTCGAGGTGCTGCGCGGACCGCAGGGCACCCTGTTCGGCGCCGGCTCGGCGTCCGGCACGATGCGCTACATCACCAATCAGCCGCAAATCGGCGAGTACAAGAC
>JBOGJQ010000093.1:0-3005 GCA_050745405.1 Thermoanaerobaculia bacterium | reverse complement strand
CCGTGCGCCCGGAGGGGAACTTCAGCTCGACCGTGTCGATCCAGTCCGGACGGCTATCCGGCGCCCGCTTCTGAAAGAACGCCTCCCCCTCGGCGCCGCTCACGAACCGCTTCAGGACGATCGGCCGTCCCGCGATTCCGCGAAGCGCCCCGCCGGCGACGGCGACGTAGTACTTGGCGAGGTCGAGCTTCGTGTACCCGGCGCGGGGAAAGAAGATCTTCTCCGGGTTCGTGATCGCCACCTCGCGGCCGGCGAGCTCGAGGACGACGTTCGCGCTTTTCGGCATCGACGTAGTCTCGTCCTCGCCGTTCCGGCGCGCAACCCTCCGACGGCTAGCCTTCTTTGGCACGATGGACGAAGGGGCGGAGCCCCATGAGCCAGCCCGGCTGGCGCGGCATTCAGCGCGTCTACCTCGTCCTTCTTCTCCTTCATACGCTGGCCGCGTCGTTCATCTGGGGAATCAACACGCTTTTCCTCCTCGATGCGGGGCTGAGCAACGCGCAAGCGTTCGCCGCGAACGCGTTCTTCACGGCGGGGCTCTTCCTGTTCGAGATTCCGACGGGCGTCATCGCGGACGTGCGCGGCCGGCGCCTTTGCTATCTGCTCGGCACCCTCACGCTCACGATCGCCACCCTCGTCTATCTATGGTTGTGGCGCGCCGGCGCGCCGTTCTGGGCGTGGGCGGTGACGTCCGCCTTCCTCGGCCTCGGCTTCACGTTCTTTTCGGGCGCGGTGCAGGCGTGGCTCGTCGACGCGCTGAGGGCGACCGGATTCGACGGCCGGCTCGAGGACGTCTTCGCCAGAGGGGAAATCATCGAAGGGGCCGCGATGCTCGGCGGCGCCGTCGCGGGTGGCGTCGTGGCGCAATTCACGAATCTCGGCGTGCCGTACGTTCTTCGCGCGGTCGTTCTCGCCCTCAGTTTCGTTCTGGCGCTGATCCTGATGCGCGACGTCGGCTTCACTCCGCAGCGCACCAGCGTGAGACAGATCCTGCGCGAATCGATCCGGTACGGCCTCGGCAATCCACCCGTGCGCTGGGTGATGCTGGCCGACGTCTTCACCGACGGGGTCTCGATCTACGCGTTCTATGCGATGCAGCCGTACCTGCTCCAGTTGTACGGCGACCCGAATGCGTACTGGATCGCGGGGCTCGCCGCGGCGGTCGTCGGCGGGGCGCAGATCGGAGGCGGTCTCCTCGTGCCGCACCTCGCGCGCGTGTTCCGCCGCCGGACGTCTTTCCTTCTGGCGGCAGTCGTCGTCAGCGCCCTCGTTCTGATGCTCGTGGGACTCATTCCGCGCTTCTGGGTCGTTCTCGCGCTCCTCGTGGTGTGGGGGCTCGTGTTCGCCACGGTCATGCCGGTTCGTCAGGCGTACCTCAACGAGCTGATCCCCTCGGAGCAGCGCGCCACGGTCCTGTCGTTCGACTCGCTCATGGGCTCCGGTGGCGGCGTCGCGGCCCAGCCGATCCTCGGCCGCGCGGCGGACGTGTGGGGATATCCGATGTCGTACGTCGGCAGCGCCGCGATTCAGGCGCTGGCGATTCCGTTCGTCTGGCTCGCGCGGCGGGAGAGGCACGAGCCGAAATAGAAGGAGTCCGAAATCGCCGATACGCCGTCAGGCCGGGTCATCCAAGCGGCGTCGCGATGTACCACTGGTGGCCCCAGGCGTCGGTCACGCCACCGGAGCGCTCGCCGTACGGTTTGTCCTCCGGCTCGGAAAGGGTCGTCGCGCCGGCGCGAAGGGCCGCGCCGTAGACGGCGTCGCAGTCGCTCGCGAAGACGTGAAACGCGCCGCGCGTGGGGTCCCACGGCTCGCGCGCCTCGCTGACTTCGATCAGCGTCTGCCCGATCCGGATCTCCGCGTGATTGATCGAGTTCTCTCGCGTGCTGGAGACGACGGTGGCATCGAAGGCCCGCCCGAGAAAATCGATCGCGGCGGCGAGGCCGCGGACGCGCAGGGCGGCCGTGAGCGTGGCGAATCCCGGGCGGCGGGGGCCGCCGTCGCCGCGGTGCGTGCCGAGAAACCACTGGATGGACCGGCGATCGACGACGCCGGCCTCGCGGTCGCCGTACGGCTGCTCGACGGGCTCGTAGAGCGACCTCGCCCCCGCCTCGAGCGCGCGGCGGTAGACCGCGTCGACGTCGTCGACGTAAACGTGCTGCGGCGGCGCGAGCGGCTTCCACTCGCCTCCCGCGTCCGCGAGCTCGAGAGTCGAGTCGCCCACGCGCATCTCCGCGTGCATCACCTTTTCGTCCGGCGTCGGAAAGCGCGCGACGAGCTCCGCATCGAAGACGCGCTGGAGGAAGGCGATCAGGTCGTCCGCTCCCTCGACGATGCAGTAGGTCCGGACGGAGTCGATCATCGATTACTCCGGGGCAAAGATCTTCTGCTGCCGCTCGCCGACCTTGCGGATCCGCTCCTTGTTGTCGATCGCGAAACGGAGATTCGCACGCACCCTCTCGGTCGTGCCGCCCGGAAAGCTCTCGAGGAACTCCTCGCCGCGCGCCTCGTAGCCGTAGCCGAGCATGCTCGCCTGCATGAGCGTGATGTTGAACAGAGTGTAGTCGCGGCACGAGAAGCCCGCCTCGTCGACCGCCGTGCGGAAGACGTCGATCCTCTCGCACACGCGCGTCATGGCGGCGATCATCTTCTCGGTCGAGCCGTCGTCTTCGCCGTCCTCTTCTTCCTCGGGCGGCCCGGCTTCCCGGAGCGTTTTCGCGACTTTCTCGAGATTCGCGACCGTCTTCTCGAACTTTTCGAGCCCCGCCGTGGTCAGCTCGTACTCGTGGACCGGCTGCTTCGACTCGTCGGACTCCTCGGCGGAACTCGCGGGCACGATCGCGACGACCGCGATCAGAATCAGTGCGGAAACGAAGCGGCTGCGACGGCTCATGGCGTTTCCTTCGACTCGGTGGCGAGAACTATACGCCCGCTCCACGCCGAGGGTCGCGTACGTGGCCGCGGCGTCTCGCCGCGAGCCCTCCGGGAGAGGCTCGCGCCGAGAC
>JBOGJQ010000092.1:0-7475 GCA_050745405.1 Thermoanaerobaculia bacterium | reverse complement strand
GGTCTGTGTTGGCCAATGGGGTGCGCGCCGGGACGGCGCGCCCACAATCCCTCAACGCGAGACGAGCCGCCGCCTCGATCCGGCGGGGACGCTGTTCGACGCGATCCATCCGCCGATCGTCTCGACGTGAACGACGAACGAGGGCGTGCTTCCCGGCTCCGGCTGGAGAGCGATCGAGCGCACGTCGGGACCGACCGTCGCGACCTCGTCACACACCGTCCCCGAGCAGGAGAGGACGCGCGCGCCGTAGACCGGGTCGGCGTCGGTCTGCCACGTCAGAACGAGGCGTGCTTCCTCGTCGCGCGAGGCCTGCAGCGTGACGGTCGCGCTGAACGGCTTCAGCTCGTCGAGGAAGGCGCCGTACACGCGGACTCCTCCGGTGAGATGCGGCTCCGCGCGGGAGAAGACGGCGAGCGGGCGGGGCGCCGCCGCGAGATCCACCGAAGCCTCGGTGCGGGTCGTCGTTGCGAGCAACGCGCGCTGCTGCGGGTCGGCCGGGCCGAAACCCGCCGTCACGACTCCGGTCGCGAGCGTCGACTCTTCCGTGCCGGGCTGTTCGCCGAGATTGTGCCGAGTCCAGACGACGTGCCATCCGCCCGCCGCGGGCGCGATCGCGACGTCGTCGAACGAGATGCTGCGCCCGCGCGGCGCGTCGAGAACGACTCCCGCCGGCGAGACACGGCGGCCGGCGGGGCCCGACCAGCTCACCATCCAGTCGCTGCCGTTCCAGCTCACGTCCACACCGGCGACATCGGAGCCTTCGGAGGTCAACCGCAACGGCGTGGGATCGAGGAGCTCGAGACCGCTGCCGACGCGCGCCGCGTAGACGGCGGATATTTCCAGGCACGTGATCGGAGGGCAGGGGTCGTTCGAAGGGCCGATCCAGGTGACGAGACAGGCGGATCCGCTGCACGCGATCCGCGGCGCGGCGACGATTTCGTTCGTGAGAACGGCGGGCTCGGCGTCGAGGACGACTCCCCCCGGGGAGACGCGGACCATCTCGATCCCACCCTCGGCGCGCGGTGCCGCGACGATCCACGCCGATCCCGACCACGCGACGGCGGGCGCGCGAACGACGTTCGGAAGGGGGGCCGGGCCCGAGAAGAGCGGAATCAGACCGCCGATCATCGTTCCGTCGAGCGCCATACGCATCGCGACGATGCTTCCTTCGTCCCCGTTCTTCTCGAACCACGCGAGGAGGAACGAGGCACCGTCGAACGCCGCGGCCGGCGCGAGGCGCTGCGACGCGACGCCGGGAACCTGGAGCTCGAGGGTGACGGCGTCGCCCACCACGTCGAAAATCCGGTAGCGGAGACTGCTCGAGCCGAGCGAGTTGCGCTCGGACCAGACGGCGAGATAGCGGCCGGCGCCGAATGCGGCGATCGGGTCGACCTGCGGCGCGAGATCGAGGGAGATGATGGTGCCGAGGATCGGAAGCGGTCCGGAAGAAGGAGCGACGGCGACGCGGATGTCGGTCGACGCGAGCGTCGAGAACCACTGCAGATCCGACCACGCCGCGGCGATGTCGCCGCCGCGCGTCGTCACGTCGAACTTCACCATCGGAGCGCGGAACGAGGCGACGACGCGTTCGTCGCCCGGGACGAGCGAGGAAGAGATCGCGCGCGCGCGCAGCGTCCACACACCCGGCATCTCGCTCTTGCCGTAGAAGACGATCCATCCCGACGAAGCCGACTCGACGATCGGCGCGTGGCTGAGACGATCGGAGATCGGGATCCACGGTCCTACTGGATCCAGCACGTCGTAGATCCTCCCCTGAATTTCGCCGGCTCTCAGGAGCCCGGTGACGAGCAGCCGCCCGCCCGACGCGCCGATCGAGACCTGCTGCAAGAGTGCCTCGCTCTCGATCGGTTCGACGTTCATCACGAAACCGTCGACGATCCGCGCCAGCATGAATCCAGACGGCGCGCCCCAGGCAACGAAGAACGCGTCGCCGCTCGCCGTCACCGACGGCGCCTGGGAGAACGGATCCCACTCGCCGATAACGAACGGCCGGCCGATCTCGCCCGCCGCCGTGATCGAGACGCCGTAGACGTTCGACACGGCATCCCGATGGATGTATGTGAGAAGGAGGTCGGTCCCGTTCCACGCGATCGCCGGCGCCTGCTGCTCGCCGAACTCGTCGACCACCTGCCGGCTCTCGAGCTCTCCATCGGCATCGAACTGGAGGAGCTCGAGCTTCGTGCCGCGTTGCGCGGCGACGAACACGTTCGGTCCCGTCGATACCGCGACGGCCACGTGGAGCGAGATGTCGTCGAGCTGGGGTTGATCGGAAAGGGGGCCGAGCCACGTTCCGCGGGCGTCGAGGCGCGCGCCGCCGAAGCCGCCGGCATCGTTCCAGAACACCAGAAGTCCGGCGTCCGTCGCGGCGATGAGGGGAGCGCTCTTGAAGCCGACCATCGGCCCGATCCGCGCCGTTCCCGACAGGGGGAATTCAGCCAGGAGCAGCGAGGGGAGCGCGAGAAGCGTCACGAGCGCAGCGCGCGCGGCGCTCCGGAGCCGGATCGTCATCAGTGTCACCTTCGAGCCTGGTCGGGTCGGTAAAAGAACGGGCCGGGCCATTCTGACACCGGAAGCGGCAGGATGCGAGAGGCCGCGCCCGCTGTGGAATGAAATGCGCATCGGGCCGTGCGTCAGCAGAAGGACGAGGAGGTGGCCGATGGCCGAGATTCAGGTGGAAAAGAGGGGGATGGGAGGGCTCGCGTGGCTCTGGATTCTGCTGGCGCTCGTGATCGTGGCGATCGCGGTCTGGCTTCTGTGGCCCGCCGCGGGGGAGCCGGTGATTGCGAACGAGTCCGAGGTGGCGGCGGCGGAGACGACGCCGCAGCCGGTGCCCACGACCGCGACGACGGGAACGGGGCAGGTCACGCTCGCCGCGATCCATGCGGATCCGGACGCCTGGGTGGGGCGGGAGTTCTCGGGGGAAGTGACGGTGGCCGAAGTGCCGAGCGACCGCGGGTTCTGGGTCGAGCAGGACGGGCAGCGGCTTTTCGCGGTGCTCGTGGACGATCCGGCCGAGCAGCCGGTGGACATCAATCCGGGCCAGCGCCTGCGCGTCCGCGCGATGGTGCGCGACGCGGAGTTCCTGCCGCAGATGCCGGGCGCGCCGCTCGACGAGGCGACGCGCCAGACGGCGAGCCAGCAGCCGGCGTACCTCGTGGCGGGGGAGACGGCGATCGAGATCGTGCAGCCGTCTTAGTCCATAGTCCGGCCGCCACCGTAGAATGCCGCGCGATCCATGCGCGCGATCCGCCACGGTTCGAGATGGCTCCTTGTCCACGCCGCGTCCGGCGCGGCCGGCGGGATCGCGGTCGCCCTCGCGCTCCGGCCGCTGCTCATCCGCCCCGCTCCTCCCGGGCAACCACCCTCCCTCGCGACGACCTCCGGCATCGACGCCTCCTCGGCGTTCCATCTCGTTCTCGCCGCGATGCTCGTGCCGCTCGTTTGCGCGGCGCTGTACCGGATCGCGTCCGCGTGGCTCACGCGCGGCGACGCGCGGCCGTGGGTGTGGTTCGCGCCGCCGGTCGCCGCGGCGCTCGCCCTCTGGATCGCGCTCCTCGAGCGCGAGTCGCTCCCGTGGGTCGTTGGCGTTCAGGTCGCGATCCTTGCCGCCGCGCTTGTGCTCCGCCGGCGCGAGCTCCTCTTCTCCCGCCGCGACGTCGCTCTCATCCCCTCCGCGCTCACGCTCTACGTCGCTCTGCTCGACATCGTCCCGTCGCCGAGGCTCTCGCGCGAGCTGGTCGTCGCGAGTCTCGTCGTCCTCGCCGTCCGCATCGGCGTCGCCCTGATCGACCAGAGCGACCGCATCCCCCCCGGATGGGCGTTCGCCTTCTCTCCCGCGGCGATGGTTCTCCTCGTCGAGCCGCTCCCGGCGCGGGACACGCGCGCGGCGATTGCCGCCGCAGCCGTCGTGGTCCTTCCGATCGCCGCGCGCCTCCTCATCCCGCGCACCGCGCGCGCGATCCGGACTCTCCGCCTTCTCCTCGCGTTCGCCGTCTACCCGCTCTTCGTCTGTGCCTATCCTTGGGTGACGGGGATGACGGTCCTCGAGCGGATGCCGCGCATCGACGTCTTCGAGGACGGCCACAGCCTCATGCCCGCCTCGGAGATGCTCCGCGGCGAGTTGCCGTATCGCGATTTCGTCCCCGGACACGGCCTCATCGCCGACGGCCTCGCCGACTACGTCGCTCTCCGTCTCGGCCCCGACCGCGCGGGGACGGCGCTCTGGACGCAGTCCATCCTCTCCACCGGAACGTCTCTCGCGATCTACGCGCTCGCCTTCGCCGCGACCGGGTCGGCCGAAGCGGGGCTGCTCGCATATCTTCTCGCGGCGATGACGATGGTCGGAGGGACGCGCTCGCTCCGCGCGGCGCCGGCCCTCTTCGCGCTGGCGGCGACGAGCGCGGCGGGCCGCCGCGGGTCGACGCGCCTCCTCGCGATCGCGGGCGCGCTCCTCGTCGTCGCGTTCCTGACGAGTCTCGATTTCGCCGCGTACTCGCTCGTCGTGATGCTCGTCGTGCTGCTTCGGTTCGGGAGTTCGTCCGGCGATCGTTTTCGCGCGATGAAGGCCGCGGCGCTCGGCGGCGCGATCGTCTTCGTCCCCTTCGCGATCGTCTTCCTCGCGCTCGGGATCCTCGACGACTTCTTCAACGTCACGCTCGGCCAGGTCCTCACGCTCGCGCCCTACTACAATCTCGGCGTTCCCGGCGCGCCGGCCGAGGTGCAGAGCTGGGGACGATTTCCGGAGGTCTTCCTGATGGCGACGACCTCGTTCGGGCGGAAGATCCTCGGATGGTTCCTCGCGGTCGTGACGTTCGCCGCGCTATTTTCGATGACGCCGCTCCGCGCGCGGCGCCGCACCGAGCCGGTGCTCCTCCTCGCGCTCTGGATGACGCTGACGGCGATCTCGTGGGCCGAGCGGTTCCATCACTATTACGAGTACACGCTCGCGTCCTTTCTCGTGGCGCTCGTCTGGCTCGTCCACCGTCGGGGCGATCGTCTCCGCAACGCGGTGGCGGCGGGGCTCGTCGCGCTCCTCGTCGTCCTCGCCGGGCCGACGACGCATCTCATCGTGACGACGATGATCCGGACCGCGGACGAGCCGCTCTTCGACGACGTCGCCGAGTGGAACGGCACGCCGCGCGCGGGAGGCGCGCTCTATCCGAAGGAGACGATTCCGCGCCTCGAGAGCGCGCGGCGCTTCCTCGCCGCGCAGGTCGGGGAAGGGGAGACGTTCTTCGATTTCGCGAACCGTCCGTTCCTCTATTACGCGTTCGACCGGAACGCGCCCGTGCGGCAGTACGAGGTGCCCTTCATGCAGCCGGAGAAACGGCAGCGGCGGGCGGCGCGGGCCCTCGCGGAGGACGAGTCGATCGTGGCGGTGCTCGTCCAGTTCGGTCCGAGCGAGATCGACCACGTGCCGAACCCGGTGCGCGCGCCGATCGTCTGGCGGGCGATCGAGGAGCACTTCCGTCCCGCCTGGGACGAGGAGGGCGTCGTGTTCTGGGTGAGAAAGTAGGGCCCCTGTGGCCGGGCCGTCTCGGCCCGGAGCCCATTCACGGGGCGGGGCGGGAGGGCACTGGACGTCGCGTTACTCTGATCGAAGCGCCGGACCGCTCACGCGGAAGACGCGGAACAGAATCGCCGTCCCGACCGCCCACGCGCCATTCACGAGGAGCGCGGCCGCCATCGCCTCGGGGCGCCAGCCCCCCGCGATCGGCTGCTGCTTGATCGGCGCGACGACGAACCATGCGACGAGGGTCGTCGCGATCGTGCCGACGAGGATCGCCGTCGCCCACCACGCCCCCGCGTCGCGCACGCCGCGGAGGACGAGGAGGAGGACGATGCCCCAGAGGCCGCCCCAGAACGCGGCCGAGACGACCTGCGGCACGCCGAACGGCGCGGTCGGTTCCATCGAGAACGGCCCGCGCTGCGTCAGGCCGACCGCCTGCAGGATCGCGAGCATCCCCTGGTGAAAGATGAGAACGGCGATCGCGCCGGCGAGAAATGCTTTGAGGTATCGCACGGGCCGGCAGCGGTGCAAGAATTCGTCCGGATGACAGGAGTGGATGGAGAGAACGGAACCCGGCGGCGCCTCTGGCCGTGGATCCTCGGCGCGCTCATCCTCCATCTGATCCCGTTCGCGAACCGCCCCTGGATCGTCGGAGGGGACGAGCCGCACTTCGCGCTGATGGCGCACTCGATCGCGGTCGACGGGGATCTCGCGCTCGCCGAGGACTACGCGCGCGTCGAACGGGGGTCGAAAGCCGCCGGAGGGATGGTCGCCGGGAAAGCGATCGACCGCCACGTACGCCGCGTCAGTGACATCGAGGTCTTCTCCCATCCTCTCGGACTGCCCCTCCTCGTCGCGCCGCTCGTCGGGTTCCAGCAGACGCTCGCTCCGGGCTCGCCACCGATTTTCTCCTTCTCGGCCTCACCCTCGCGCTGACGTTCGGGGCTCTTCTCGCCGGGTGGTGCCTTCTCGCGCGCCTCATGCGGAACGAGCGCGACGCGGCGCTCGTCGCGTTCTGCGCCTGGTTCTCGTCGCCGCTCTGGTTCTACGGGCGCACGTTCTTCACCGAGCCGTACACCGTGTCGTTCGCGATCTTCGCGATCGCGGCGATCGTCGCGCGGCGGTACGTCGTCGCGTCTCTCCTTCTCGCGCTGACGATCGCGATGAAGGAGACGGGCGCGATCCTCGTCGTCGCGATTCTCGTCGGATGTGTCCGGCCGCTCGGCCTCCGGCGAACTCTCGTCCTGACGATCGGACCTCTTCTCTTCGGCGTTGCGTTCGCGGTGAAGAATCTCCTCGTCGTCGGCACTCCGTTCTCCACGTATCAGCCATTCGCGATCGGCGATCCGCTCGAAGGAGCGATCGGGCTTCTCGTCGATGCCGGGCACGGCCTCCTCTGGTTCGCGCCTCTCCTCACGATCGCCGCAGCAGGATGGGTTCGTCGCAGCCGCCTCGTGCCGGCGGACCTTTCGATGGCGGCACTCCTGGCGTTCGCCGGCTACTACGCGGTGAGCGCGGCGTGGACGGGGTGGGACGGCGGCTCATGCTACGGGCCGCGCCTTCTCGTGCCGGCGCTCCCGGCGCTGATCGTTCCGCTCGTCGCCCTCTTCGACGTGCTCGGCCCGCGCGCGCGGCACGCACTCGTCGCGCCGCTCTTCGTCGCGGGATTCGTCGTCAACTGGACCGCCGCTGCCGATCCGTTCACGGCATTCTGGGGTATCGCGATCCCGCCTCTCCTCGCGAAGAACCTCCCCGTCGCCATCCTCGGCGTTCCGCTCGGCGCGACGCTGTACTGGCTCATCGCGACGAAATTCACGGTCCCACCCGGGCAGCGCTGGTTTTCGCGATCGTCCCGATGACGTGACGGGGGCACGGGCGAGACGCCCGTGCCACCATCGCTCCGCGTCGGCGGGCGGGAGGGCGGAAAGTGGCCCGGGCGTCTCGC
>JBOGJQ010000091.1:0-4707 GCA_050745405.1 Thermoanaerobaculia bacterium | reverse complement strand
GGTTCGTGTCGTTCTGCTCGCTCTCGCGCTCGCCGCACCGGCCGCGGCCGCTTCGCTCCTCCCCGGCTTCCGGGTCGAGCGCGTCGCCGGCTCCGAGGGGTTCGTCACGTCGATTGCCTTCGATCGTCACGGGAATCTGTACTACTCGGTCACCGAAGGCGGGATCTTCCGCCTCGAAGGCGAGCGCTCGATCCGCATCGCCACACTCCCCACCGCCTCGACCGGCAATGCCGTCCTCCTCGGTATCGCCTTCCGCGACGACGAGATCGTCGCCCATTACGTAACCCCGGATATCACCGCCGACATCGTGGCCGCCGTCGACCCGAAGACGGGAGAGGAGCGCGAGCTCGCCCGTTTCCTCTGCGCCGGCGGCAGTCCCTGCTCGACCGAGCACCACGGCGGGAACCCGATCGTCGGCCCCGACGGGACGATCTGGCTCGGCATCGGCGACTACGGCGTCGGCCTTCCTGCGCAGCTCGACGGCTTCACCGCGGGGCGCATCTGGAGAATCCCCCGAGACGGCGAGCCGGAAGCGTTCGCGCGCGGCTTCCGCAATCCCTACGACCTCTTGCTCCACCCCTCCGGCGACTACCTCATCGTCGGCGACAACGGCTCCGCCGGTGGCGACGAGATCGCGTTCGTTCGCGAAGGCGAGAACCACGGCTGGCCGATGACGATGGGCAACGAGCCCGCGATCGACGGGATGACGCCGCCCGCGTACGTCTTCCCGACCACCGTAGCCCCGACCGGGATGACGCTCGCCCGCGACCTCGTGCCGAACCGCACGGCACTCCTCGTCGGGAGCTACGTCCCGAACACACTCTTCCTTTTTCCGGACGTCGACGCCGCCGTTCTCGAGCCGATCCCGATCCTCGCTGATCTCCCGCAGCTCGGTACCTTCAGGTCGATTCTCGACGTCGTCCAGGCCCCGACGGGAGAGATTCTGTTCGCGACGCCGTTGGCGATCTGGAGACTGCACCTTCCGCTGCGCGGCGACGTGAACGGCGACGGCACCGTCGCCGGGGACGATCTCGAGGCGCTCGCGCACGAGCTGGTCGACGGCGACGGCCCCGCGATCACAGACATCCACCTCGGCGAATTCGCCGCGACGTGGGGCGCCGATGTGAACGAGGACGCCGTCGTCGACAGCCGCGACCTCGTCGCGTGGGTGCTCATGCAGGAGTCGAGGCACCGGCCAGTCGTGCGGCCATGAAAAAAGGCGAGCCGTGAGGCTCGCCTTTTGAACACAGCGAAAGCCGAATCGTCAGGCCGTCGCCTTCGAGCAGTGCTGATCGAAGGCGCTCATCAGCTCGTCCGCGATCTCCGCCGCCTCGCGTCCCTCGATGTCGTGCCGCTCGAACATCTTCACGACCTCGCCATCGCGCACGAGCGCGATCGACGGCGACGAGGGACGGTAGCCCGCGAAGTACGACCGGGCGCGCTGGGTCGCTTCCTTGTCGTTCCCGGCGAACACCGTGATCATCTTGTCGGGAAGACAGCCGTTCTGGAGCGCCATCGCGACGGCCGGGCGCGCGTTTCCGGCGGCGCAGCCGCAGACCGAGTTCACGACCACGAGGACGGTCCCCTTCTTCTCTCCGAGCACCGCGTCGACCTGTTCGGCCGTCCGCGTTTCCTGGATCCCGAGGCGCGTGAGCTCCTGGCGCATCGGCTGAACGAGTTCTTCTGGATACATGCGTTTCCTCCTTGTTCTCTGGGCCGATCAACAGATCCGACCCCGTCCCTATTGCGTCATTCGCCCCGCCGGATCGTGACGCGCGTACGCGTCTCGATCCTCCTTCCGCCACTGTCCACGCCCTCGGCCCACAGCTCGCCCCAGAAATTGCCGAAGAGGCGCTCGTCCGGCACCCGCTGCCGCGGCCGCATGGTGTAGCGCACCTCCCCGAACGGCTCGAGCCGGCGGGGATAGCCGCGTCGGTCGATCTCCGAGGCGGTGAGCTCGCTGCCGTAGATCTTCAGGCCGCCGACCGTGAAGACCTCGATGCCGACGCGCGTGATCTCGACGCTTCCTCCGCCGGTCTCCGCGACGGTGAGGGTGAACGGAAACTCCCACGTCGATTCTCCCGCGGGAATCGCGAGGACGGGGTTCGGCTCGACGCGGATCTCGAGTGCTCCAGGCGGCTCCGGGACCGGTGGCGCCGCGGGGGCGGGACCGGCTTGTCGCGCGCACGCGGCGGCGATGAGAGCGAGAATGCCGGCGGCGGCGCGGCGCATCACATCGTCGCCGGGCGAATGACGCCGCAAGCGATCCGCGCGCCCGCGTTGCCGCTCGGCTGCGAGGTGAGATCGTCGCGCTGCGCGTGAAGAACGATCGCTCTGCCCACGACCGAGCTCGATCCGGCGCCGACGGTGACGCCGTTGATGACGAAGCTGGAGCTCACCGCGCCGTTCGCGTTCGCTTCGACGTTGCCGAAGTCGCCGGCGTGGCGTTGCGCCGAGCCGCGGGAGCCGTGACGCTCGCCGCCGGGGTTGAAGTGATCGCCCGCCGAGCTCGCGTCCGGAGCGCTGCAGTCGCCGACCTGGTGGATGTGAAAGCCGTGGGTGCCGGCCGGAACGCCGGTCGCGTCGACCGTCACCCGCACCGCGGGGATGCCACCCACGAGGATCTCCTCGAAGCGGACGGTCCCGTCGACGTTCGAGCCGCTCTTCGCATCGAGGTCGGCCGCGGCGGTCAAACCCGGCGCGGTGGTGGCGCAGCCGGCGAGCATCAGGATGGCGGTGACGGAAACGAGCAGCTTGTTCATCGAGCCTCCTTTGAGTTCTGACGGGACACTACCGGGCGGCGGGATGCAATGCGTTCGCCACCGATCATTGATGCGTCCACGAGACGACCCGCCGCGCCAGGCGGCCGAGTCGTCCTGATGCAAGTTCCTGAAAATAAGATGCCCCGAGCTTTCCGAATCCATCGGGGAGGGACGGGTAGGGGCTGACGAGCCGCCCGAGCCGTCCCAGAGTCGCTCCGCGGTCGCGCGCGAGGACGATCGTGGCGATCAGCGACGACGCGCCCGCACAGAGCGCGTGCGCCCCGAGGATTTTCCCGCGCGGCGTCGTGACGACTTTGAGGAAGCCCTCCGTCGCCCTGTCCGCGACGGGCCGGTCCAAGTCCGCCATCTCCACGGTCCACGTCCGCACGCCGTCCGTTCCGAGCTCGCGCGCCGCCTCCTCTTCCGTCAAGCCGACGCGAGCGACTTCGGGATCCGTGAACACCGCCCACGGCACGTTGTCGTAGTCGACTGCGCTGCGGCCGGGAAAGAGAATGTTGCGGACGAGCGTGGCCGCTTCGTGCGCGGCGACGTGGGTGAACAGCAGGCTCCCGTGGACGTCGCCGCACGCCCACACGCGGTGGGCTGTGGTCCGGAGCGCGCGGTCGGCGACGACGAAGTCCTTTTCCGTGCGGACGCCCGTCTCCTCGAGCCCGAGGTTCTCGACGTTTCCGCGCCGCCCCGTGGCGACGAAGATCTCCTGAGCCGCGATGTCTGTCTCGGAGCCGTCGCCGCCGCGCATCGTGACGATCTTCCGCCCCGCGTCGCAGCGCGCGCGAACGGCCGTCGCGTCGAGGCGGACGTCGATTCCGTTCCCGAGCAGCAGCGCGCGGACGCCGCTGCGGATCGCCGCGTCTTCGCGGGGGAGGAGCGACGGCCCTCTCTGGACGAGCGTGACTTCGGTGCCGAAGCGGCGGAGCATCTGCGCGAACTCGACGCCGACGGCTCCGCCGCCGAGGATGACGACCGAGCGCGGGAAGCTCTGGAGGCGGAGAAATGAGACGTGGTCGACGAATCCCGTCTCGTCGAGGCCTTCGACGTCAGGAATGCGCGTCCGGGAGCCGGTCGCGAGAACGACGTCCTTCGCGACGAGAATGCGCCCGCCCACCGCGACCTCGCGCCTCGGGCGGAGGCGCGCCTCGCCGAAGACGACGTCGATGCCGAGGCGGCGGAACTTGTCCGGGTCGTCGTGCTTCTGCGTGATCCGCTGCGTCTCGCGCATCGATTCGAGAACGCGCGCGCCGTCGATCACCGGCTCGACGGGGTCGATGCCGTAGCGCCAGGCGTGACGGATCGTGTCGGCGACGCGCGCCGTCGCGATGAGCGCCTTGCTCGGAACGCAACCGGTCCAGAGACACTCTCCGCCGAGCTCCGCCCGCTCGACGAGAGCGACCCGCCGGCCGAGGCGCGCGCACCCCGAGGCGGTGACGAGACCCGCGGTCCCGCCGCCGATCACGACGACGTCGAACGTCTCACGGGACATGGACGACCATCTCCCTCGCGCGCGGCCCGTCGAGCTCGACGAACCAGATTCCCTGCCACCGTCCGAGGAGCAGCCGGCCGCGCCGATGGGGGACCTGGAGCGACACGCCGATCACGGTCGAGAGAAAGTGCGCATCCGAGTTCCCCTCGCCGTGGTCGAAGCGGACGTCCGGGACGAGCGCCTTGAACGCGCGCAGCAGGTCCGTCCGCACGTCCGGGTCGGCGTCCTCGTTGATCGTGAGCGCCGTCGTCGTGTGGGGGGTGAAGATCGTGCAGATCCCTTCGGCATCCGGGGCGAGCTCCTTCAGCGCCTGCTCGACTTCGTTCGTGACGAGGAGAACTTGTTCTCGTTCTGACGTGTGGACCTGAAGAGATTTCGACTGCACGCCTGAAGTCTATGTTTTTTGAACGCAGAACGCAGAACGCAGAACGTAGAAGTGAGAAA
>JBOGJQ010000090.1:0-6505 GCA_050745405.1 Thermoanaerobaculia bacterium | reverse complement strand
GGAGATCCTTCCTCGCTTCGCTCGTCAGGATGACGGCTTCCTTGAACGCGCAACTGTGAACCCCGACGACTGACGACTGACGACTGACGCCTAATACACGAACCGCTTCCGGTCTTCGCGCCGGATCACGAGCGACGTCTGAGCGGTCGAGCTGTCGGGAAGAAGGTCGATGAGGGTGCCGATGAGGGCGAAGCCGACGGCGGAGGAGGGGAACTGGAGGAGAGGAGCGGCGGCGCGAAGGAGCTCGCGCTGGTCGCGGCGGATGATCTCGAGCGCGTCCTCGCCCGCGCCAGCGGCCGTGCGCTCCCACTCGCCGAGACGGCGCAGAAGCCGCTCGAAGAGCAGCACCGTCCGCGCGTAGAGCGCGACGGCGCGCAGCGGCGCGCCGGCGGGCACGTCGACGTGAACGCGTCCGGCGACGTCGGCGAAGCGGATCGTCCGGTGGGTCTCGACGATCGGCTCGTCCGCCCACGCGAGCGTCGAGGGCCATGCGAAGAGCGGGAGGCGATCGGTCCCGCGGCGGCGGAGGAAACTGGCCGGCGGCGACGCCCAGCGGGCAAGATGACGCGCGATGGTTCCGCGTGCGAGGGGGAGCTGGCCCTCGACGATCGCGCGGACGTCTTCCCAGCTCAACCGGAGCGCCACCGCCGATTCGATTCGTCCGAACGGGCGAAGCGAGAAGCGCTTCGCCTCGATCGGGAGTTCCTGCATCATCGTGGTCGGTCCGTCGAGGACGCCGAGCTCGATCATCGCGTTCTCGTGGTCCCGGAGCTCGGGCTCGTTCGGCTCGAATTCGATCGACGCCTCGACGACGAGGCGGTCCGACGCCGTCGCGCCGTCCGCCTCCGATTCGACGCGCAGCGCGACGGCGCGGACCGATCGCCAGGCCCGCCGCCACTTCTCCAGCGATGCTTCGGCGGCGATCTCGATCTCTCCCGTCGCGGAGACCTCGTACTCCCACTCCTGCTCGAGAATCGTCCCCGTTCCGATCGTCCTGCCGATCAGCGTGACATCGAGCGCCGTCCGGATCTCGAACGAGCCGGAGCGTCCGAGCGGTCCTTGCTCGAGGCGAACGGCGGGAGATCCCGAGGCGGCGTGCTCGAACGCGCCGGCGAAACGCCCGCGGAGCATGTCGCGGAACGTCGCGGGCTCCGCCGCCGGATCGATGTCGAACACGAACGCGGCGTCGGACTCTTCGGTCCGTTTCGTCGCGCGGGAGAGCGCGACGCCGATGCGCACGCGCGCGGCCGCATCGATCGCCTCTTCGATCCTGCGGAAGACGGCGTAGAGCCGCGCGACTGCGCGCCGCACCGCCTCGACGGCCGGACCGATCTCCTCTTCGATCCGGTCGATGGCCTCGGCGGCCGCCGCTCCCGCCGCGCGGGCGACGAGCGCCCGGAGCCGGCGCCGGACCTCGACGCGAATCCGGATCTCCTCGAGCCACTCCTCGAGCCGGCGCGTGAAGCGCTCGTCGCCGAGAATGTCCTCGACGTGGCGGTCGACTTCTCCGGCGAAGAGCGCGTGGAGGTCGGTCCAGCGATCGGCGCGCTCGGCGAGCGTCGCGACGAAGTCGGGAAGCTCGCCGACGAGCTCTCTGACGACGCCGCGGGCAAGGGGAGCGATGCCCGTGATCGTGAGGTCGGCGCCGGCGGCGACGCGCGCGCTCTGCCGCGACGACGAGCCGCGGGCGACGTGAACGCGCAGCCGCTCCCCGGCGGCAGGCTCGATCAGCACGTGAAAGTCGCCGTGGAGCGTCGCCGTGAAGTTCGCTGTCGCCGACACGCCTCCGGCGAACGCGAGCGCGGCGTCGAGAATCCCCTCGTCGCCGAGAGCGACGCGCGTAAAACGAGCGTCGCGCCACCGGGCGCGTCCGCCGATCTCGATGCTGCCGGCGCCGCCGAGATGGACGAACTGTCTCGGCTTTCCGTCGCGGAAATCGAGGCGGTGTCCGTCGAGCCGCCACGGAGGGAGGAACGCGTGGAGGTCGGCGCGCACGACGTCGAGAGCCGGCTCGTCCCTCTCGTGCAGGAAGACGTTGTCGAGAACGAACTCCGCGCCGCCGCTGAAAGCCGCGGCGGCCGTCGCTTCGCCGAACGCGTCGCGTTCCGAAAGGCGCCCCGACGCCGTGGCGCCGACGCCGATCCGGATCGCCGCGTAGCGCTTCCGATCGAACCGGAGAAGGCGGCCGAAGAGGCGCCCGTCTCCGTCGCCCTCGATCGTCGCACCCGCCCACGCCTCGATGCGCGCTTCGCCCGAGCGCTCGACCGGCTCCGCGACAGGGATCGAGCAGCGGAGGCCGTGGAGGTCGGCGACGCGTCCGTGGACCAGAGCGAGGACGGCGTCCGTATTCTCGAGAAACTCCCGGGCGTCGTCGGGGTCGACGAGGAGGCGCTCGGCGATCCGTCCGATCCGCGAGCCGGGTGCCGGGTCGCGGAGCCACGCGCGGACTTCCGCGCGGAGATCTTCCGGTGCGAGCGCGCGCAGCTCGCTCAGAAGATCGAGGAGCCCCGCGCGCGGCGCGAGCACCCTGGGTTCGTCGTGGGCCAGCTCCATGCGTCTGCCTAAGGAGTGGCGCAAAGGGGGGAAAACTACACCCCTGGCGGCGGTCCGGTGGCGAAGAAAGTCCAGGCGCGGGCGAGGAGAACGCCGGCAGCGGCCGCGGCGGCCACGATGTCGAGCCAGCCGAGCCAGGGCAGCGCGGCTCCCGCGAGACGCAGCCCGTGGAGAAGCGTGACGGCGGCGACGAGGGCGAAAAGCGGGGGGCCGGCGGGGTTCCACGCGCTCGCGCGCGGGATATCGCCGCGCGCCGCGGCCACGAAGCTCCGCGTGAGGCCGCATCCGGGGCAGGGGCGTCCGAGAACGAGCCGGCTCCAGCAGACTTCGCGATCCGGGAGGAGATCGGCGCCGTAGCTCTGCGCGATCCCGACGCCGAAGGAGGCGACGAGGATGGCCGTGCCCAGCACAACGACGAGAAAGTCGCCCGGCGACCGGCCGATCATTTGGTCAGGAGGCGGAGGGCCGCCCGGAGGAGCGTCGACAGCTCCGGCTCTTGATCGAAGTTCTGGCGCGCGGTGCGGACGGCGTTCTCCGCGGCGGCGTCCTTGTAGCCGAGGTTCACGAGTGCCGACACGACGTCGTGGTCGAGCGAGGGCGGCGCCGCCGCGGCGGCGGGTGCGGGCGCCGCTCCGGCGGTCGCGACGAGCTTGTCGCGAAGCTCGAGGCAGATCCGCTCCGAGGTCTTTTTGCCGAGGCCGGGGATCGCCGAGAGGCGGCGCGTATCCCCGCGGACGATCGCGTCGGCGAGCTCGCCGACCTCGATGCCCGACAGGATCACCTGCGCGAGGCGCGGCCCGATACCGCTCACGGAAATGAGCTTTTCGAACGCGTCCTTCTCCGCGACGGTGGAGAAGCCGTAGAGGGCGATTGCGTCCTCGCGCACGTGCGTGTGGATCTCGAGCGCGGCGGTCGACTTCCCCTCGAGCCGGTAATAGGTCGTCAGCGGGATCTGGACGGCGTACCCGACGCCGCCGGCGACGATGACGGCGCGCTGCGGCTCGAGCGACCGGATCGTTCCTTCGAGGTAGCCGATCATCGTCAGCCTCTGCGCCACCGGGTTCCGGCCGGCGTGTCCTCGAGAATGATCCCTCGGGCGAGGAGCTCGTCGCGGATCCGGTCGGACTCGGCGAAGGCGCGCGCTTTGCGCGCCGCGTTCCGCGCCTCGATCATCGCCTCGATCTCCCGGTCGAGCTCCTGGTCGAGGGCGGGCGTCACGTCGAAGACCGCGTCGACCGGCTCGAAGGCCGCCTGCAGCGCCTTCGCGTCGCCGGCCCCGAGCCGCCCCTCGTCCGCGGCGATGTTCGCGTCGCGCACCATGACGAAGAGGGCGCCGAGAGCCCCCGCGGTATTGAGATCGTCGTCCATCGCGGTCTCGAAGTCGGTCCGGAAGCGCGACGCGATCTCGGTGCCGCGTCCCGTCTCGGGAGCTCCAGCGGCGGCGATCTCCCGCATCCGCAGCAGGAAGAGCTCGAGGCGCTCCGTGGCGCTCTTCGCGTCCTCGAGGCTCCGCGTCGTGAAATTCAGCTTGGTCCGGTGCGGCACCGCGAGCAGGGCGTAGCGGACGTGGAGCGGGTCCCATCCCTGAGAGAGCAGCCCCGGGAGCGTCAGGATGTTCCCGAGCGACTTCGACATCTTCTGGTCCTCGACGATCAGGTGCTCGCCGTGGACCCAGTAGCGGACGAACGGCTTCCCCGTCGCTCCTTCGCTCTGCGCGATCTCGTTTTCGTGGTGAGGGAAGATCAGGTCGACGCCGCCCGTGTGGATATCGAACGTCTCGCCGAGATACTTCATCGACATCGCCGAGCACTCGAGGTGCCATCCGGGGCGGCCTTCGCCGATCGCCACGTCCCACGACGGCTCGCCTTCCTTCTTCGCCTTCCAGAGGACGAAGTCGCGCGCGTCCTCCTTCTCGTACCGGTCGGACTCGATGCGCGTGAACTCCGGGCGGCGCTCGAGCTCGAGCTGGGCGAGGCGGCCGTACGGGGGGAACGTCCCGATGCGGAAGTAGGTCGAGCCGTCGGCGACGTACGTGTGTCCGGCGCGCTGGAGCCGCTCCACGAGATCGACCATCTCGGGGATGTGCTCGGTCGCCTTCGGGTAGACGTCGGCGCGGCGGATCCGCAGCGCGTCGACGTCCTCGAAGAACGCGTCGACGTGAGGTGCCGTGTACGTCCGGATGTCGGTCCCGGCCTCGTTCGCCTTCTCGATGATGCGATCGTCGACGTCGGTGAAGTTCATCACCTGGGTGACGCGCAGCCCCTTCCATTCGAGATAGCGGCGGAGGACGTCTCCCCAGAGAAACGTGCGGAGATTCCCGACGTGGACGCGGTCGTAGACGGTCGGGCCGCAGCAGTACATCCGGACCTCGCCCGGCGTGAGGGGCTCGAACGGCTCGATGCGCCGCGTGCGCGTATTGAAGAGGTGAACGGGCGGCATCGCGCGCGGAGGGTATCGGAGTCGGGAGTCGGGAGTCCAGAGTCGGGAGTCATAGAATGAGGCGATGACGCTTCCTCTGGATCGCGATGCGTTCCGGCGCCGGTTCGGAAAGCGGGCCGTGTTCGCGATGGTCCATCTCGGGCCGCTGCCGGGCGCGCCGCTGTTCGGCGGATCGTTCGAGCGCGTCGTCGCCCGTGCCCTCGCCGACGCGCGGACGATCGCCGCGGCGGGTGCCGACGGCATCGTCGTCGAGAACTTCGGCGATCGCCCGTTCGGGAAGACCGCCGCGCCGGTCGCGGTGGCGGGGATCGCGCGCGCCGTCGCGGAGATCGCGCGGGAGGTCCGGATCCCGATCGGTGTCAACGTGCTCCGGAACGACGGCCGCGCGGCGATCGCCGTCGCAGCCGCGACCGGTGCCGCGTTCGTGCGGATCAACGTGCTCGCGGGGGTGATGCTGACGGATCAGGGAGTCGTCGAGGGCGACGCGGCCGCCGTGCTCCGCGACCGCGCGGCGTTCGCGCCCGGCGTTGCGATCTTCGCGGACTGGATGGTCAAGCACGCCGCCCCGCTTCCGGGAACGGACGCCGATCAGGCCGCGCGCGACCTGCGGGAGCGCGCTCTCGCCGACGCGCTCGTGGTGAGCGGCCGCGCGACCGGAGCTCCTGCCGATCCGGGCGCCCTCGAGCGGCTGAGCACCGTCGTTCCGGACGCGCCGCTCGTCGTCGGAAGCGGCCTGCGCGCGGGAAACGCCGCCGCCCTCGCGTCCGTCGCCGATGCGTTCATCGTCGGGACGTCGATCAAGCGCGGCGGGCGCGTCGACGCGCCGGTCGATCGCCGGCGCCTCGAGACGCTCCTCGCGCGCGTGAAGTAGCCCGCCTCACCCCGCCGGCGGCACGTTGGGCGGCCCGCCCTTCTTCAGCCGGAGAAGGATCCCGAAGATCAGAATCAGCAGCGCGGCCGCAAGGAGAATGTGGATGAGGAATCCGCCCACCGGATAGAGGATGAATCCCACGATCCAGAGGATGAGGAGGAGGGGGACGAGAATCCAGATGATGCCTGACACGACATCGTCCTTCGTGGCCTAGATCCGTTTGCCCGTGGCGAGACGCCAGATGACGAGGATGAGAGCGATGACGAGGAGGATGTGGATCAGCCCGCCGCCGATGTCGACCACGAGAAATCCGAGGAGCCAGAGGATCGCCAGAACGACGATGATGATCCAGATCAGGTTGCCCATGTCGGTTCCTTTCCTTCGTTGCCGACAGGCGGGCTCTGCGATGCGTATGCCAAGTCCTCCGCCGGTCGCTGGTCGCTGGTCATCCTAGAACCAGAGTCGTCATCCTGAGGAGCGAAGCGACACTTCGTCGCTGCCGCTCCTCAGTGCAGGCTCCGGATCTCCTGATCCGCGACGCCGACTCGCGACAACCTGCCGAATTGAGACCCGGCTGAGGAGATCCTTCGCTTCACGCCCGCCCGCCCCTCCACGCTCAGGATGACGGGCGTCCGGTGTTAT
>JBOGJQ010000089.1:0-1746 GCA_050745405.1 Thermoanaerobaculia bacterium | reverse complement strand
TTCGCCGGCCGCCCGCTGCACCGAGCATTCGGGATGCGCATCATCGATCTGACGCTCGACCGATGCACGGTCGAGGCGGAGCTCAACGAGTACACGGACAACGGATCGGGAACGATCCATGGCGGCGTGATCGCGGTTCTCGCGGACACCGCGGTCGCCGGCGCCCTCGCGACGAACTTCGACGGAAAGATGGGGTTCGCGACCTCCCACCTCGGCGTGCACTACATCCGGCGCGCGAAGGGTCCCGTGCGCGCGACCGCGACGATCGTGAAGAAGGGATCGAACGTCTGCGTCGCCCGTATCGACGTGCACGACGGCGAAGGAGCGCTCGTCGCGTTCGCGTCGTCCGACTACGTGTTGACGACGTCGCGATCCGAGTAGGGCCGGCGCTGCTCCGCGGAGCCGGCCGTTCTGGCGGCCTGCGGCCGGCGTATCCCACGACCACGGAACCGACGACGACGAGCACGGCCCCGGAAGACGAGCGCCCGCAGGGCGCCGGAAAATAGCCGGGGGTGAAGCGCGCGGAGCGCGCGAACCCCCGGAATGGCGTCGACATTCGGATTTGCGCCCCGCAGGGGCGCGGGATCCGCCGCCCTTTCAGGGCGCGGAATCATTGCTTGTCCGGATGACCGGGGGCTCGCGCTCCGCGCTTCGCCCCCGGCTATTTTCCAGCGCCCTGACGGGCGCCTGCGGACGACGAAACGACGGATCCGCCGCCGGCTGAAAAGCCGGGCTCGGGCCGGGTCGGGGAGCTGACGACTGACGGCGGACGACTGACGACGGATCCGCGGCCGCCAGCGCGCGGCCTCAGGCCGCGCGAACGACCGCCCAAAGGGAGGCCCTATCCCGGCGTGTACGTTGCCGCGTTCACCGGACCTTCCCACACCGTCACCGCCTCGACGACGGCGTTCTCTTTCGCCACCGACGCGGACAGCTCTCGCCAGAACCACTCCGCGATGTTCTCGGCCGAGGGGTTGGTCGTGTCGAATGGGGGGACGTCGTTGATGCAGCCGTAGTCCAGGCGCTTCGCGAGCCGCTCGAGCTCCTTTTTCGAAGAGACGAAGTCGACCGCGATCGCGTCGGCATCGAGTCCCGACCCGGCGCCGCTGAGCTGCGCTTCGACGCGGTACGAGTGCCCGTGAAGCGGCTCGGAGATGCCGCGGTAGCTGCGAAGGAAGTGCGCCGCCTCGAACCGCGCCTCGATCCGGATGGAGAACCGTCCGCTCATCGCTCCCCCTCACCGGCGAAGATCTCGCGAAGCAATTCCTCGGACGCGCCGAGCTCCTCGAGCTCCGCGCGCGTCGCCTGTCCGCGCAGAAGCGCCGTGGCGCGGGCCGGGTCCCAGCACGCGGCCGGATCTTCGCCCGCCGCGAGCTCGAGAAGCGTCTCGAGGGTCTTGCGCCTTTCGTCGTTCATACGATTCGGTAGAATCCGCGCGACATGCCGCTGCCGAAGAGCATTCTATGTTCGGCCTGCACCCGGACCTACCCCGAGGGGTGGCTTCGCTGCCCGTACTGCGGGCACGATCCCGTCCGGATGCGGCGCGAAGCCGACGCCGCGCGGAGGCTGCGCGCGAAGCTCGCCGCCCGCGGGGGAACGAGGGCAGCCGAGTCCCAGCGGCCCGGCCGCGGAAAAGGAAAGCCGCGCCCCGGCGGGAGGCGCCCGGAGCAGACGGGACGCCCGGCTGCGCCGCGACGGCCGGAGGCCGCCGCGCAGGCCGGCGCGGCCCCGCCTCAGGAGCAGCAG